>JBCCQM010000021.1:0-60454 GCA_039024335.1 Myxococcota bacterium
ACGTTCGAGATGCCGGGCGTGGACCGCATCGTCGTTGTCGACGCGGCCGGACAGCGTATCGAGGGCTCGGCGGACGACGTCGACGAGCTGCGCGCTCTGGATGCCCTGTGGAGGAACGCGGACATCGACGCAAGCCGAGGTGTCGCGGGGGCTGTCTGGGTGGCCATCTCCACCAAGAAGCTCGAGCGCGACACGTTGGCGCTGCTCATCGGGTTTGCTGCGCTCGGCCTCGCGATGGGAGGGCTGCTCTATTGGGTCCCGATGCGGGCGATGGGCAAGGCGGAGGGCAACATTCGCGACCTGGTCCAGCGGCTGCGCGAGTCCCAGGGCGCGCTCGGCCAGCTCAACGAGACTCTCGAGCAGCAGGTCGAGGCGCGGTCGGCCGAGCTTCGCGAGGCGCTTGGTGAGCTGCAGCGCAAGGAGCAACACCTGCGCGAGCTGTCGTCGCGCGCGATCGCGCTGCAGGAAGCCGAGCGTCGCGGCATCGCTCGCGAGCTCCACGACTCCGCCGGGCAGGCGCTCACCGCCATCCGCATTCAGGTCCAGCTCATCGGCGACCTGCTCGAGGCCAAGGCCGGTGCCGACGCGAAGACCACCACCATGGCCCGCCGCACGCTGGGCATGGTCGACGGCACGGTGGAGGAGATTCGGCGCGCGGTGAACCAGCTCGGACCCGCGGTGCTCGACGACGTTGGCCTGGAGGCTGCGATTCTCCGGGCGGCCGACGACCTCTCGGACGCCACCGCGGTGCAGGTCGAGTGTTCCTACGACGTTGGCGTGGACCTGGACGCCTCGGTCGAAACGACCACCTATCGCTTGGTGCAAGAGTCGCTGACCAACGTGGCGCGGCACGCCGACGCCAGCGAGGTCACCATCGACGTTCGCGCGGACGAAGCTGCGCTGCGGCTCACGCTGCAAGACGACGGCAAGGGCTTCGACCTCGATGCGGTCGGGCCGCGGCGTCGCGGCTTGGTCGGCATGCGTGAGCGGGTGGAGCTGCTGGGCGGCACGATCGAGATCGAATCCGCCGTGGGCAAGGGCACGCGCATTCGTGCTGAGCTGCCCTCTGCGCTGCTCACCGACGACGACGTGCCCGAAGTGCTAGATTAGTTCCAATGCCGGACCCGATCCGCGTCGTGCTCGTCGAAGACCACCAGATCGTTCGCGAGGGCCTCAAGGCGCTCCTCGAAGGACGAGACGATGTGACCGTGGTCGCTGAGGCCGACAACGGCAAGCAAGGCGTGGCGCTGGTCGAGGAGCACCGCCCCGACGTCGCGGTCATGGACCTGAACATGCCCGAGCTCGATGGGGTCGAGGCGACCAAGGCCATCCGCCAGCAGGTGCCCGAGACGAAGGTGCTGATCCTCAGCATGTATTCGACGGGCGAGCACGTGCGCCCTGCGATTCGCGCGGGGGCGGGCGGGTACCTGCTCAAGGGGTCCGGCCTGTCGGACCTGGTCGCGGCGATCAAGGCGGTCGCGGCGGGCAACGCGTTCTTCAGCCCGCAGGTCGCGAAGATCGTGCTCGATGACTCGCGCAACCAGGGCTCTGGTCCCCGTGCGGGCTCCGATCTGACGCCTCGCGAGCGGCAGGTCCTCAAGCTGGTGGCCGAGGGCAAATCCAGCCCGGAGATCGCCAAGCACCTGGGTCTGAGCGTGAAGACCATCGAGGGGCACCGCGGGCGGTTGATGTCGAAGCTCGAGACGAAGAACGTCGCCGGCATGGTGCGGCACGCGATCCGGCTCGGCTTGGTGTCGGCCGAGATGTAGAGGGGATCCCCTCGATCGCAGCGGGGCCATGCCCGCTTTCGCGCCTGAATGCCCCGCCGCACGATTGGGTCATGCGGAAGATGAATTACGCGTTCGGTGGAACGCTCGCGCTGATGCTTTTCGTCGCCGGCTGTGACGACGGCGGAGGCGGCGCGGACACGGATGACGGTGCTACGGATGGGGCCACCGACGGTGATACCGAGGAGGCGCCGGGCGAAGTGTTTGCCTGCGGTGACCTCGTCGATACGGCGGACCTCGCCGCATGCTCGCCCAACGCGAACGACTACACGCCGGGTGGCGACGACTCTTATGACGCATGCGTGACCGACGATGGCACGTACACGCTCGTCGACAGCACGCCGAGCTCGATCGCGCGGGTCGAAGCGTACGAAGAGGTGCTGACCATCCTCGGCGAGGCGCCCACGGTCGACGACTTCACGGCGGCGCGCACCAAGTACTCGGAGGACGAGGGCCTCGAGTCTCGGCTGCAGCGTCGCGAGGATCTGCACTTCCCCGCGATTCCCGAGTCCGACTGGGATCCCGGCGTCGACGGCGACAAGCAGTGCACCGTGGCGTCGAACGTCGAGAAGTACCCCGAGCGCTGTGCGGGTCCGTCCTCGATCGCGCCGATCATCAACGACGCGTTCGCGTCCGGCCAGATGGGCGAGGGCGAGGCCGCCGTACACATCGCACGCATCGAAGCCGCCGGGCTGTGGTTCCTGTACCTCTCGGTCTACAAAGAGGCCAACACGTGCTTCACGAGCAAGGCGAAGGACTGCGACTCGGCGTGGGCCTACTACACCGGCGGGTTCGATCGCAGCGGCGGCATCGGCATCGCCGATGACGTGATGGCCGTGAGCTCCGAGGCCCACGAGGCGATCTGGGACGGCTTCAGCGCGTTCCGGTGCATTCGAGACCTGAACCCGGCCGACGACACCCCGGAGATCGGTGATCTCGACATGGACGCACAGGCGCTGCTTTGCTCGGCCCAGTCGCAGCTCACCACGGCGCTCGACTACGGCCTCGCGCAGGTCGTCCGCGCCAAGCTCGTCGAGCTGGGCAACCTGACCGACGTGGATGCGCAGGCGCGCTGGGCCTATCTGCAGATCATCGGCCCCGTGCTCGACCGCGGGGGCAACGAGCGCAACGCGGCGGAGTACGGCTCGCTGCAGTCGTTCTGGAGCGGAGATGCTCCGGATGCAGCGGGCATCGACGCCGCAGTCGCGTCGCTCGATGCGGTCTTCGACTGCCCGTAAGCAGCGGCATCGTCGCGCTGAAGGCCCGCTGGCGTCATGCCGCGGGTCTTCGTCGTTTCAAGCGGCGGCGCTTGGGCTCAGCGCGAGGGCGTTGAATCCCTTCTGCGTCAAGAAGGCGCCCAGCGGCGGGAAGATGCACAGCAGCGCCATGGTGGTGCCGGCGGAGGTTTGGCCTCGCGTCACCGCCTCCGCGCCCTTGGCCACCTTCCACAGGTAGACGAAGCCGAGAATTGGGACCAGCAGATACCACCACGGCGGTACCTTGACGGCCTTGGCCCGGAGGTCGTTGCCGACGTTGGCCAGCCAGATGAAGTAGTAGATGCCGGCCGTGAACGCGGACAGCAGCATGACGAGGAGAGGGTTGCGTTGCGTCATCTCGGGTTCTCGCAGGGGCGTCCTGCTGCCCGATTGATGCCGCGACGGTCGGTTCGTCGCACCGCGACCGAAAAAAAATGGCCGCCCCCTTCAGGGAGCGGCCGTTCATTGCTGGACCGGAACCGCTACGAGCGGCGGCGGCGGAGCATGGCCAGGCCGAAGAGGCCGAAGAGCCAAGCGAAGCCCGCGCCGTCGCTGGACGTGGTGCAGCCGCAGCCATCATCGCTGGGCGGGATGGTGTCGGCCGGGATGCCGCCACCGGACGACTCGTCGGCGCCGGTGGTGGTTGGGTCGGGCACTTCACCGGTGGTGGTGCTGTCCGAATCGGAGTCGGAGTCGCCACCGCTGCTGTCGGCCGCGGGCTCGCCCGAGGAGGACTCGTCGGCGCCCGTGGAGGTGCCGGGCTCGGGGGGCAGCGGCACGTCGAAGCTCATCAGCTCGACGGGGAACTCGACCGGGATGCCCTCGTTGACCGGGTAGTCCAGCGGCACCTCGAACGGGCCGATCGGCACCTCGCTGAGCGTGGCCGTGATCGTGAAGACGAGGGAGACCTCGGCATCGAACTCGCCGTGCAGCGTGCCGTACATCTCGGACGTCTCGCCGGGGACGGCGTCGGGGAGCACGAGGTCGAGGGCTTCGTCCTCGTTCGCGTACACGCCGACCTCGTTCGCGACGACGGAGTCGTCACCGTCGGTCAGGCGGATCTCGTTGCTGCGGTACTCGATGCCCGGAACGTTGAGCGTCCAGTCGATGTCGATCGTGATCTCCTGACCGACGAGCGTGAAGCTGGTGTCGACCAGGTCGTTGGGCCCGATCGCCTCGGCGACGCCGAAGGGGCGCTCTTTGTCGCCCGGCAGCAGGTACGGCGAGAAGGTGCCGTTGGCTTCTTCTTCGATGTTGTAGAGGCCGACGTCGAACGTCGCGCCGAGGAAGGTGACTTCCACGCCCACTTCGACGCCGAGCGCGTTCTGCATGAGGCCGCCGTCCGCGTCACCCGTGAAGGTCAGCGTCTGCGCATCGAAGTCGTAGCCGGCTTGCCCGGTCATCTCGATGTCGACCTCGTGATACGCGGCCGCGGTCAGGTTGATCTCGACGCCGAGCGCACCAATCGGGCCGGACTCCCACGGAAACTCGTTCGGCCGGAACGTCGTCTGCGGATTGAAGTTATCCGTGCCGACTTCGGCTTTCGCTTCGGCTCCCACCAGGAGCGTCAGGCACCCCACCAACAAAGCAATCTTCTTCATGTTTCGCACTTCCCTCGACGGGGTCAGTTTCTCACGTGCTTCCCCGCTGGAAGCCGTGCCTACATCGCCCCACCCTTGCGCCGGCTATACCACATCGAGGGCGAGGGGCATCTCGTGCCAATCTAATGGGATGTGAGTTGCCGTTGAACGTCGTATTCGAGCTTCAATCGCCCCGCTCCCCGGATTCGGGGAATCCCGTGCTGCGCGATTCCGTACCAGCCGCTCGGCCTGCGCGGTGCCCGCTGAACCAGGAAAAACGCCGAGGCGGGTGAGGCCTCGGCGTCCAGGGGTCGGTGGCGTGGTGCGATCAGGACCGCTGGCGCCGCTCGATCTCCTTCTCGCGCATCTCGAGGATGCGGCGGTGGAGCGCATCCATGGCATCGCGAACGGCCAGGTACGCATCTTCGTGCGTGCCGCTGGGATCGCGGTCGTTGGAGACGACGACTTCTCCGTGAGGCGTGTGAACGACGGCATGCACGCTGAAGACGTGCCCGCGGTTGTGGGGCTGGCTCGCTTCGACGCTCACGTGGGCGTCGAGGATGCGTTCGCCGGTTTTCGTCAGCTTCTCGATGCGCTCGGTGATCTTCTCTTCGAGCGCTTCGGAGCGACTCATGCCGCGGTAGGTGACCTGGAGAGGAACTGTTGCCGTCGTTTCCGGTTGCTGCATGCTTTCCTTTTTTTGTCTCGGCGGGCGGGAGCTCGGGGGACGCCGCATCATCTCGCGGGTCGGGCCGGAGGTCTTCGCCCACTGCAATTGTGGACCTTTGAGCGAAACGATCAACCCGCAACTCTTGCTGCGCGTTCGGCCAGCCTGGGAAACGCCGCTGCACTGGCTGTACGGCAGGTTTTGGCGAGAGACCCCGTCGCGAAAAAGACGAGCGACGCGTCGTGACGGGCTGCACCACGGGCTGCTACGGTCCGGGCATGGCCGCGGACGTGATGGACGACAACCGCCTTTTCTGCGAAATCGTTGCTGTTCTTCTGATTTCGGACGCGCAGGTCACGGATTCCGAGCGCCGATTCCTCGACCGCCTGATGAAGCGTTTCGACTTCTCCGATGCGGACCGTCAGGCGGTCTTCAACTCGGTGAACATCGGGGAATCCGTGGAGGGTCGGCTTCGCCAGCTCTCGCCCGCCCGTCGTCCGGAGCTGCTGGCCGAGCTCGAAGCCGCGGCGGCGGCCGACGGAGAGATCGGACGCACCGAGCAAGAGATTCTGGACGAGGTCCGCGAAGTGCTCGCGCGGGAGCTCTGAGCCCAGAGCTGAGTCGGTTCAGGGCGGCGGCGCCGAGTCTTTGATGTTCTCGACCGTGATCG
Source organism: Myxococcota bacterium (assembly GCA_039024335.1). Taxonomy (GTDB): domain Bacteria; phylum Myxococcota_A; class Polyangia; order Nannocystales; family Nannocystaceae; genus CAJXVA01. The sequence continues at coordinate 5,961 of JBCCQM010000021.1, forward strand.
CGCCCATGCGCTTGTCGAGGTACCACAGCGCGGTTCGCTTCCAGAGCTTGTGATCGGCGAGGAAGCTGAGCAGCTTTCCGAGGTTGGTGACCACCCGGTCGTCCTTGAGCAGCAGGCCGAGCGTGCCTTCCCCGTCGTCGACCGCCTCGGCAATGCCCGCGACGCTTTCAGTCAGGTCGGCGGTGTGTCCGAAGATGTCCTCGAGGTCGCGGCTGATGTTGCCCGCATCGTCTCGGATCAGCTTCGCGCCGATGCTGCGGTTCTCGGGGTTGTCGAGGTCGGCGAGCAGAACGTTGAAGCCCTCGATGGTGGCTTCGGTGTCGCCGAGAAATGGCGCGATGTTGCGGTCGAGCGTTGCGGCGACGCGCGTTCCTTGCCCGGTCGCGCGCTCGAGGCCGAACGAAGTGCGTTTGAGGGCGGCCAAGGTCAGCCCGATTTCTCGACGGTACTGCGGTGAGTTGAGCAAGGCCCCAACGAGACCCTCCCCGTAGGCCACGTCGCGGCTGATCTTCGCGAGGTTGTTCACCGTGTCCTTGAGGTGGTCCATGGTCTGCTCCTCCTGCAGCTCTTCGATCACGTTGGTGATCGCGTCGATGCTGAGGTCGGCCTTGTCCATGAAGCTGTCGACGCGCTTGCGCAGCCGGTCGATGTCTTCGCCGAGCGAGGGCCGGGACTGCACGCGCATGTTGGTGAGGCACGTGTCGTAGGCGTAGCCGGGCACCTCCGGGCGCGTCAGGGGGCACAGCTCATCGCCGCGGCCGGAGCTGATGTTGACCATTTGGTCGCCGAGCACCGAGTTGGCAGCGACGATCGCTCGACTGTCGGAGCGGATGAGACCCACGGTGTCTGCGGGGACTTCCAGCCGAACGCGGGTGCGGGTGTGGTCGACGCGGAAGCGAGCGCACACGCCTCGGGGTCCGTTCCACATCAGGTGGGTCTCGCGGCGGGCGAGTGCTCCGGTGAAGCAGATCTCGTCTTGGGCGCATTGGGACGTGTCGTCGCAGCGGGTGTGGTGCCCCTTGCCCGCATAGCTCTCGAGCTCGGCACACATCCCGCTCGGCGAGCAGAACAGGTCTTGGTCGCAGCTGTCGGTGCGCCCTTGGCCGTTGCGTCCGATGTCTTCGCTCAGCGGGTCGCAGGCGTAGCGGGCCTCGACGAAGTCGACGCCGGCGACCGTTCCCACCTGGACGCCGGAGATCTGGACGGGGCTTCCCTGGCGAAGGCCCGTGATCGTTCGGAAGTCGGCGTAGACGGTGACGCGCTTGGCGGTGAGCTCGGCCGCCCGGGGTCCGAGGAACAGCGCGATGAAGATGACCGTGAGCACGCCGACCATCGCCAGCCCTCGGCCGACGTAGCTCTCCGCGCGCGGACCCGCCATGCGTGGATGGTAGCCCGTGCGCGTGGAGTGCTCCCGAAAAAGGCGCCGAACGCACCCTCCGGACGCGTCTCGCGCGGTTTGGCGGCCTCTTCGTTGCCGCTGCGAGCGCCGCGGTCAGTCTCGGCCGCATGACCTACGCACAACCGGTCATCGCACGCTCGTTTTTCAAGAATCGCGGTCTCGCGCTCGCGGGGTTGTTTGCACTCGTCGGCTGCGGTGACGCCGGCGATGCATCCGCGGACACCGATGACGCAGATCCGATCGCGACGACCACGGGCGCGGGCGCGGACGTCACGGGCAGCAATGACGGCGGCGTGACCACGGCGGCCGACGACAGCAGCGGCGAGCCGCCAGCGACCGCCGCGGGGCACTGCGACTACACGAGCCCGTTCACCCAAGCGGCGGAGTGCCGCGAATACACCGGCTCGGGCTGGACCGGAGACGAGGTCCAGACTGCGTGCGACCAGCTCATGGGCGCCGCCACCCTGGACGCGCTGTGCAGCGACACGGGCATGCTCGGTCGGTGCGTCCTCGACGGAGGGACCGACCGCGAGGTCCGAATCGTCTCGTACGGAGATGACCCAGGGTCCTGCGCCTCGAGCCAAACCGGGTGTGAGACCTTCGGCGGTGGAACCTGGGAGCCCGAGGGTGTGTGCTCCGATGCTGAGCCCGTCGACACCACCGGAGGCGGCGGCGTCTCCTCGCCGTTCGTGCAGCCGACGCTCGAGTGCCGAGACCCCATCGACGGTGAACCTGCCGGCAACGGCCCCGACGGCCAGGTCTGCACGTGGCAGCTCATCTCCGCTTCGACGGAGGAAGGCCGGCACTACGAGGACTACGCCGACTGCGACATCGTTTACACCCAGCGCCCCTACTACCCCGTTGCGGGGAACGACCTCAACGAAGGCGACATGCGGATGGAAGACGCCGCGTACACGGCCGAGCTCGACTGGGTTCGCGAGCAGATCGAGGCGTCTGCCTGCGTGTGCTGCCACTCCGATGTCGCGCCTGCGGGCGCTTCGAACTGGACCATCGACGCTCCCGGAAACTGGATCGGGACCTTCGACGACTCCGGCCTCGCGTTCTCGGCCGGCTGGATCGACTCCTCCTCGTTCGGCATGTTCTCGCCGGAGGACAACAACGGTTTCGACCGGACCTACGGCATCCCTTCGACGGACCCCGAGCGCATGCGTGACTTCTTTATCGCGGAGTTGGACAACCGGGGGTTGATCGAAGCCGACTTTGCCGACGACGCGCCCTTCGGCGGCCCGCTGTACTCGCAGCTGATCTACGAACCCTCGGCCTGCGAAAACGGCGAGGGCGTCGCCGCCGACGGCACCGTCAACTGGGAGGGCGGCGCAGCGCGATACGTGTATGTCCTCGAAGCAGGCTCCGGCAACCCAACGGTCCCGCCGAACCTCGACCTTCCCGATGGCACCCTCTGGCGCATCGACGTGCCTTCGGATGAAGAGGACGCGCTTCAGAGCGGCGCGGTGACTTACGGCGACGTTCCGGCGATCGCGAACCAGCGTGTTCCCGCCGAGGGGGGGCCGGCTGCGCTGGTTGAGGGGGAGCAGTACTACTTGTATGTGCTGGCGGACGTGGTGATTCCTGTGACCCGCTGTGTCTTCACGTACTGAGGCCTCATCCCCGCATCCCCCCGCATCCCCGCATCCGGACCCAGGGTCCTTCCTCCGCATCCCCGCATCCGGACCCAGGGTCCTTCCTCATCGTCCCCTCATTCGGACCCAGGGTCCTTAATTTATCGTCCCGGACCCACGGCCCTCTCAGTCCAGGGGCCTCGCTCTGTGGCTACGTCGGTGCTTCTTCGCGCGCGTCGGCGCTGCGACGACGAGCCGGGGCCCTGAGTGACGATCATTTGGGTTACCCGAGGACGGCTCGAGCGACCAAAAACCAGCGCCGGCGGACGAGCACGAGGCTCGCCTGTTGGGGGACGGGGTCGCGACGGCTCTAGGCTGCAGCGACGCTCACGCGGTAGCGGTGAGCCATCAAGTAGGTGCCGAAAGGGAAGATGATGGCGGTGTCGCCGGCTTCGAAAAGCAGTCTGGCCTTTCGATAGTCTTCCAAGAAGGTGGCGTTGCGCTGAAGTGCCTCGATGCGTGCCCACTTGCTCTTGCCCGCAACGGTTGGGCGAATGCCACGGCGAGGAGCGCGGGTCGATGGCGAGCTGTCCGTCGGCTGCCTGCGAACCCGCTTCATCCCCATGAACGAGCCGCCTTTCTTTCGAAGTTCGTCTCCGAACGTGCGGCTACGTTCGCGCGCCATTTCCCGGAGGCGGGTGCGGGCCTCGAGGTCCGAGAGATTCGGATACAGGGTTTCGGGGCGGACGAGGGTGAGGACCTCTTCGTCGCGCATCGTTTCGCTTTCGTTCCGGAAGAAGCCCTTGGGGCGCGCGATGCGTCTTGAGTCCCCGTAGTCCATGCGCCAGCTGCTCACGCCGTCCCAGTATTCGGGCAGTTTGACTAAGCCGGCTTCAACAACGTTACAAAGAGTATATAGACACTCCTCTTCGATGGCGTCTGCGTCGATGAGTGTGACGGCGTTGTAGGAGCCCGGCGCGAAGAAGCTCTCCCATCGGCCGAGGCTCGCGTTGACGCCTCTCGCCACGAACTGGTTCAGCTCGCGGAAGAAGACGGGCCGCTGACCGTGCGGGTCGGTGAGGACGATGTGATAGTGATTGCTGAGAACCTGGAACTCGTGGAGCTGAACCCCTGAGATGCGGGCAGCACGGGCGAGGCAGTAGAGGAAGAGCTGGTCTGTCGTAGACGACGGACGAAGGAAGAACCGTCGCTCACTCGTGCGGCGCGTACCCATGACGACGTCACCGGGCTTGATGCATCGCGGTCGAGTCATGGCGCGGACCTCCAGATACGGTCGGCCGGCGCACCATTGTAGAGGCGGCGAGGCTCGCCGGATTCAGGAGGACATAGCGAGAACATCACGGCTCAAGGGAGCAAGACCGCGGCCAACACGAACCACCTGGAACTCGTGAAGTTCCGAGGCGTTCAGTTCCGCGTCGTGCGGTGGTGGCCAGTGGGCGGGCCATATGCATTGGCCATCTGGCCACCCTTGGTCATCGGAATGAGAGGTCCAAGCTGTGGACTGCAAACGACCGTGGGTTCCTGGAGCTGCGACAGATGTCCGAGGGTTGTATCGGCGCCGGAACCGCCAGGAGAACCCTGGGAATCTTCTCCGCGCGTGTAACCCTGGGTCAGCGGGAGAATACGGTGAAGTGCATGTCCAAGGTGTTGTCCGCTCTGATCCTAGGCTGCATCGCAATCCCCGGTTCCTCGGCCGCCGCGCCACTTCGACCCGCGGCACCGCCAGCTCGAGCTTGGCTCGAGGCGCCGGCGCCGGTGCAGATGTCGAACATCGCCGTCGATACCGATCTGGAGCCGTCGCGCGATGGTGCCATCCGGGCTCGGGCGACGGTATTCGTGGCGGCTTCGCCCGACGCGGTGCGTGACGCGGTGCTCGATCTGCAGGCGCGGGCCGACGAAGGCTGGATGGTCGACGCGGTCAACGTGTACCGCGACGAGACGACCGAGGGTTCCATCCACCGACGCGCTCGGTGGGAGCTATCGATCCTCGGCGTCGACATCACCTACCACTGCCGCTACGACTGGTCCCGCACGTCGGGGAAGATTCGCTGGAGCCTCGATCCGTCGCGAAGCAACGACCTCGAACTCGCCCAAGGAGTCTACGAACTCGACCCGTTCGAGGGCGGAACGCTGCTCACGTACACGGTCGAGGTCGGCAGCAAGCATGCGGCAGCGCGCCCGCTCAAGCGCTCCATCACGGCGCGGAACGTTCGCCAACTGCTCGACTCGATCCGCGAACGGGCGAAACTTCGGTCGTAACCGGCGGCGTGCTCGCCCGTACTTTGGGCGTGCCGTCGCTTTGTGGGTCCGCTGTGCTGCTGCTCGCCACGCTCGTTGCCACCACGCCAACCGATGCCCCGACGCCGCCGCCGCCCGAAGCGGCTCTGCCTCGGCGCGCGGAGGTGATGGCGTACTCCGATACCGTGACCGCCCAGTTTCGGTCGTTCGCCTACGTCGAGCGTCGCACGCGTCGTGTCAAAGGTGCGCTGGGCATCGGGGCGGGTGCGTTGCTGATCGGCATAGGGATCACCAATGCAGTCGTCAAGCAGGGCACAACCGCCCAAGGTTCAGGCCTCGGCGTGTTCGGGACCGGTGCGGTCGCGATCGCCGGTGGGACGTACGGGCTGATCGTGCCGGGTCCCGCGGAGTCGTTCACGCGCACCGCGTTGTTCGACCACGGCTCGGTCGACGGTTGGACGCCCGAGATGCTCGATGACGTGGTCACGCAGACCTACCAGCAGGCCATGCGAGCGCGCAGGCGCCGGCGTGCTGTGGGCACGCTGCTCGTGATCGGTGGGACGGGAGCCGCGGCCACGATCTCCACGCTCCTTGGGCTCGAGCTGGCGAAGAACGAACCGGACGGCGCGCTCACGTCCTCGTACGCGCAAGGGATTGCCACGTCGACCGGCGTGGTCGTGGCCGGAGTGACGCAGCTGGTCGTCCGGAGCGTGATCGAAGTGCTCGCGGACGATCTGCATCGCCGAAGGCTGCGGCGGTGAGAGACCGCGGCGTCGAGAGCCTCAGGCCCACGACGCCGCAACGCGTTCACCGAAGGGCGAGGTGTTCCAGCGGTTCGCCGCTGCGGTCGGCCCACTGGTTGGCTGCTTCCGTCTGAAGCGCAGGGATGTCACCGGCCTGCCACTTACTGCGCGTATCGACCAGCGCGTTTCGGTAGAAAACGCGGAGCACCCCGTCTTCAATCGTGAAGTTCGTGGGGTCGGCGTCGACCGTCTTGCCGCCCTTTGCCATTGCCCACGCACACCATCCGCCGTACGCGGGTTCATACGCGCGAGGGTCTGCGAGGAAGGTGTCGCGGTGTGCGTCGCTGGCGAAGAAGTAGACGACGCCGCGTACGCGTGCGGCGTGCTTTCGCTGCCCAAGGACGGGCGCGTCTCCCTCGAAGTAGCTGACTGGATCGTATCCGCCCAGCGCGAGGTCGTTTTGAAGGTTGTAGTCGGCGACGGCCGCTCGCGGTGCGTCGGCGGCCTCGGTCACGGAGGCGAGGTCTCCATGTTCGGGCGACGCGGCGCAGCCGAGCGCAGTGACGAACGACAGGATGGTGAGCGAGCGAACGATGAACATCGTGCACGCCGTATCCTCGATGGCCGAGCGTGGTTACGCGCCCCGCGGGCGGCGCATCCCCGGTCAGCCTGCGTGCTCAATCCATGCCGTCGAGGGGATTGTCTCCGCCGGAGATGCTGATCTTTCGGTGCTTCTTCTTCGCGACCCAAAGGCCAAGCGTCGTGCCGTCGGCGGCCTCGACCGAGGACCACGCCTCCACGGGGACTTCGATCTGCGTCTGCACGACGCTTGCGTCGTCGCGCTGATACTCGACTTCGACCGCCACTCGTCTCGTGGTCTCTGTCGGACGAAGGACGACGCGGAACGCGTGGGTTGCTCCCTCGGCCTTGACGTTCCACTCCAGCGTTTCGCCCGCGGTGGCGGGACTAGGGGCGTCGATCGGGGTGTCCGTCCCGGGCAGTTTCAGACGGACGTTGAACCTGCCGAGGGCCGAGGGGGCTGCGGCTTCGTCCTGGTCGTTGGCCCCAGCGGCGTGCGAGACGGTAGCACCGAGAAATCCGGTCAGTAGGGTCGCCACCAGGGCAGGGACCCGCCGGCCGGTGTGGGGAAGGGGGCGTTGAGTTCGCATGATCCGCTCCCGGGCTGCATGTGCGAAGCCGCTCTGTTCCTTCACGGTGACTGCCACGCCGCAGCGCGGCCAGAGTTCCAAAATGGACTCGATTGCGCGCTGATGGTCGAAACGCGGGCGCCCTCGATTGTCGCCCCTTCGATGAGAGACGCCTCACCCATCCGTGTCGACTCGAGGTTTCCGGTCCTGGGCTTGAGGTTTGCCGCATCAGTACCCCGCGGCAGTCGGCCTCGGGTCCGGTGGCGCTGTATACAGGAAGGCGGGGATGGCGAGGCGTCAACGTTCGGTGGATCAAAAGGGAGCGTCCGAGGGGGATCTCTCCGACGTGACCACGAGGGACGCCGTCCCTCGGCCGATCACCTCGGACAGCGGCGACAGCATCGACGACCCGACCCTTCGACCGCCCCTGCATGTTGGGGACATCGTCGGTCGCTATGTCGTGCTGGGACAGGCTGGGAGCGGCGCGATGGGGCGGGTGCTCCGGGCGTACGACAGCAAGCTCGAGCGACAGGTCGCGCTCAAGGAACTCACCGAAGCTGCGCTCGATGATGACGCATGGGAACGTCTCGTGCTCGAAGCTCGCGCGATGGCGCGGCTTTCTCACCCCAACGTCGTGTCCGTCTATGACGTCGAGCGACGAGCTGGTGGTGACGTGCTGGCGATGGAGTACGTCCCGGGAACCACGCTTGCTGAATGGATGCGCGAAGATCCTCCGTGGCTAGCGGTCGTGGAGACGTTCGTCGCCGCTGGACGAGGACTCTCGGCCGCGCACGCGTCGGGACTCCTGCACCGCGACTTCAAGCCGTCGAACGTGCTTGTTGGAGGGCTTCACGCAGGCGCCCGGCCCGAAGTGGTCAAGGTGACGGACTTCGGTCTCGCGAAGGTGATCGCGGCCCACGGACACGCAGCAAGAGAGCCAACGTTGGGTTCATCCGAGGACGGCGCTCACGCCCTCGGCGGTGCGGTCGCTGGTTCCCCGCGCTACATGTCGCCCGAGCAGCACCGTGGGGCTGCGCTGTCATCGGCGAGCGACCAGTACGCCTTTTGCGTGGCGTTGTGGGAGGCGGTGCATGGGTGCCCACCCTTCTTGGGGGAGCAGCTGCGCGCGCAGAAGCTGCAGGGGCCGCCGCCATGGCCTCAGACCGATTTGCCCGAGGGCCTCGGTCCGGCGCTGCGTCGTGGCCTCGCGGTCGAGCCTGAGGACCGATGGCCCGATATGAATGCGCTGCTCGACGCGCTCACCTCGTCCGTGGAGGTCCGCGGCTCGCTCCTGCACTGGGCCATTCCTACCGGCGCCCTCACGTTACTCATCGGCGGTTGGGCTGCGTTTGCGACCGCGCATGAAGAGCCGTGCTCGGGGGCGGCCGAGCGATTCGAGCCGGTTTGGAGCGATGCGCGGCGAGCCGAGGTCCAGGTTGCGATGTTTGCGGTGGACGTCCCGCTTGCAGAGGCTGCATGGGAACGCACGAGCGCCGCTCTCGATGCCCGCGCCGATGCGTGGGTCGAGATGCACAGGGACGCATGCATCTCGAGTACCGTCCGCGGAGAGCAGTCCCCGGCCGTCCTCGACCGACGCATGCGGTGCCTGGAGCGTGCCCGCCGTGAGACCAAGGCGGCGGTCGAGGTCCTCTCGCATCCGGATGCCGCGGTTCTCGAGCGGGTGCACTTGGTGCTGGGCAGCATGGTCCCTGTCGAGCGATGCGGTGACCTAGACCTGCTCGTTGCTCAAGTCGACCCGCCGCGTGCAGACCAAGTCGAGGTGGTCGAGCGCCTTCGTTACGCCATCGCCGACGCCGACACCCTTCGCCAAGCCGGTCGATACGCACAGGCGCTTGCCCGTATCGAGCGTGCCGAGGCGCAGATTGGGTCGGTCGATTACGCACCGGTCAACGCCGAACTTGCGCTCGCGCGAGGGGCCGTTCAGGGGCGACTCGAGCACCATGACGCCGCGCGGGTAAGCCTCGAAGCTGCGATTCGGGATGCCGCGGCATCCGGTCACGAGGACGTCTTGCGTCAGGCGGCAACCCGTGCGCTGTACGTGATCGGATACTCGCTGCATCAGCCCGAGGCGGGGCTGCAGTATCGGAGCCTGGCGGAGGGGTTGGCGGAGGGGAACGTCGAGGCCCAGGCGGTGCTGCTGGATAACGTCGGGTCCGTTGCGTATGGCGATGGACGCTACGACGACGCCGTATCTTTGTACCGGCAGGCACTCGCGATGGCCGAGCGCGCCGAGCCGGTCGATCACCTGTTGAGGACCCAGATCTTGGGCAGTCTTGCCAACGTCCTGGGCGTACTCGCCAAGCACGAGGAGTCCGAGACGCTTCTGCGGGAACGCGTCGAAGTCGTCAGCCTCGCGCTGGGTCCTCAGCATCCGTCCGCAGCCCAGGCTCGCTCAGATCTGGGCGTGTCGCTCGTTCGACAGGGTCGCTTCGCGGAAGCGGAGGCTGAACTCCGACAATCGCTTGCGACGTTCGACGCCGCGCTTGGCGAAGGTGCACGTGGAACCGGCGACGTTCGGAGCAATCTGGGGGTCGTACTCGCGTCCCAGGGACGACTCCGCGAGGCCGAGGCGGTCTTCCGGGCCGAGCTCCAAGTCTGGCTCGACGCGGATGAAGGTGACAGCGTTGCGCTTGCCGTAGCCCACGAACACGTCGGTGTGGCGTTGATGCAGCAAGGGGACTCGGAGGCCGCACTTCCGTTGCTCACGCAGGCCCTCGAGATTCGTGAACGAGTCCTCGGTCCCGAGCACCCTGATTTGGTGTTCTCGCATTCAAACGTCGCCGATGCCTACAACGAACTCGACCGGTACGACGAGGCAGAGGATGGGTTTCGCCGCGCGCTTGCGATCGCACAGAAGACCTTTGGCTCCGAGCACCCCAGCGTTGCCGAGCGCCTCGCAGGAATCGGGCGCGTGCAATTTGGTCGTGGCGACTTCGCGGCTGCCCTCGCCTCGTTCGAGCGCGCGGCCGCGATGTTCGAAGACTCGCTGGGGCCCTCGAATACGAAGGCCGATGTCATCCGATACCAAATCGGCCTGGCGCATCACCGGCTCGGCGCCCTGTCTGAAGCGAGCACGGCGGTCGAGCAGGCATGGGCGCATTTGTCGATGGCCGAAGTTCACCCGTTCGAGCGCGGGATGTGTGCCTATGCGGTCGCGCAGGTTCGCTGGGAACAGGGCGAGCAGGACTCCGCGCGCCGCGTTGCCGCTGAAGCGGAGCAAGGCTTCCGCGCAGCGCAAAATGAAGAGATGCAGGCCGAGGTCCGAGCCTGGCGCACGTCGCATTGAGCCTCGGGTATGCTGGCGTGGTGCGAAAGGACGCCGCGCCTCCCTCCGAGGCACCGACGCTGCATCCGAGTCCATCCGGAAACGGGTGGACACCGCACGCCTCGACGATTCCCGGTGGCTCGCACGCAACGCACCCCGGGCGTGACGAGAGCATGGCGACGGGAGCGGTGGCGGTGGCTGCGGGCCCTTCAGTCGCGCTGCAGCCAGGGACGATCGTCGCGCAGACCTATCGCATCGAGCGCGCCTTGGGTTCGGGTGCGATGGGCATGGTCGTGCTCGCGACGCACCTCGCGCTCGATCGCAAGGTCGCGCTGAAAGTCCATCGCGCGCACAACCCCGCCGACATCGCCCGTCTCGCCCGCGAGGCCAAGGCGCTGGCCAAGGTCGACCACCCGAACGTCGTTGGGATTTACGACGTTCGGGAAGCCGAGGGCAGCCTGTTCATCGCGATGGAGTACATCGAGGGCGCGAGCGCCCGGGAGTGGCTGACGCAGTCCTCGATGACCTGGCGTTCCCGGCTCGAGGCCTGCCTGCAAGCAGCCGAGGGGCTCTCGGCGGCGCACGCTGCCGGACTCGTGCATCGCGACTTCAAGCCCGAGAACATCCTCGTCGGGCGTGACGGCCGGGTCGTAGTGGCAGACTTCGGCCTCGCGCGGGCGCCTGGAGCGATCCCCATCGATCCCGCGACGCCCAGCCCTGGGGTCGACGCGCAGCTCACGGCAGACGGAGCCATTGCTGGTACGCCGTCCTACATGGCGCCCGAGCAGTGGTCGGGTGGATCGGTCGACGGTCGGACCGACGTGTTCGCGCTCAGCGTCGTGATGTACGAGGCGCTCTACGGATATCGACCGTTTGCCGGCTCGACACCCGCCGAGCTGGTCTACACGGTCACGCGTGGGATGATCCTCGAGCCTCCTCGGGAGACCGAGGTCCCCACTGCGGTGTTCGACGTCTTGCGTCGCGGCATGGCCGTGGAGCCACATCAGCGCTTTGCGTCGGTGGCGATGCTGACCGGTGCGCTGAAGACCGCGCTCGGCTCTCAGGGGCGTGCGGGTATTGCGATCGCGGTTGGGCTCGCGGTGGTGGTGTTCGGATGCATTGCCGCGGGCGCGTGGGCGTTGCGCGATGCGAGCGACGCAGAAGAGGAATACACCGAACTCGTGCTTCAAGCCGAGGAGTCCGAAGCGTCGGACGAGCCGGTGGTGATGAGCCCGCCGAAGGCAGCGCCCGTCGCGGCGCCCCCACGAAAGCCTGCCTTGCCCAAGCCCTCACCGCTCGAGCCGCTCGAACCGCCGGGCCCAGATGCTGCCGAACGCTTCGCCGAACTCACCGAGCGGCATGCGGCCGGAGAAGCATCGGTCGAGGAGCTGATCGATGGTGTTCAAGACCTCCACGAGGCGAATCGGCAGCCCGCCGAAGGCCGGTACGTCCGCACGCCGTGGGATGGGACGTCCACCTTCCGCTGCGCGATGGGGGACCGTGTCGAGCTGCGCGACGTGAAGGCGCGTATCCAAAGTGGCCCCGCGATCACGATGCAGATGGGGTGCGCGCTCAAGCTCTTCGACGTCGACATCGAGGCGCCGGTGGCCATCGAGGGGCAGTCCGGGGATCGCCTCGTCATCGACGGCGGCACCTTCAAGGTGTCTCGCGAGGGCATAAACCTGCAGATGCTCGCCATCGATATTCGCGGCCTCACGATCGAGGGCGACCCCACGATTGGGGCAAGCTTCGGCATGCACACCGTCGGCACGATCACCGACTCCTCGTTCGCAGGAAAGACCGCGCTGGTCGTCGGGATGCACGCAGACATCGACGTCGATGGTGGGTCCCTACGCGGGAAGACGGCGATCGAGGCAAAGATGCTCTCGGCGGTACGGCTCAAAGACGTCGCGCTCGAGGGCAAGATCAAGCGAAGTCCGAAGTCTCGCGTCGAGCGCTGAGCGCACGAAAAAGGGAGAGACCGCGAACGGTCTCTCCCCGAGCGTCTTTCGACGCGTCGTTCAAGCGGTCTCTTGCCACACGCTGCGCACGTGCGTGTACAGCATGGCGAGTGCCGGCAGGCCGAACATCACCCCGATCATCAGGCTCAGCACCGGGGCGACCTGGTACCCCTTGCCGCCGCTGACGGCGGTCAAGGTGAGCAAGCCTCCACCGATCAGGACGATCAGCAGTGCGGTCAGGACCGCGACGGTCCGACGGGCGATCCGCTGGGCGGGCGTGACCGGAACGGGCTCATCGAAGATGTAGCCCGACCAGGACTGCGCTGAACGGGGCGCGGTCTTCAGCTTCGCCGCGACGCGCCGGCCTGCTCGCCGGACGTCGGCGCGGGCCTGGATCCGAGAGCTCCAGCGACGTGCCTGGGTTGCGCCACGGACAGCCTCATTGACTCCTCCTGCTCCACTCATCGTGCTTTGGAAGTACCCGCGGCCGGGTCGTTCGATTTCAGAAATCGGACGTACGGCGTCGAATTTCGGACCGAATGACCGTATCGCTGTAACGGCGTGTCGACGGCCCCCGTTGAGGTCCGCGTGCCTGCGAAGCTCGTGCCTCCGTTCGACCTGCAAAGTGCCACCGCGAAGGTGCGCGCAGCCGAAGACGCATGGAACAGCCGCGATCCCGATCGCGTGTGCATGGCCTACTCCGAGGACAGCCACTGGAGGAATCGCGCCGAGGTCTTTGAGGGGCGCGAGGCGGTTCGAGAGTTTCTCAGCCGAAAGTGGGCGCAAGAGCTCGAGTACCGACTCATCAAGGAGCTGTGGTCGTACGGCGAGCGACGCATCGCGGTGCGGTTTCAGTACGAGTGGCGAGACGCCCAGGGCCAGTGGTTTCGGGCTCACGGCAACGAGCTGTGGGAGTTCGACGACGAGGGGCTGATGCGTCGTCGGGAGGCGAGCATCAACGACCGGCCGATCGAGGAGTCCCAGCGGCGATTTCACTGGGACGCCGCCGGGCCCCGGCCGGCCGATCATCCCGGCCTGCTCGACTCGCCCGAGTAGCGCCACGTCGAGGGGCGAAGGGGTCGCCGCGGTGAATCGTCATCTTCCGGCGATGGTGGGCCCGCTCCCGGAACAAAAGCCGTTCGCGGGCGGTACGGAGGCGGCCTGGCTGCCATGCGACTTGCCATTCGACCCTCTGCGCCCGTTCCAACCTCGAGCTCTGCTTGGCGTCTGCGGCCCGAACAGGCCCGTGCTAAAGGCTGGGGTGCATGGTGAACCCCACGCAGCTGTGGCATGTGTGCCGCTTTGAAGTGCTCCGGCGGCTTCGCTCGGTGTCCGGCATCGTCGCGCTGGTCGTGTTGGTGATCGCCTCCACCGTGGTCGGCCGCCAGCTTGCCCAGGCTGCTCGAATGCTCAACGAGGCCAAGAGCAGTCGGGACGCGGCCGCGCTGGAGATGGTGGCCGAGCTGGTTGCAGGCATGGCCGGCTTTCCGCTCGAAACCGTTCAGGCGTCGCTCGAAGCCCACGCCCCGCCGCTGGTCGGTGCCTTTGCGTTCTTGATGTTCGTGATGCCGCTGCTCACCCTCACGATGGGGTACGATCAAACCGCAAGCGACATCGAGTCCCGTCACGCGCGGTTCCTCGCGTTCCGGATCGACCGGGTCACGCTGTACCTGGGCAAGCTGTTCGGCGCGTGGCTGCTGGTCTCGATGATCATCGCGACCGCGGCGGTTTCGATGGCGGGCTACATCTGGGTCGGAGGCGGAGCGATGCCGGAGCCCGCCGACTTCGTCTACCTCGGCCGGATCATCGCGACGGTGTCGATCGCCGCGCTGCCGCTGCTCACCTTCTTGGGGCTTCTCGGCACGCTACGCGGCCGGTCTCGGCGCGTGGTGCTGTTCACCGTACTGTGGTGGGTGGCGGTGTCCCTCGCAGCAGCCGGGCTCCGGTTCGGCCTGGAGATGGAGCTGCTCGCGGATGCGGTCGACTCGCTCTGGCCCACGACGGGTCGTTGGAGCCTCATGCTCGACGAGGGCGGCCCGTGGCTGTCGTCGACGGCTCGCGTCGCGATCTACACGGTCGTGGTCGGCACGCTCGGCCTGCTGCACTTCCGGAGGCGCGACCTGTGACCGCTGCGATCGAAATCCTCAACCTCGAGAAGGCCTACGGCGCCACCCGTGCCCTCGCGGGCGTCACCTTCAACGTGCCTGCGGGCGGGGTGTTCGGCGTGGTCGGCCCCAACGGCGCCGGAAAGACGACGCTCTTCTCGGTCATCTCGGGCTTCCTGCGCCCTGACGCCGGGTCCGTGCGCATCGCGGGCGTTCCGCTGGTGCCTGGCCATCCGCCACCGCCCGGGGCGCTCGGCGTGCTGCCGCAGGATGCGGGCTTCATCCGCGAGCTTCCGCTAGGCTGGCAGCTCGCCCACTTCGGCCGCCTGCAGGGGCTGTCGGCGCGGGAGGCCAAGGCAGAGGTACAGCGCACGCTCGCCCTCGTCGAACTTCCCGAAGTGGCGGGCAAGCGCGCCCAAGCGCTCTCCCACGGCATGCTCAAGCGCGTCGGCATTGCGCAGGCGCTCATCGGAAACCCGTCGGTCGTCATCCTCGACGAGCCCACCGCGGGCCTCGACCCCCACGCCGCGCGAGGCATTCACGGCCTGATCCGCACCATCGCCCCGCAGCAGACCGTCATCGTCTCCAGCCACAACCTCGCGGAGATCGAGAGCCTGTGCGCCGAGGTTGCGATCCTCGATCGCGGCACGCTCGTCCGCCAAGACCACGTGCAAGGCGTGGTCGGCACGGCGGCGGTGCTGATGGTGCGGCTCTCCGCTGCCCCTACGGACGAGCAGATCGCGAACCTCTGCACGCTGCCCGCCATCACCCACGCGCAGTGGATCGCTGAGCTCGGTCGCTTGCAGCTCGACTTCGATGCGACCGCGACGCGTCCGGGCTACGCCGCCAGCGACGTGGCGCGCAGACTCGAAGACCTGCAGGTCCCGTTCATGGAGCTGCAGGTCGGCAAGAGTCTCGAAGACCGGTTCGTCGAGCAGACCGGTCTAGCAGGACATCGGTGAACTCCCACGGCCGATAACGCGGCCCTCTGCGCCGATGGCTGCGTTGGCGAAAGCTTGGAATAGGCCCACTATTCCTGCGTTTCGCCGCCTTGCCCTCGGCGCAGATGACCACGTTCTCGCCTCGCGCGAGTTCTCCGATGTCCTGCTGGGCGGCTAGCCCTACTCGTCGTCGCCGCGGAGCTTGGCGATGACGGAGATGTCCTCGAGCGTGGTCATGTCGCCTTTGGGCGCCTCACCGCGCGCGAGCTCGCCGAGCAGGCGCCGCATGATCTTGCCGCTGCGCGTCTTGGGCAGGGCGTCGGCAAAGCGAATGGCGTCGGGCTTGGCGAACTTGCCGATCTCGTCGGCCACGAGCTTCGTCAGCTCGACCTTGAGGTCTTCGGTCGGCTCGATGCCCTGCTTGAGCGTGACGAACGCGACGATGCTCTGGCCCTTGATCTCGTCGGGCCGGCCGACCACGGCCGACTCTGCGACGGTGTCGTGCGCGACGAGGATACTCTCGACCTCGGCGGTGCCTAGGCGGTGCCCTGACACATTGACCACGTCATCGACGCGGCCCATCACCCAGAAGTAGCCGTTTTCGTCCTTCCGAGCGCCGTCGCCGGTGAAGTACTTGCCCTCGAACTTGGAGAAGTACGTCTGCACGAAGCGCTCGTCGTCGCCCCACACGGTGCGCAGCATCGACGGCCACGGCTGATCGATGACCAGGTAGCCGCCTTCGTTGGCTTCGGCTTCGCTGCCGTCCTCGCGGAGGATCTTGGGCGAGACGCCGAAGAAGGGGACCGTGCAGGAGCCGGGCACCGCCGGGATGGCGCCGGGCAGCGGTGTCATCATGATCGCGCCGGTCTCGGTCTGCCACCACGTGTCGACGATGGGGCAGCGGTCCTTGCCGATCACGCTGCGGTACCAAATCCAGGCCTCGGGGTTGATCGGCTCACCCACGGTGCCGAGCAGGCGCAGGCTCGAGAGGTCGTGCTTGAGCACGTGGTCGTCGCCCCACTTGATGAAGGCGCGAATGGCCGTGGGCGCGGTGTAGAAGATCGTGACGCCGTGCTTGGCGATCAGCTCCCAGAAGCGGTCGGGGCCGGGATGGTTGGGGGCGCCTTCGTACATGACCACGGTCGCACCGTTGGCGAGCGGTCCGTACACGATGTAGCTGTGCCCGGTGATCCACCCCACGTCGGCGGTACACCAGTACACGTCGTCCTCGCGCAGATCGAAGACGTACTTCGAGGTGACGTACGTGCCCACGAGGTAGCCCGCGGTGGTGTGCATCACGCCCTTGGGCTTGCCGGTGGTGCCCGAGGTGTAGAGGATGAACGAGGGGTGCTCGGAGGGCAGGTGCTCGGCCTCGAGCTCGCCGGACTGCTCTGCGACGAGCGTGTTCCAATCGTGGTCGCGGCCTTCGACCATGGTGATGTCGTTGTTGGCGCGCCGCAGCACGAGCGAGGCCTTCACGCCGGGGCACTGGGCCAGCGCTTTGTCGACGTTCTCCTTGAGCGGGACGACCTTGCCGCGACGGAACGCGCCGTCCTGGGTGAGCACGACGGTGGCCTCGGCATCGTTCACGCGGTCGCGCACCGCATCCGCGGCGAAGCCCCCGAAGATCACGGAGTGGATCGCACCGATGCGGACGCAGGCCAGCATTGCGTACGCGGCCTCGGGCACCATCCCCATGTAGATGATGACCCGGTCGCCTTTCTCGACGCCGAGGGCTCGCAGCGCGCCCGCGACCTTGTTGGTCTCGCGCAGCACGTCCGCGTACGAGAGCTTCAGGACGGCGCCGTCTTCGCCCTCCCACAGCAGCGCGGTCTTGTCCCCGTTGCCGGCTGCGATGTGCCGGTCGAGGCAGTTGTAGGCGATGTTGGTGGTCCCACCATCGAACCACCGCGCCTTGGGTGCGTCCCACTGGCAGATCGACGTGGGCGGATCGAAGAAGTGGAGGGGCTCGGCCTGCTCGCGCCAGAAGCCCTCGGGGTCGTTGGTGCTGCGGTCGTAGAGCGCCTGGTACGCCTCGCGTGATCCGACGCGGGCCGTCTCCGCGAACGCGGAAGGGGGCTCGAATACGCGGGATTCCTTCGAAACGCTCTTGATGCCACTCATGCGCCGATTTGCGTATCACAAAGGCGTCGAGGCGAGCGAGGGGGCCGCGTTTGGGCCCGCAGCGGCCCAAAACGACGATATGAGCGGGTCTCCGGCGCGCGGCGTCGTGCGGCCGATGTAGTGGCGCTCGCACGCATTTCGCTCGTGCGCTTTCTCGGAACCTCGGCATCGCCCGACGCACTTCACCCGCGGTCGGTGCATCCGTGCATCGAGGGAGAGAGATGAGGATGATTCGAGTTGCGACGGTGGCCGTCGCGATGCTGGGGTGCGGCTGCGCTTCGGCAGAGGAGCGGCCCGCCCCATCCCCCGTTCGCGCTGCAGCAGCAGACGCGTTGACTGGAACCGCAAAGCCCTCGCGCGGGCGCATGCTCGGCGGTGAGCGAGTGCGCCGCGTCGCGCAGTGGCCCGACGATGACGCCATCGATTGGTCCGCTCGGGATGGTCTTTCGGTCGAGGCGTCCGCGGCGATCGACACGCTCTCCTTGCCGGCGCTCGTCTCGACGGACCCCGCGTTTGCTGCCAGCACGCAGGTGATGGCGGGCAAGCGCTGGTACGCAACCTGGGCGCAAAAGGACGGCCTCACCGTCACGCTCAACGCCAGCGGGGAGGCGCGCGTCTACGCCCACATTCCACCCTTCGAAGGCACGCATCGCGTCCGGGACATCGAGGCGTTCGTGACTCAGAACGAGACGATCTGGTCTGCAACCTGGGTCGAGCACGGCATCGCCTACGACCTCGGGCTGGAGTGCAAGAGCCCGACCATGCCCGAGTGCCAAGACGAGGCGACCATCATCGAGCTCGCCGAGTCGCTCGCGTTCGTCGGCCCCGCGGAGGACGTCCGATGAAGGCCAAGACGCTCACGCTCGCCCTCGTCCTCGCCGTGCCCGCGACGGCGCACGCAGACTCGGACTTCACGTACCTCGAGCCCGGCGACCTCACCCCAGGGTCGGGCAACGGCGCCGAGGACTACACCGTCTACGCGCCGGGCATGCGGTACCCGATGGAGGAAGGCCCCTCGTACCCGAACTCCCAGGTATGGGGCCACGGCGGCGGGTCCGGACCCAGCGGCGGCCAGTGCCACGAGAACAACTACAGCTACCCCTGGCGCGACAACTACTGCGAGACGCGGAGTTGGTCGATGCCGCTGTGTCCCAGCGGCCAAGGTCACCAGGGCCAAGACATCCGCCCGGCCACCTGCGACGACAGCCTGTACTGGAACGTTGCGGCCGAGGCCGGAACGATCACCAACATCGGCAGCTACTCGGTGTACGTGACCACGGCCAACGGCACGCGACACGATTACCTGCACGGGTCGGGCAACATCATCAGCAGCGGCCAGTCGATGGCCAAGGGCGATCGGATCAACAAGGTCAGCAACGAGTTCGGCGGCACGCCCACCACCATTCACCTGCACTACAACATCAAGCAGGACGTTGCGGGACTCGGCTTCATCTTCGTGTCGCCGTACATGTCGCTCGTGGAGAGCTACGAGGAGCTGCTGGGGATCGGTGCCGAGGTCGTCGGCGCAGCCTCGCAGGAAGGCTGCTCCCCCATCGTGGGTTGGGCGCAGGACGAGGCGGAGCCCGAGGCTTCGATTCCCGTTCGCGTGTTCTTCGACGGCCCCTCCGACGATCCGAACGCGGTCGGCATCGAGGTCATCGCCGACATCGAGCGCCCCGAGCTTTGTGACTCGCTGGGTTCGTGCAACCACGGCTTCTCGGTCGAGCTTCCGCGGTCCCTCCAGGACGGCACGCCGCACGCGGTGCATGCGTACGGCGTGGGCGTCGACGGCGGAACCGTCACCGAGCTCGACGACGCGAACGACTTCAGCTGCGATCCGCCGACGATTCCCGATGGCGTGCGCCGCCGGGTCAGCGGACCCGAGGCGCTCTCGGCCTGGGGCCTCTCGCCGTTTTGGGATGGACGCGCGACGACGGACGCCGAAGCCGACGCGCTCGACAGCGGAGAAGCGTTCCCCGAGGAACCCGTCGTGGCGCGGATCGATGACGGAAGCGACGCGACGCTGTGGTGGATCGACGCGGGGTTCAAGCGGCGCATCGCGAGCGCGGGCGCATCCGAAGCCTGGGGACTCGACCAGGTCGAGGTTCAGGACTGGCCGGCGAACGTCCTCGACGACCTGCCCGAGGGCACCGACGTACGCGACGAGGTGTTCATGCTGCTGCTCGCGGACGGCACCGTCTACGTGGTCGACGACGCCCAGTGCGATCCCGACGATGAGGACTGCGAGCCGGGATCGTCTACCAGCAACACCACCGCAGGCACCTCGGGGGGCGACGACGGTGGTGATGACGGCCCCGACGACGAGGACGATGACGTCGGGGGGACCGGCGGCGGAGGTTCGGCCGGGGGCAACGCGCTTCCGCCGTACATGGCCGAGGAAGACGGCTGCGGCTGCACGAGCGCTCCCTCACCCGCCGGCGCCGGCATGCTGGCCCTGCTGCTGCTCGGCCTGCGCCGACGTCGTGACTGAGCTGCAATCGGCCCCGGTTGATGCCGGGGCCGTGCGTTCGTACGGTTAGCGCCCTTGGGCGACCGTTCGATTCGCGTCTGCCGCCAACTCGCGGCGGGTTTGGTCCTTGTGGCTGCTGGCTGCGGCGACGACATGGGCCGCATCGCCGACGGCGGGCGGGCCTGTGAAACGGACGGCTGCGAAGACCCCGACCCCGAGGACTTCGCGTGTCAGGACGTCGTCGACCAGAGCGGTCGGCCTGCAGACCCGCAGTTTCTCGATGGGCTTCGCGACCCGTTCGCGCGCACCATCCTGCAGCGGCCCGGCGCGTGCCCGACGACCTACGCCGACGTCATCGCCAAGCTTCGGCTCGAAGACGACGAGCGATGCGAAGGGGACGAGGCTGCGGGGCTCATCGGGCGCGTCGTCTCCGAGCGCGCGCAGCTGCTCGACAAGAGCGACGTGTCGCGCGTGGTCGTGGGACGCCAGTGTGGCCGCAGGCTGCCGCACGAGCTGCTCTTCGAGACGCCGCCGATCGATACCGCCAACCCCGCGCTCCCCGAGACGGACATCAAGGTCGCCGGCTACGACCCCGTGACCGGCGCGTTCAACTTCTACGCGCTCGAAGGGGAAGGCGAAGGGGCGACCTGGGTGTTCCACGGTAGCTCGTTCGACTTGATCGACCCCAACCGCTCCGCGACGTCGGCATGCGCCTCGTGCCACAGCGATGGAGGTCTCGTCATGCGGGAGATCGATGAGCCCTGGGTCCATTGGGAGAGTGGCGGCGTTCGGACGGTGGGCGCCGGCGCGCTGCTCGATCGCTTCACGGAGCTTGGCGCGCGCAGCAACGGGGCTGAGCTCTCCAGCGTGGTTCAGGCTGGCAACGCGCGGTGGAACCGGGTTCGGATGGCCGTGCTCGGGAGCGAGGACCGCACCGACGCCAACGCTGGCTCCACGCGCGCGCTGCTCGAGCCACTGTTCTGCGGCACCACCTTCAACACGCAGAGCGCCGGCCTGCCCGACATCGTCGGTCGGCCCACGCCGGTGACCTCCATCCCCAGCTCCTTCTTCGTGGACCCGGCCTTCGGCGTCGCCACGGCGGTCGAGATCGACGGCGATGCGTATCTGCAGACCCTGCAAGACATCGACAGCCGCGTCGACGGGATCGTCGGGCCGCGGGACACCTTCTTTGGATTCACGTTCGTCGAGCGGGCCGCGAGCGACCTCGAGTACGTGCAGTCGATGATCGACCTTGGGGTGGTCGATGAGGAGTTCGTGCTCGACGTGCTTGCGGTCGACCCGGAGCGCCCGTTGTTCTCCACGGCGCGCTGCGCTCTGCTGGACTTCGCGCCCACCTTCGAGCAGCTCGAAGGGACCCAGCCGCCGACCGGTGGTGCGGTGGTCGACGACTGCTGCGTCGCGCATGCGCAGCCGGGCTGCAGCGACGCCGAGGTCGAAGCCTGCGTGTGTGCGGCCGACGACGCCTGCTGCAGCTCGAGCTGGGATCAGGTTTGCGTGAACCGGGTCTTCGAGGGCGATCCGGCGTGTGGAACGTGCTCCGCAGCGCGGTCTCAGCGAGCCGAAGCGGCCGACGTCGCGCCTTCGAGCGCGTCACCCAGCCCAGGCCGGCTTCGCAACGCCTTCTTCGCGGCACTCGAGGCGGGCGAGCCCGAAGAGGGCACCGCAGCTGCGCGCCTCCGCGACAACCTCGCGACGGATGGGCAGGCGTCGGCGCACCGCGATCGCGTTGCGCGATTCGTCGCTGCATGCCGCGACCGCGCCACGACCCGCGATCCGGAGGGATTCGTCCGCGACGCTGCCGAGATATCGGCCTGGCGCCGGCGCGAAGCGATGAACCGCTCGGCGCTGCTCGACACGCCGGGCGCCGTTGCTCTGGATTCGCTCGACCCGCCGGTCGATCTCCGGTGGGACGTCGTGACGTGCGAGCTCGTCGGCCTTTAGTGCCGTGACGGGGTCTCGCCGGTTGCGTGGTGGATCACTTTTTCGGCGGCGCTGGTGCGACGGTCGAGATCCTCGTGACGTCGGGGGGCGACATGCGGAGGAAACGTTCTTCGACTCACCTTGCTCTTGCCCTCATCGCCTCGTTCAGCACCGCCTGCGTGGTCGTGGAGGATGACGACGATGGTGCTGGGGAAAGCACCGCCAACGGGCCTGCCACGGGCGGAGCTGACGGCGGCGACAGCGACGGCGGAGCCTCCGGCGGAGACGGTGGACAGGGTCGCGCGGTTCGAGTCTGCAGCGGTCGCGTCGTCTGCCAGGACGGCGGGATCAACGAAGCGAGTCAGACGCTGTGCATGACACCGAGCGAGGTCTCCGACTTCCTTTCGGTGTTGCAGGAGGCCTGCATCGAAGATGCGACCGCAGCCTGTGAAGGCATCGGTGACGGAACGAGTCTCGAGTGCTCGGCCGCGTGCAGCGAGGCGATGGAGCCGTGCACGTGTACGGAGCCCGCCGCCGAAGGATGCGAGGTCTAGCGGCGCAGGCGACGAGCCCGACGAGACGCGCGACGCGAGGCCTTCCGGTCGCCGTTGTGCCGGTACGCCGTGGCGAGCAGCGCGTGGTGGGCTGCGTTGCGCGGCTGCGCGTCCACGGCTTGGAGTGCGTACTGCAGGGCGAGTTCGTGCTCGTTCCGCTCCATGTGCAGCGTCGCGAGTGCGGCGGCCGACGGCGCATCGAGGTCCTCGTCAAAGATCACGATGTCGTCGTCCTCGTCCTCGAGGATGATGATGACGTCGTCTTCGTCGTCCTCGTCCTCGATGGCTTCGGGCATGGCCTTGACGCTGGCCTCCGCGAGTACCGGCGTCTTGACCATCGGCGTCATCACGGGCCGGACTTCGGATTCGATCTGCGCGGCTTCCGATGGCGTCGCGAAGGTGAAGAGGCTGCACGCCACCGCGGCGATGGTCGCGGCGGCTCCACTCCAGGGCAGCACGCCCGGTAGAACCCGGTCTCGCCACCGCAGAGGGCGAAGTCGCAGCGTCACGGCCTCCTCATCCACGAACGCGTGGTTGCTGAATCGCGGGAGAGAGGGGGTCATGGGCGTGGCTTCGAGCTGCATGTCGGATAAATACCTACTCCGAACATGCACGTCCTCGGACGGCGCTCCAAAAAAGCGACGGCTGACTCAGGCGCGGCTGGATTCCACGCCGTGGAACAGGGGAACCGCCCGCCCGGCGACGCGTTCGGTCCATCCAACCGCAGCGGCCGTGAGGGGATCGACGGTCAAGCCGGGCCCGTCGAGGTTGGTCATCAGCGACGTCTGCGTGATGTCCTCACCGGTGATGGAGTGGACGTACGCGGTCACGTCGTCGAGGATGCCTTGCCACGTCATGGAGCCGGGCCGTTCAGACACGTACAGGTCCTGTGCACCAAAGAGATGAAGGATCTCGTGGGCAATGGTCTCGGCAGACGCACTGCGTGGGCATACGCAGAACTCGAGCGAGCGCGATCTCAGCCGGGTCGACATCCATGCGGTTGGTGTGCACGCGTGTTCCGTGGTCAGGACGAGTGCGAAGCCGTTGTTCGACGGCGTCGCCGCGTCGACAACCTGCTCGAGAACACGAATTGACTCGGGGTCGTACGCATCGAATCGACCGAGCAGGCTCGGAAGTTCGAGCACCTCTTGGGCTGCTTCCACGCGACGAAACGACAGCTCGACGCCGTGTCGGGCGGCCTCGTCGCAAAGCAGGGCGAGCGCGGCATCGGTCTCCCCCTCGTCCCAGGAGCACGGGCGGCTGCCCGAGGGCCGTACGCAAACAAGTGCGACCTCGACCTCGCCCACCAGCTGGGTCGCATTGCCGACCGAGCGCCCGCGGCTGACGAAGCCGCCGACGGTCCGCGAAGTGTTCACGCTGAAGACCCAGGCAATGAGCGCACCGACGCAGCCCGCGCTCACGAGCAATCCGCCGTACCACGGCAGCAGCGCCCACGCGGCGACGATGGCCCCCAGCGTGAGCACGAGGACCGTCCGGCCTCGACGAATCCACGTCCGACACTCGCTCGGCGTGAACAACCGTCGGCGAAAACTGGAGGCGTTCGCCGTCAGGCTGCTGTAGCGAGCGCAGAGCTGGGGAAACGTCGACTGCACGACGTCGACGTCATCGTGGTCGAGTGGCGCATGGCTGAACGTCTCCACGAGGCCGTCGTTCGCACCCACAATGCAACGCCCAAAGGCTGCGAAGGAGGCGATGTCGCCCGACGCGAGCGTATCCGGTTCGGCGAGCACCTCGAAGTAGCGTTGCGATCCACGTGACACCAGCCACGCGCGAACGCCGAAGAACGTGTCGTCGTCCATACCGCGAAAGGCGATCCGGCTGGCGTCCCACAGCCTCCAGCTGCACGCATAGCGCATCATGCCCGCGAAGCAGGCGCGAAAGCCTGCTTCGTCTTCGGCGCTCAGTCGCGCGAGCTCGGCCTGCAAACGCCGGAGTTGTTCGTCGCCGTCGCCGTCGTGGGTCGACTCAACGATTCGCCAAAACTCGGATGCGTTCACGCCCCGGCTGAACTGAGACCTGGACCGCCTCATTCCTGCCGTCGCGCCGAAGCACGTTCATCGATACGGCGCGGCGTGTTCGTACTCGACCCGAGCGTCCAGTGGGCGGCCCTGGTAGCGCGGCGGGATACGTCCCTCGTAGCGGACGATCGTGCGGCTGCGCGTATCGAACGTGAGCGTCATCGGCGGGACGAGGCGTCGGACCAGCCAGGCGTCGGCGCGCATCTGGATGGTGGTGGTGTCGTCGTCCGAGGCGGTCATGCGAAGGGTGAACGCGTAGCTGCGGCGGTCTTCGGCGACGACGAAGCGCAGCGGGACCGCCGTACCCGAGGCCAGCGCGTCCCAGTGCGCGGCTGTGAAGCCGAACAGCGTGGGGCCGACCACGGCCGGTGCGCTTGCGCGCTCGCGACGTCGCTGCACGCGACCGTTCCGCACGCGGGTGAACTGCAGCGTGCCGTCGGGTTCGACGGTGATCTCAGCCTGAACGCCGCGTTCGTGGTGATGCTCGACCGCGCGTCGGAGCTGGTACTGCGCGTCGTGGATGGCGGCTTGCTCGACAACGACGGTGCCGTCGCGGGCGTGGCTTCGATGGACCGAGCGCAGGGTGGGTCCGTTGCGGCCGCTATCACGCGTGTAGCGGAAGGCGGGCGTGGCTTCACCGGGCCCGTACGCGTAGCCGACGTAGATGCGGGTCCGAGCGGTCGGCAGGGGGACGGTGGGCGTGGCGGCGCATCCGAGGAGCAGTACCGCGCCAAGCAGCAGCGTTCGCATGTCCTGAGCGTGTCGCCTCGACGGCTCGGCGGGCAGTGGCCGATCCGGACAAACCATTGTCCGAGCTCGACACCGATGCTGCCGCGTACCCTTCGCACGTACGCGCGTTCGTCAGCCCGCGAGGGCGCCCGCGTTGCCGCTGGCCAGCGCCTTGAGGGCCGGGGCACCGGCGACGTGACCCCAGCTCTGCTTGAACGCTGCCTTCTGGTTGCTGTCGAGGTGCTTGGCGATGCTGCGCCGCGACACGCCCTTGCGATGTCCGTCGAGCGCGGTCGCGAAGCAGGCCTCGGGCATCGACAGCCCGACGCGCAGGTTCTTCAGGTTGATGCCACAGCCGCCGCCGCAGCAGGCGTTCTGGAAGATGTACGAGCCGTTCGCGACCCAGACCCCCATGCCCAGCGCGATCGCGGCGAGCTCGGCTTCGGACTCGAAGTCGGCGGGCTCCATGTGGTGGCCCCCGGCGCGAGCGACTGCGATGCGGCCAAGCTCCCGGGCGACCGCGGCGAACACGAGCTCGGTCTTGCGGAACAAGATCGGCGCCACCACGGTCACGAACTCGGGGCCCCGCGCGAACGTGGTCATCAGCTGGCCGGCGGGGTTGCCCAGCGGCGTGAAGCCGGGCGGCACTTCGGGGCCCGCCTCGGCTGCGTCGACCAGACCGAACTCCACGTCGGACTGTCCTACCTGTGCCTGCACGTCGCACATGAACTCGAACAGATCGTCGGAGCTGCGCGGTGGCTTCGACTGCGTCAGAAGCTGAGGCTTCTGCGCAGCGGGTCCGAGTCGGGGCACCAGGTCCTGCAGGCTATCGGCGACCCAGCCTTGGCCTTCGTCATCGGGAAGGAACTCGATGGCGACCTGACGCGACGATCCGAACATCGTCGCCAAGCGTAGTACAAGCGCGGGCTCGTCCCAAGACGGCGCTCGCGATCCTCGGCGTGGTTCACCGCGAACATGACGCCGCCGAGTCGGTGCGCGATGGACCGGCGCTGGGGCACACCGACCCATCCGGATCCTTTGCGCGGCATGTTGTTTTCCCCCACAATGAAATCAGGAGTTTGAAGGGGTTTCGGGACATGGGTGTGCGTGGGTCGCGAGTGGCGACCGTCCTCCTGCTGATGCTGGGGGTCTTCGCGCTGCTTCCCGAAACCGTCGCCTCCGCCCGCGGTCGCAAGGCCGTCCCCAGCCTCGAGCGCGACACGCAGCAGTGGACGCGCCGCACCACCCGCTCGGTGTTGCGGATTCCGCTGACGGTCCACGTCGCCACGGATGAGGGCGACCCCGTGTCGTCCCGGGCCCGGGTCACACAGTGGGTGCTTCGGGCCAATCGGGCCCTGGCCGGGGCCGGGATCGAGGTCTACGTTTCTGGCGTTCGACATCTTCCTCGAGGGTGGCGGGCCGTGACCCGAGCTCAGCAGCGGCGGCGACTTGCCGCCTACGCACCGAGCGACGGAACCATTCACGTGTTCGTCACCGAAGAGCTGGACAAGCCCCGCCGCAGGCGATCGCGTCGCCGCGTGCGGGGCTTGCACTGGCGCTACCGAGGCATCCGCCAAGACCTGCGGGAGCGCGAATACGTGGTCGTGACGCACGGCGCACCGACGACCACGTTCGCCCACGAGCTCGGCCATCTGTTCGGGCTTCGCCATAGCAAGGCGACGACGAACATCATGTGCAGCTGTCGCCAGGGCACGATGCTGGGCTTCACCGCTGAGCAGTCTGCGCAGATGCGTGCGGGCGCGAAGTCGTATCTCGCTCGGCAGCCGCAGCCGTACGCACCGGGCCTCGTCCGTCGCCGCGACCGTCGCTGAGCGACACGCCGCTTCCACAGCCGACGCCTCCGTGCGACACCCGTCGCATGCGCGCCCTGATCGGTCTGTGTGTGCTCTGCCTCGGCGGCTGCGCGTCCGCATCGACGTCGAGCGCGGTCCCGGCGTCTTCTCGATTGCCCACGCGACTCGCACCCGGCGGCGCGGAGTCGGGTCCACCGATCGAGCCGTCCGTCCGCCCCGTGCTGCTCCGAAACGCTCGCGTCATCGACGGCACCGGCGCGAAACCGAGGGAAGGTGTCGACCTGCTGCTCGAGGAGGGTCGCATTGCGAGCATGGGGACGGGCTTGGTTCCCGAGCCGCAGACACACGTCATCGACCTCGAAGGCAAGACGGTGCTGCCCGGCTTCATCGACGCGCACGTCCACCTCACGTTCACGCCGCCGCCGAACTACGCGAAGGGCGTGGTTCGCGAGATGCAGGAGCACGATGCCGACCGCGCGCTTCGAGGCACGGCCAACGCGTGGGCGACGCTCCGCGCTGGCTTCACGACCGTGCGCAACGTCGGCGGAACGTTCGCGGACCGAGCACTTCGCGATGCCATCGCAGCGGGCATCGTGGCGGGACCGCGCATGCTCGTGGCCAACTTCGCGATCACGATCACGGGCGGTCACTGCGACGACACGAACGGCTACCACCCCGAGGTGCTGCCGAACATGCAGGACTATCGAGCGGGCGTCGCGGACTCACCGGATGACGTGCGTCGGGCGGTGCGCTACCAGATCAAGCATGGCGCGGACGTCATCAAGGTCTGCGCAACCGGGGGCGTCATGTCCCAAGGGGACGCGGTCGGTGCATCGCAGATGACCACGCCGGAAATCGCGGTCGCGGTGGAGGAGGCGACTCGGGCGGACCGGCGCGTCGCCGCGCACGCGCATGGAACCGAGGGCATCAAGGAGGCGATCGAAGCCGGGGTGCACAGCATCGAGCACGGCAGCATGCTGGACGATGAGGCGATCTCGATGATGCGCGCCCGGGGCACGGTGCTGGTCCCGACGCTCAGCGCCGGAGAGCACGTCGAAAGGGCTGCGGATGCCGGCACGCTGTCGGATTCGTCCGCAGAGAAAGCCCGGGCGATCGCGCCGATGATGCGGAGTAGCTTTCGTCGCGCACACGAGGCCGGCGTCACCATTGCCTTGGGAAGTGACGCTGGCGTGTTCAGGCATGGGCGCAACGGCCACGAGTTCACGCTGATGGTCGAAGAGGGGATGTCCCCCATGGACGCCATCGTCGCGGGAACGTCGGGCGCGGCGGCGCTGCTCGGGGTCGAAGACGTCGGCACGCTCGCCGAAGGTCAGCGGGCCGACGTGGTGATCATCGACGGCGACCCCTTGCGCGACGTGGCCTTGCTCGAGGCGCCGCTGGGCGTCATCAAAGGCGGCGTCATCTACGTGGATCCGTCCGGGCGCGATCAGCGGGTGACACCGTAGGTCTTCACCCCACATCGGGCTGAATGGGCCTCATCCCCGGGTATTCCCTCGATCCGGGCCGGGCGTTTGTGATTAGGTGCGCGGTTTGCCATCCTGACGCGGGGTTTCCGGATGCGACGAAATAGCTTGTGGATCAGTCTGGCCGTGCTTGGAACGGCTTGTGGCGGCGATGGCGACGGAGATGCGCGGGCGAGCGGCTCAGCGAGCTCGTTGGTGACGAGCGCGTCCATCTCGTCGGGAACCGACGGCGAAGCCGGAACGGCGACGGCGGGCGAGACCGATGGTGACTCGAACAGCGGCGGAAGCGGGAGCGGCAACAGCGGAAACAGCGGCAACAGCGGCAACTCCGACTCCAACGGCTCCGACGGCATCCCCAAGTTCGACATCGGCGGAGTCCCCGACGCCAACGTCAGCTGCGGCGGTGGCGGTGGCGGGAGCGGTCTGGGCACCGACTTCTCGTACATTTGGGTCGCCAACAGCCCCGAAGGCACCGTCTCGAAGATCAACACGCAGACGCTGGTGGAGGAGGGCCGCTACTTGGTGCGGGCCGACACCGGTGGAAGCCCGTCTCGAACGTCGGTCAACCTCAACGGCGACATGGCCGTGGCCAACCGCAACGGCGGCGTTACGATGATTCGCGCCCGCCTCGAGGATTGCCCCGACCCCAACAACACCTCGACCGGGTCCGGCGACGTGAAGCCGTGGATGGACGGCTGCATCGCCTGGCACACCCCCTTCAACTACACCCGGCAGCGCCCCATGGCGTGGACCCAGGGCACGTTCGACAACGGCACCTGCCGCTACGAAAACGTGAAGCTGTGGACCTCGGGTGCGGTCAACTCCGGCGCCATCATGGACGTGGTGCTCATGGACGGTGAGAGCGGTGTCGTCGAGCAAACCGTGCCCGTCGGCGTGGCCTCGGACACCTGGGGGATCTACGGCGGCGCAGTGGATGCCGACGGAAACTTCTGGGGCAGCATGCTCAGCGGCCAGACGCTGTTCCGGGTGAACCTCTCGGACTTCGCCGTCACGACGTGGCCCGCACCCTCGGGCTACGGCATGACCGTCGACCCGAAGGGCCGCCCGTGGACCTGCCAAAGCCAGCTTGCGCGGTTCAACCCGGTCAGCGAGACGTGGGACTCGGTCAGCGTCGGCTCGCAGGGCGGTGGCTGCATGGTCGACGCCAACAACGTCCTCTGGGTTGCGGGCACCAGCAGCCGCCTGCTCGGCGTCGACATCGACAGCATGGCCGTCGTGCAGGAGATCGCGATCCCCGGCTACGCCAAGGGCATCAGCATCGACTTCGAGGGCAACGTCTGGGCGGTCTCGCAGGGTGCAGAGGCGTGGCGTGTGAACCCCGTCAACCAGCAGATCGACACGTTCACCGGCTTGACCAGCCCGTACACGTACTCGGACATGACCGGCTTCGCGCTGTCGCAGAGCGGAGGCCCTGCGGGCTGAGCATTGCCCTGGTCCGCTCGAACGAAGTGCCTCCGACTGCAGCCGCAGCGGAGGCACTCGTCGTTTAGCAGCCTGTGGTGCAACCCGGCGCGGCGGATCGCGACGGATTCTTCGCTCCTGGGTAGGAGCCAAAACGCAGCTGTACCGGGCGTACTGGAAGTTTTGGCGACACCGCCAGGAGCGAAGAAGACAAGCGAGGCGTCGTGATGGGTTGCACCGCAGGCTGCTAGGGGGCCACGGTGAACGTGAACACGCTGCTGCGAACGTTGGAGGCTGGCAGCTCGCCTTCGAACTGTGCATTCGCGGCACCGGTCACCTCGACGTTGAACGGGCCTGCGCGTCGTCCGTCGTAGTTGACCACCCAGACCTCGTACTCGCCGGGGGCGGGGGTCTGCGCGAAGAAGATGTTCTCGACGTGGACGCCATCGGGGTCGACGCAGCTGCCGACGCAGTCGTCGACGTCGAGCTGCCCGCCGCCATCTTCGGGGTTACCGAAGTTGATGTGGGCGCCGCTGGGCGTCACGACGTGCAGGTCGAGGTCGCTGATGAACTCCCACGACAGCGACACGCGGAGCTCGCCGGTTCCGACGCAGACACCCTCGAAGCAGGTTTGCTCGTCGCCGCAGTCATCGGGCCCGATGCACTCGGGACCCTCCGAATCGACGCCCGGCCCGGTGCTCTCGTCGTCGTCTTCTGGGTCGTCGTCGTCGACACCTTTGCTGTCGGAGCCAGACGCGGAGTTTTGGCCCAACTCGATGATGCGCTCGACGCAGCCCGTGAGCCCCAACGCCGCCGCAACGGCCATGCAACCCAACCTGCGCATGGATCGAACGCTACCACGGTGTTGCGAGAATGCACGGGCGCTCACACCGGTTCGATCCCAATACAGGGCTCGAAGTCTGGCGCCGTGCAGCACTCACAGTGCCACCGGAAGTTGTCGAGCAGCACGAGGGTGTCGAAGATGGTGTCGCCCATGTCGAAGACGGCGAAGGTGAGCTGAACGAACTCGCCGGGAATGGCCGACCCTCGCGCTTCGAACCACCCCGTGGCTTCGCCGCTGGTCCCCGGCAGCCCGTCATCTTCGCCTTCGCCAGGCTCGAACAGGGTCCCATCGAGGGCCGGGTTGCCCTCGGTGAACTGCGGCGGCCAAAGAGCCGTGACGGTGCACGGCTGGTCGTTCACGAAGCAGAGGTTGCCGGTGTAGCTCTCGGAGCTGCTCCACGCGACGAAGATGTCGTTGAACTCGCTGCCCACGTATTCGGGGAACTCGGCCGAGAAGAACGCAAAGTCGAAGGAGAAGCCGTACGTGCCTGCTGGTGCCTGGGTCTCGAACTGCAGCCACAGAAGGTCGTTGGCTTCGGCAAGCCCCGCTTGCCACTGGTCGCGCAAGCTGTCGGAGCAGTCGCCCACGCCATCGCAGTCTTCGAACGGCGCGCCGCCCTCGCCGAGGTTGCTGCCGTGCTCGGTGACGATCGGTGCAGGTAACGCGACCTCGTCTGGGTTGTCGTTCGATCCCCCGTTGGAGGGCTCCTGGGTGAGGCGGCCCTGCGCGTCGGGAAGCGGGAGCGTTCCCGTCGACAGCGCGAGCATCGAGTTGCCTTCGCGTGGGCGCCACGTGGGCAAGCCGTCCGCAGGATTGATGTGCGTGCCGTACTGCGTGATCACGCGCCAGGCTCTCGGGTCCGGCGATGTGAACGCGGTGTTCTGGATCGAGATGGCGCTGTCGGGGCCCCACGGGCAGCCCAATCCCATGGCCTCAAACGGGTCCGCTGTGGTGAGGTCGCAGGGGGTGAGGTTCTGGGGCGCTGCGCAAACCTCGGCGTCGTCGAAGTTGTCGGTCTCGCCAAGCACGTCTTCACAGAGGCCGGGCTCCTCGAGGGGCGCGCCGGTGGTGTCGACCTCGATCTCTCCGCCGCTGTTCGAGTCGCCATCAAGCTGCGCGTGTTCGAAGATGATGCGCTCGACGCAGCCGGTCAGGCTCCACACGCCGAGCAAAGCAACAAAACGAACCCTCACTCGGTTGAAACTAACATTTCGTAGGTGGGCTGAGCACGAAAAAGGGCGAGATCTGCACGATCCCGCCCTTTCGCGCGAACTCGCGCAAGTCTACTTGTTGCTGAGCGACTTCAGCAGGGCTTCCTGCTCCGCGATGGTGTCGTCCTCTTCGGTGGGCTTGTCGTTGCCCATCGCAGCGAGGTCGACGTCGAGCTTCTCGTAGCGCGCGAGCATCTGGAACAGCGCGAGGCGGCTGCCGGGCGCGGGTCCTTCGACGTCTTTTTCGTCGCCCTTGGCGGGCACGTGAACCTTGCCGTCGGCGCCCGCGATCACGCACTTGTGCGCCGCGTTGAGGATGGCTTCCTCATCCTTGGCGCCGCTCATGCCCTCGAGGATTTTGTAGTCGTTCTTGAAGTGCTTGATGAGCGAGTCGACGGCCGCGCCCGAGCCACACTTGGCGTACAGCGGGTCATACTCGTCGGGCACCATCGCCGTCTTGGCGTCGATCATGTTGTCGGCGTTCCGCTTGGCCCAGTCGGAGCCGGCGGTCGCGAGCATGCCGAAGTCGTGCAGCAGGTGGCCGTAGATCACCGAGCGCACGAACGCCTTCTTGAGCTTGGCGCCGCTGAGCTTCTTCGAGAACACGAAGGTCAGCTCGTTGTGGCCACCGCCGAGGTCCTCGCGGAGCACGCCGAAACCGAGCTCTTTTTCGATCTTGAGGTTCTTGGCTTTGGGCGGGGTCTTGTCGGAGCCCTGCATCAGCCACAGCGAGTGCGTGTCGGTGAGCCACTCTTGGCGGTCACGCAGCTCCTTCATGTTGGTGACCTGCGCCATGAGCTCGTCGTTGCCCTTCATGGTGCCTGCCCATGCGACGAACGCCGGGTCCATCGACTCTTCCCAGGTGCGCGGTGGCGGCTCTTCTTGGCCGAGCTCTTTCTTGATGGTGCGCAGCACGGAGCGGAACGGCTCGTCGCCCGCCACCACGCGGCGGGCGTACATCTTCACGCCCATCCAGTCTTCCCAGACCTTCTCTTTGTTCTCGACGTAGTAGGTCTGCATCTCCTTGACGGGTGCCTGGAGATTGGCGGGCAGCGCTGCGATCGCGGGACCGGCTTCTTCGCTGTTGAAGAACTGCAGCAGCTTGAGCTCGGCGTAGATCTTCACGATCTGGTCGCGCTGGTCCTTGCCGTAGCCGCGGAGCACGCGATGGACCAGGTCGGCGTAGTCGCGTCGGGCGTTCTTGCGGAACGCCCATGAGTCGGCCTCGGCGACGCCGCGCACGACGGCCTTCACCTTGTCGGCCTCGCTGAGTCCGGGCGCGAACTTCACGACCGCGGCGACGCCTGCTTCGAGTTCGTAGTTGCTGCCGTCTTCGGGGGCGCCGTCTGCCTGAATGATGCGGGGCACCTGGTTGAGCGGGTAGACCTTGCTCAGCACCGGCTCGAGCTGGTCGCGGATCGGGTCCGACGGTCCGGGCTCCGGCAGCTTGGCCTTCTCGGCTTTATCTCCAGCGACGCCGTCGACCTGACGCTCCATCGCTTTGCTGCGGCCGTCGCACCCGGTGGCGCCGGCGGCGACTGTGAGCGAAATCCCAAGTACAAGCCCGGTTCGTTTCATCTGGACACGTCTCCGATCCGCGTAGAGGCCCGAAATCGACCCGCTCGCGGCTCCGCTGGACGGTAGGAAATGCGCGCGCAACCTGTCAAACGGCACTGTGGTTGCACACCCCGTTGACGGCAGGCGCTGCAGGTCGCATGTTTTGGTCTGACGCCCGGAAGGGTGACGCAACGTCAGGTTCATCGCGGCCGCGTCGAAGACGCCCCTCGAGGACCTCACACCCGGAAAAAAGCCATGTCCACCGAAGCTGCGCAGCCCGCCCAAGACGCCACCCCCGACGCGCCCGCCGCGATGGAGGCGACGCTGTCCATGACCGAGGTCGCGGCCTCCAAGGTCGCCGAGATCCGCTCGGCCGAGGCCATCGAAGATCACTACGCCCTTCGCGTGAAGGTGATCGGCGGCGGCTGTGCCGGCTTCCAGTACGACCTGTTCTTCGACGAGCAGGGCGAGGGCGACATGGAGTTCGAGAGCAGCGGCGTGAAGCTAATCGCGGACCAGATGAGCTTCATGTACCTGATGGGCACCAACATCGACTATGTCGAGGGCCTCCAGGGCGCCGGCTTCAAGTTCAACAACCCAATGAGCACCGGCTCTTGCGGCTGCGGCAGCTCGTTCTCGGTCTGAGTCGTCCCCCCGGGAGTCAGGCGCGCGCTGCCGCGCGGCCGAGCTTGGAGAGCCGATCGAGCGCGACCTTTGCGTCGAGGACTCGGCCCTCCTCGTAGAACGTCAGCTGGGTGCCGAGCAACGCACGCACGCGCTCGGTGAGGGAGACCTCGAGGAACTGCGCGGGCGAAAGTTCTCGCGGGTCGTCCGGCGGCTTCTCCCAGCGCACGAATTCGAACGGGTTCGTCATCGGATCAATACGGCGTCGCGCGTCGATTCGACGATGCCGCCCACCTCACCGATCAGGTCGTCCGGAACGTCCATTTCCTTGAGTGTCGAGGTGAGCAGCTCGGCGACGCGGTCGAAGTGTGCATCGGTGAGGCCAAGGTGCGCGTGCGCTTCGCGGAGGTCGCGGCCGTGAAACTCCTTCGGCCCGCCGAGCGCGCGGGAGAGGAACGCGACCTGCTTCATGGTTTGCTTGTCCATGTCGAGTTCTGTGAAGAACGGCCCGACGAGCTCGTCGGCGCAGACCTTCTCGTAGAAGAGATTGACGGCCGCCATCATCGCGCCGTCGCCTCCGATTCGTTCGAAGAGCGTTCCCATCGCACCGTTCATGCTGCGGTGGACCGGCCGGCGCGAGCCCAGATCCCGGCCGCGAGCTTCGTTGGGCGGCCCAGAGCAGGCTCTGCGACAGCGCGATTCCTCGACGCGTTGCACGAAGGCCCGGCGTCCGGCAGCGTATCGATGTGGTGAGGGTGCCTGACGACCTGCCGGCGCGACTGGACGCGGTCGGGAGTCCACGTCTACGGTTCTCGTTCTCGGCCGAGTTCGCGGATGCGGCCGTCGTCGCGCTTCTGGTCGGGCAGGGGAACGACCGCAAAGATGACCCTCGCGTGGTGCTGATCGAGCGGTCCGGGCGGCTGCGGAACCACGCCGGCCAGGTCGCGCTGCCGGGCGGAAAGCCCGATGCCGAGGACGGCTCGCTGGTGAACACGGCGCTTCGCGAGGCCCGCGAAGAGGTCGGCCTGCCCGAGGCTGGCGTCGACGTGCTCGGCCGGCTCGCACCGGTGCCGACGCCGACGGGTTTTTGCATCTGGCCCTACGTCGCGTGGGCACCCGCCGGTTGGGCGCCGCAGAACACCAGCGAAGATGAGGTCGCGGCCGTGCTCACGCCGAGCCTGTCACGTCTGGCCGACCCTTCCGTCCACGCGGTGACGGGGCGCGGGGTTTGGAAGGGCTTTCCCTACGAGATGCACGAGTTTGCCATCCATACGCCACCGGTCTGGGGCGCGACCGCGAGGATCGTGTGGGACCTGCTGCAGCGGATACGCGGATGAGCCTCACGATCGATGACGCAGCGCTGGCGCGAATCTCTGCGCGTGCGTCGGCGGTGGGGCTGCTTCGGCTGGGCATCGTTCGCCTCGATCACCCTGGCTTCGAGCCTGCCCGCGCGGCGTTCGACCGCTTCCTCGACCGGGAGCACGAAGGCGAGATGGGGTACCTGCGCAAGACCGCCGAGGTCCGGCGCGATCCGTCCGCGATGCTCGAGGGCGCACGATCGGTGCTCGTTGCCGCAGTTCCATACCGGAAGGCCAGCGACGGTCGCATCGCTCGCTACGCGCGGTCGGCCGACTACCACACCGAGATCTACAGTCGCCTCGAGGTCGTGGGCGAAGCCCTGAAGGCAGAGGTGCCGGGAGCCGAAACGCTCATCTGCGTCGACACGAAGCCGCTGCTCGAGCGCAGTGCGGCCGCGCTGGCCGGGTTGGGCTTCGTCGGCAAGCACGGCTGCGTGATCGTGCCCGGGCTGGGCTCGTACGTCCTGCTGGGCTCCCTCCTCACCGACGTTGCGTGGTCGGGAGACGATGCCGTGCAGGAGCTTCGCCGCGCGCGGTGGGACGCATGCGGGGAGTGCCGGCGGTGCCTCGAGGCGTGCCCGACCGACGCGTTCGTCGCTCCGGGCGAGCTTGATGCGCGTCGATGCATCTCGTACCTCACCATCGAGCACCGGGGCCCGATCGACGAGGCGCTTGCCGACCGCATGGGTGGCTGGGTCGCCGGATGCGACGTCTGTCAGGAGGTCTGCCCCTACAACGCGTCGCCCAGCCGAGACCGCAAGTTGCCGGCCGCGGCATGGATCCCCGACGTGCCCGGGGGTCCCAAACCCGCCGACCCGACGAAGCTCGCCGTGCTCGGCAGCAGCCCACATCGGGCCTTCGTGAAGGGGACCGCGCTGCGCCGAATTCCACGTCGCGCGATGCGCCGAAACGCCCTCATTGCGCTTGGAAACGCCGCTGGGCCCCTCGACGCGGCCGAAGAAGCAGCGATCGCCCGGTCCGAAGCCGACGACGACCCGCAGGTCCGATGGGCCGCAGAGCGTGCTCGCCGCCGCCGCGAGCCCTGATCCGCGCGCCCGCAGAAAAAAATCGAACGGCCCAACCCAGATCCGGGGGGTCCGACTAAGGGACTTCGATGGCGCGTTCCACCGTTGCTCAGGCCCTTACCTTCTCCGGCGCTCTCGCGGCGACTGCCTTCGGGTGGGCCCCGAACGCGAACGCAGCCCTCACCGACGACGTCGAGGTCGAGGTCACCGAGACCACGGAGGACGGCGAAGTCGTCGAGGTGACCAAGACCACGCATCATCACCACGGTCACGACGAGACCTGGGGCGGCCTCTACTTCGGCACCGTGGTCTCGCCGTTCCGCATCGTCGAGCCGACCAACCCCTCGTGGCGCATGACGAGCAACCAGGCGCAGTCGTGCCTCGATCCCAGCGGTGGCCGGTACTGCGGAAACCTGCGGGGCTTCGACACGCGCCTCGTGCTGTTCGAGGCCGATGATCGTCGCGACTACCCCTGGGCCGTCGGCTACTTCCGCACCGGCTACACGGGCGGTCGCATCGCCTTCAATCCTCGCGGCGCAGACGGGTTTGTCGAAGGCGAAGCGCGCAACCTCAGCTACATGGCGGTGCCGCTGTTCTTCGGCGGCAACTTCTACGCCTTCAACAGCTTCCCGATCCGCCCGTATGCAGGCATGGGTGCTGGCTTCGACATCGTCCGCCTTCAGTACGACCGCCACGACGTCGGCGGCATCAGTGACGCCTCGGCGCGCATCGGCTTCGAGCTGCACGCGGGTCTCGAGGCTCGGATCACCAACTACATCAGCCTCAGCGCCGAGGTGCAGCAGCTGTGGAGCGCCCGCCGCAAGCTCTCGGGCGTGCCCGACTTCTCGAACGAGGGCTTCTCGATCGTCACCGGCGTGACCGTGGCCATTCCCAGCCGCAGCAGCCGGCGCCATCGGCATCACGAGGTGCGCACCGTGAAGAAGGTGAAGCGCGTCGTCACGCCCGAGCGCACGACCACCGTCGTCGCCACGCCCAACGTGATGGTCACGGTCGACGCCCCCGAGCCTCCGGCTCCGGCCGAGCCGGTCGTCGAGGCACCCGCGGCACCGCCTGCACCCGCCGAGCCGGCACCCCCCGCCGACGTTGCCCCCCCAGCACCGCCCGCGCCGGCAGCAGCACCGACCGCCCCGGCCGCAGCACCGCCCGCACCCGCGACCTGACTCGCGTTTTGATCACGCGTTGGCAGCCGTTCGGCACCAGTCGGCGGCGGCTTCCAGACCTCGGGTCTGCAGCACCTTGGCAAGCACGCCGTGGTGCCGCGGCTCGAGGTCGAAGCGTTCGCGCAGGGCTTCGAACTCCTCGAAGATCGAGGCGGCCATCGGATTCATGCCGCCGTCGAGCGCGTTGCGCAGCGCGGTGGAGGCGGACGCGGCCGCGCGGTCGTCCTCGCCCTGTGCCCGGTGGGCTCGCGCGACGCGGAGATGCACCGCGGGGCTGCGGGCGTGATCTTGGAGGAACGGAGCGAGCGCATCGAGGGCGCCGCTGGGATCCTCGGTGAGCGTTTCGTCGATGTCGGCCAGCTTGCCGAGCAGCTCGCTGCGGAACGGACTCGCACCCCCCTCGCCCATCATGGCGCCCATCATCGACAGCGCCTGGGCCGGAGGCAGCCCCTCGACGTTGGGCGCTGAGGACTCGGCAAGCCGGGTTCGGTCGTTGGCCCGCGCTCGAACGGCCACGTAGCTCACTCCGGCGACGGTCGTGACCGAAACTGCGGCAAAGAACGCGCCCGCGATCCCTCCAAACGTGTAGCCGAGCCATCCGGCGACCGCGAAGCCGGTGATCAGCCCCACCGTGGCGACGGGGGACAACTCGATGGTCCGGTCGGCGCGCGATGAGGAGGACACGTCACGATGGTAGCTGGAGTTACGTGGCGGTCGTAGTTTCGTGCGGGGTCCGGGGCGTGGCTGCGCAACTTTCGCGTAGGTGCCGTTACGAGGCTTTGTACAGGCTTGTAGGGCTCGATCGTTGCGGCGAACGGGCGACTCGCTATAAGCCTTGGCGTATGAATGCGAAAGCCCTCGCCCTCGTTGCCGCCGCGGAAGAGCACCGGCAAAACGCCGAAAAGCACCGCCCGAGCCGAGAGGAAGCAGAGGACGCTGTCCGCACTTTGCTTCGCTGGGCGGGTGATGATCCCACGCGAGAAGGTCTTCAAGGGACACCAGATCGCGTCGTTCGGTCTTACGAAGAGTTCTTCGCGGGATACGACGATGACCCCGTCGAGATTCTCAGCCGCACGTTCGAAGAGACGGCCGGCTACGACGAGCTGGTCGTGCTCAAGGGCATTCGCCTCGAGAGCCACTGCGAGCACCACATGGTGCCCATCATCGGCGTTGCGCACGTGGCTTACCTGCCCAAAAATCGCGTCGTCGGCATCAGCAAGCTTGCACGGGTTGTCGAGACCTACGCGAAGCGCCTGCAGATTCAGGAGAAGCTGACGGCGGAAATCGCCAACGCCATCGACTCGGTCCTCGAGCCGCGCGGCGTCGCCGTGGTCATCGAGGCCGCGCACCAGTGCATGACGACCCGCGGGGTTCACAAGCCTGGGGTCAACATGATCACCTCGCGCATGCTCGGCGTCTTCCGCGAGAACGCCGAGACCCGGCGCGAGTTCCTCTCGCTCGTCGGTAAAGCCTGAGCGTCAGCCCGCCCGCATCCGGGCGACCAGGTTGTCGAACGCGCGGCGGCGGTGCTCAAGCACCCCGCCGCGACTCAATTCACCGGGCGTCTTCAGCAGCGCTGCAAAGCCCGGGAGGTCGCTGGCGGGCCACATCAGCGTGCCTTCGACGGCATCTTGCTCGACGTAGACCTCGCCTTCGAAGGCCAAGGCCACCGCGCATACGAGGCGCGCGTGGTCGTCGTCCCCCGCGGCGCGGGCCTGCTCAATCAACGACGCGCTCGCCGTCGCATAGCCACCCTGTGCGGCGGCGAAGCGAGCCGTGCGAACGCCGGGGATGCCGTCGAGCGCAGAGACCTCGAACCCCGTGTCGTCGGCCAGCGCGGGCAGGCCGGTGAAGGCGGCGGCCGCCAGCGCCTTGAGCGTGGCGTTGCCGACGTACGTCTCTTCGGTCTCCTCAGGCTCGGGCAGGTCGAACTCGTCGGCGAACCGAACCGTGCAGGGCAGCGGGGCGAGCAACGTCTTCCACTCCCCAAGCTTGCCGGGGTTGTGCGTCGCGACGACGAGCTCCGTCGGCCAGCCGGTCATTGGGGCGCCGGCCCCTTTTTGACGTTCGTGAGCCGAAGGTTCACTGCAAACGTACCGTTCTCGATCACGATGGGCGCGGCGGTGTTGGGCGCGCGAGGAGGGAGGACCCCGTCGAACGTGCCGTGAAGCGTGCGTCCTTCGAACCGCTCGAGCGTGAGCGTCATGGGGCGCTCGGACGTCCCGGCGGTGCTCCAGGACTCGGCGGGCCCGATCTCCCACTCGACCGCGAGCGTCGGTGCTTTCTTCTTCGCCTCGCCGACCGTGAAGGTCGCCGGGAACTTCAGCGTGTCGAGCCGCAGGTCGTCGAGCTTGAAGGTGAGTGCGGGCTCACCCTCCTCGGAGAGGGCACCCTCGATGCGCACCCACGCGGTGCCTTTGTCCTCGAAGTACACCGCTGCGTTCTCTCCCTTGGGGAAGAACGTGAAGTGCTGGCGGCGGCCGGAGAAGTCAGCCTCCATCGTGGCCTCCATTCCGACGCGACGCGGCTTGCCGGGGTCCGACATGACCTGCGGCGAGTGGTTCGGTACGGGGATGCGGTCGGTGTCGACCTTTTTCTTCACGGCGCGCGGCTTGGGAGGCGGCGGGTCTTTTTCGCAGGCCACCGAGGCGACGAGCAGTGCGAGCAACGCGGCGCGGAGCATCGATTGCAGGGTAGCAGTCACAGGTGCAGGACTCCGTGGTCCGCCGACCCCGTGGGCGTCGCTCGTGAGCCGCTATCTGCGGACGCGTCGAAGGGCGCGCGCGCGAAGATCGGCAAGGCCGTGCCGAGTGACCGACGCCAGCGCGCTTGCCCGGTCCCGAACGTTGCGACCGTACGCGGCACGGGTGGCGCTCTCCAGGAACGAGAACGTCGAGGCGCGCGCCGGGTAGAGCGGGACGGCTCGGAGCGCCCGCTCGATCTCCTTGTCGTGGGCACTGGGGCCCGGAGGAAGGGTGGGTAGCTCGTTGAGGTACTCGAACGGATGGATTGCCATGACCGGCCCAAGCAGCCGCTCGTGGGTGAGGTCCATCGTCGGATCGACGCCGGTCACCAAGGTCGGCTCGAAGTAGCAGCCGCCCAGGTCAGGTCGCCTTCGTCCGCCGACGCGCAGCGCGGCGCCGCGGGTGACGGCGTCGTCGAGTAGGCGCTCGAGCGGCTCGATGCGACCGGCGCTGATGAGCGGGCCGCAGTCGGTTGACGTACTCAGCGGAGACCCGACGGTGAGCTGTCCGATGACCCGCTCGGCGCGACGAACGAAGTCGTCGTAGTGACGTCGGTGGACGTACAGAAGCGGCGCGCCGCCGTGGAGCTGGCCCGCCGCCGCAAACACGCGGCGCATCGCGGGCTGCAGGGCGTGCGCGGGGTCGTCGTGCTGCCCGATGATGATCGGGCGCGACACTTCGATATCGTACGAGACGGGCGTCTGCGAGGCCGAGGCCGCCGCGGCGACGGAGCGGCTGGTCTCGGCGGTGCCGACGAACGCGATCCGGTCGGGGCCCGCAGAGGCCAGCGCTTCCCCGCTCTCGACCCCACCGGTGACGAGCTGGACGAGCTCGCGCGGATGTCCGTGCTCCGCGAGGACGTCGCGCACCAGCTCGGCGAACTGCGTGCTCGACCACGCGACGCGGTCGGAGACCTTCACGACGACGGCGCTCCCGTGCAGCAGCGCCGGGCTGACCGAGAGCACGAGGTTGCGCAGCGGCAGGTACCCAGGGGTGAAGAACGCCAGGATACCGGGCTCGGGGATGCGACGGCCCTTGCCGGGACCGCGCGCGCGCCACGGAGTCCCGGGCATCGACGTGCGACCGAGCAGGTCGGCAAGCGCTCGGGCGGTCGGCACGATCTCGTGAACCATGCCGTCGAGCATGGTCTCCCCGCTGTCGTGCGCGGCGAGTCGGCACAGCTCGTCTTGGCTTGCGAGGATCCGGTCGAGCAGGGACTCGAGGACGGCGCGGCGCTTGCCGATCTCCAGCCCCGCCCAGCGCGGCTGGAGGAAGCGCGCGCGATGGAGCGCTGCGACGACCTCGTCCTCGCCCATGCACGGCACGTCGCCCAGCAGCTCCCCGGTGGCCGGGTCGCGGCAGTCCAAGACGTCGGGCATGCGCAGATACGGGTCCACGGAGGCGGACGCGTAGCGTATCCGGTTCTGCGGGGGACCCCAAGCGGGGCCGTGCGACTCGCAGGACATCGGAAAACTCCCACGGCCGACAACGTGGCCCTCTGCGCCGATGGCTGCGTTGGCGAAAGCTTGAACTAGGCCCACGATTCCTGCGTTCCGCCGCCTTGCCCTCGGCGCAGATGACCACGTTCTCGCCTCCCGCGAGTTCTCCGATGGGCGTGGTGGGTTGCACCACCGGCTGCTAGCGTCGACGCCGGCGGAGCAGAAGCAGCGGAATCAGCAGGAACAGGCCGTTGCGGTTGCCGTCGCCGTCGCTGGTGCAGCCGCAGCCTTCGTCACTGCCGCCGCTCTGGTTGGCACCCGAGGACGACTCGTCGGCCGTTGCTTCGGTGGCCGTGGTCGGGTCCGGGGCCGTCGTGGCCGGGTCCGCCGTCGTGCTGGTTGAGCCCGGGCCGGTGCCGGAGCTGGGTCCGGTCGAGTCGTCGCTGCTCGTGCTGGACGAGCCGTCGCCGGGCCGCGTCAGGCCCTCGAGGGGGATCTGCACGACCTGCTCGGCGAGCGTGGAGGGCACGGAGCCACCCACTTCGTCGAACAAGCCGGCGACATGGACGCCCGCGTCGCCACCGTTGGCTTCGAGGAAGCCGATGTACTCCGGGGTGTTGATCAGGTAGCGGAGGCGGACGGTCAGCTCGAGGACGTCGTCGGCCTCATCCTCGGGCGTGGCATCCGGGACGCCGTCCATGCCCGCGAAGGCGTAGGAGGTGACGTCGTAGTTGGGCCAGGTACCGTCGGGCAGCAGAGCGTAGCGGTCGCCGACGGGGTCGGTCTCGATGTCTGGCGTGGCGCCCAGCGGCGGGATGCGGGTGTCGTAAAGCCAGTGGTTGTTCCGAAGCAGGCGGAACTGCTGGCCGTCGGAGAAGTCCTCCGCCACGCCTTCGTACGCGCGAAGCTGCTCGTCCTCTTGGATTCCGTCGGTGGGGTTCCACGCGCCGGAGCTGAACAGCACGTCGTCACCGTAGCGACCGACGACTTCGACCCACATGATGCGGCCCTCGGAGTATCCGCTGGGCAGCTTGTGCCCGGTGTTGTTCGTGACCGTGACCTCGAGTCCGCTGAAGCCTTCGGCGACGTCGTACACCTCGGGGGTGGTCATCTCGAGCGTGGCCGCGGTGAGCAGGAACTCGTCCATGCGCTCGAGGTTGATGTCGAAGTACGTGTCGGGGACTTCGTTCTCGCCCTGTGAGCCGTACTCGCGCTTGAGCAGCTCGACCATGAACCGGTTGGCGCCGTTGAAGTCGTGGCGGCTGCCGCCGGTGGGGTGCGTGTATTGGTTGAGGTGGTCGGAGCAGCCGGGTTTGTCGTCAACCGGCGTCATATGGCAGTTCTGGCACGAACGGAAGTTCGGGCCGGGAACCGAGTACGCCGAGTTCACCCACTCCGAGTAGGTGCGCTGCTCGTTGAAGTCGCGGCCGAGGCCGTTGCCGTCGTCGTCGACGCGTTCTTGGGGCGTGGTGACGTCGTGGCAGGTACCGCACAGGCGCGACCGGGTGATGAAGCTGTCGAAGACGTAGTCGTGGGGCGGCTCGGGCACGCCGTCGCTGTAGTCCCAGGGCCCGCGCCGCCGGACGTTGAAGCCGCTGGGTCCCAGAGCGTCATCGATGGTGTAGGCCGCATTGCCGGCAGGCACGGGCTCGTCGGCCATCATGCGATGGCAGAGTTCACACTCGACGCCGCTGTCTTCGTGGAGCCCGAGGTCCTCGATGCGGGTGACGGTCTCGTTGCCGTTGAGGAACGCCCGCGGCGCATGGCACCGCACGCAGGTTTGGGTCTCCTCCGGGTCGTCCGCCTCCGCGACCTGGATGCCGGCCCAGAACACGGGGTCCCGGGCGCTGTTCGCCATCAACGTTCCTTGCCAGGTGTTGAACGGCGAGTAGGACGGCTCGTCGAGGTCGACCGAGGCGTTGTTGTAGCCGTGGCAGAACGCGCACTGCTCCGTGAGGAACAGGTCGTTGACGAGCTCGCCCGGCTGCGTGGGTGCAGCCGATGCGGCGGAGGAGGACAGCGCCATGACGCTGCCCGCGAGAAGACCCAAGACGCGGCGGCTCATCGTGCGTAAAGCCCGCTTCCTTTTTACTGGTTCCGTCGTCGACGTGCCACCGGTGCGGCGAAGCCCAGGAGCATCAGCAGCCAGAATGCGTCGCTGCTGGGGGTGGTGACCGCACAGCCGCCGCCGTCTCCCGCAGCGCCGCCGTCGCCGCCGGAGCTTTCGCCGCCGGTGCCCGCGTCGCTGGTGGGGTCGACCGGACCGGTCGTGGAGTCGGAGTCCGTCGGATCGCCCGTCGTCGTGCCGGCGCTGTCGCTCTCGCCGTCGGCGTCGCTCTCGTCTTCGCCGCCGCTGCTCGTGCCTGCGTTGCAGGTCGCGTCGAGGCCTTCGTCGACCTCGTCGTTGCAGTTGTTGTCGAACCCGTCGCAGACCTCTTCGTTCGACGGGAAGTTGTTCGGGTCCTCGTCGTCGCAGTCGGTGTTGTCCGCCACGCGTCCCTCGGGCGCGATGCAGGACGCTTCACCCGTGGCGGGGTCGCCGTATCCGTCGCCGTCGGCGTCGACGAAGAACTCGACGGGGCAGCCCTCGGTGACGTCGATGGTTCGGTTGATGTCGAGGTCCTCGATGGTGTCGACCTGGCCGGAAGGCCACGTGATCACGACCGAATCGATCGACGTCGCGTCGCCGAGCCCGAAGTGCTCGGTGAGACTGTGGCTGACGCCGTAGCTCTCGCCCGCGCGGATCTCTCGGGTCTGCTGGCCCCAAGGACCGTTGATCTCGATGCGCGCACCGACGGCGGACAGGTTGCTGTCGACGCCGCGCAGGTGGACCTTGAGCCAGCCGTTGCCGTTGTTGGCGGGGTTGAGCAGCAGGGCGTCGTCGTTGCCGCCGCTGGGGTTGTTGAAGAACGT
Organism: Myxococcota bacterium; assembly: GCA_039024335.1. Lineage (GTDB taxonomy): Bacteria > Myxococcota_A > Polyangia > Nannocystales > Nannocystaceae > CAJXVA01. The sequence goes on from JBCCQM010000021.1 coordinate 50,856, forward strand.
GCCGAAGCCGGCGACGAGGTCGAGGAAGCCGTCGTCGTTGAGGTCACCGACCGCGAACGACTGGATGGTGCGGTTGCCGACGTCGAACACGCTGTTGTCGAGCGTGAAGGTCTGGTCACCGTTGTTGAAGAACATCTGGTGGTTGCCCTGCCCCGAGGAGACGAACAGGTCGACGTAGCCGTCGTTGTCGAAGTCGCCGAAGTAGGTCTGGATGCCCAGTCCGACGTCGTCGAGCGCCTCGACCATGCCGGCGCTCTCGGTGATGTCGGAGAACTCGTTTTCCGTGTTCGTGTACAGACCGCTGGGCGAGTCGTTCTCGTTGTAGGTGTGATTGAGGATGAACGCGTCCAGATCTCCGTCGTTGTCGATGTCGGCGAAGTCCGAGGCCCAGGTCTGGCCGCGCGGCAGCAGGCCGACGTCGCCGGCCACGTCCTCGTAACCACCCTTGCCGTCGTTTTGGAACAGCAGGTTCAGGCGCTCACCCGAGTTGGGGTTGTCGTTCCCCTGGCGGCACTTCGAGATGTACAGGTCGAAGTCGCCGTCTTTGTCGTAGTCACTCCAGACGTTTCCGTAGTTGCCCGAGTTGTCGGACGGGACGGTCGAGACGGGATCGAGGGTCTGGTACGTGGGCGCGAGGCCGCCCTTGTTGTCGTTCTCGTAGACGAGCGACTTGCCGACGTCGTGGCAGACGAAGAAGTCGAGCCCGCCGTCGTTGTTGATGTCGGCAAAGCTCGAGCACTGGACGAAGATGCCCGGACCATCGAGCGTCGTGCGGACGTACTCGGTGCCGTCGTCGTTCGCCATGTAGACGACCTTCTCGTCGAAGGCGCCACCGGCGAAGATGTCGTTGTAGCCGTTGCCGTCCACGTCGCCGACGGCGATGGACCACGACAGCAGGCTCGTGTCGCCCACGTCGAGCAGCTCGAACGAGCCGTCTTCTTGCTGGTACTCGATCTGAAGGAAGCGCGTGCCGTCGAGGCGGACGATGTCGTCGAGACCGTCGGCATTCATGTCGGCCACGGCCATCGGCGCGCCGCTGGCGACGGCGCCGTTGTTGAGGAGTTCGGTGGACTCGACGAAGGGGTCCATCGCGGAAGCATCGGCAGGCGAGAGCGCCACCAGACCCGCACCCGCAAGCACGCCAGAGAGATGTTTGAGGCCCAAGAAGCGCTTCGTCGTCATGTGCATGATCACCGATTCGTCCGGTCGCAACGGTACCAGGCTTCTCTGGACGCGGCAGGCTCGCAGGCCTGGCATTTCGCACGCCGGACGAATGAAGGATTTCGTCGGAGCGTGTGGAGCAGCCGTCAGTCCAACCGACGCCGCCACGTCGTGCGACTCGCTGACGTCGGCAGCGCCCGTCCGCCGAGCAGCGCGAGCAAGGCCGGATAGGACCAGGCTGGGTCGGTTGCGACGGCGGCGACGGCGGCGGCGACCGTTGGGTTTTTGCGCGGAAGGAGCAGCAGGTCCGCGGCGCGCCCGCTCGTTCGGATCGGTCCGGCGCCGGCACAGAGCGCGAGGTCGGAGGGCGTGTCGCGACCTCCGTTCAGGTGGGGGCGTGTCGCGTCGACGAAGGCCTGCTCTGCGGCCGTGTAGGCGCTGGGATCGACGCGCTTCGCACCCATCGGATGGCGCATGCGGGCGACGACGTGTCGCGCCGTTCGGCCGGCTTCATCGACCCATCCGCGAACGATGCCGCCCATGGAGCGACCGCTTTCCTTGGGGTTGGGCGGACGAAAGCGCAGATTGAGGACCTCGGCGAGGCCGCTGCGCTCGGTGGCATCGGCGATGAGGATGAGCTTCTCGCCCGCGGCGAAGTCCGCGGGATTCTGCGAGGGGTACAGCGCGAGCAGCGTGGGTGCTGCCCCACCGCTTTGGCAGGCGCTGCGAAGTTGCACCAGGCTGGCGAGTCCGGTCTCGCCCGACTGGATGACGCGAAACATCCGGACCTGTGCGACCTGCTCCACTTCGATCCGGCGACGGGCGGCCGCGAGCAGCAGCCGGGCGAGCCGAGCGCGCTGAGGCTCTGCAACGCGAATGCCACGAACACCGACTTCACACGCAAGGCGAACCGCGCCTGCGACAATGTGCGAGATGTGTGGGGAGGCCTCGTCGCGCAGGCGTGCGGCGGACAGGTCCGTGGCGTCGCTGCCGAGCTCGATCGCCGCCTCGAAGCACGGCGAGTCGGGGGCGGTGAGGTGTCCCGTGATCACGCCGTGCTCCAGCAGCCATACGTGTGCGGTCTCGCCTTCGCGCGGCAGGCCGACACGACCGGAGGGAGCCGGCGCCACGAGGGGGCCGTGCAGCAGCATCTCCTTCCACCCGCTGTCGAGCGGGGCGCCATCGACCACGATGCGGCCGCCGCTGAATCGGCCGACGCTGCTCAGCCAGTCGCGGATCTGCTTGCGGTCGAACTCGGGCGAGGACACGCGCACCGTGTTGCGGCGCGCTCCGGATGGAGCTTGTTTCGAGAGCCGGGCACCCTTGTCGTTGGCCTCGAGCAGGAACACGCCCTCTTCGCAGTGGACCTCGATACGCAGCTGCTTGCGCTGCAGACCCGCGACGGCGAGCAGGGCCAGACCTCCGGCCTGCTCGAGCGCGGTCAGTGCGGCGTGCCGCGTCTCGTTGGTTTGCCCCGGCTGCATCAGGGCAGCGGTGGCCTTGAGAACCCGGCGAGCGATCGGCGTGCCTTCGTCGGTGATCGTGATCGCATGTCGCGACGTCTCGATGCGCACCCTGGAGGCGCCGCCGCGGAGCGCCCGGCGAGCGATCTCGGCGGGGATTTGCCACGGCCCCTGCAGCTGCGCCTGCGAGAGCTTGCGAAGCTCGGAGCCGACGTCGATCGTGAGCAGCTGACCGACGTCGATGGGGCCGGCGTCGGTCATCGGGGCGGGAAGGACTCCAACAGCGCCTGCTCGGCGGCGTCACTCAGGAGGCGGGCGCGTCGGGTGGCGTCGAGGTCGAGCCTGTCGGCGAGCAGATCGAGCAGCATGAGCGTGCCCAGCTTGGGCGCGCGCTTGGCCGTCTCGGTGGCTTGCGCGATGCCGGGGGAGAACGGGTCGAGCAGAACGAGCCGCGCGCCGTGGATCCGCTCGACCTTCGCGCCGAGTTTGCCGAGGTCGAGGACCGTGACGGCCGTGGGCATGCGGTCGGCCAGCGTCACGCACCAATCTTCACCCCGCCGGCGCAAGATTGCGTTGACGCGGGTGGTCAGCGGGTCGTGTCGCGCTCGGTCGACCCAGGCTGCCCAGCGGTCGAGGTCGATGGCGCCGAGCGAGTCCGCCACGGTTCGACCTTCGGGCGTGGTCACGTCGAGCACCACGGCCTTGGACTTCACGGCACGTCGAGCGAGGGCAGGGCGGTCGGCGCTGGAGTAGAGGCGGCCTTGGGCGGCCAGCTCTCGCGCCCGGTTGACCGAGATGGCGTCACCTTCGAGGCAGGGCACGATCGGCCGGGTAAAGAGGGACGACATCTGCGCGAAGGCGCCGGGCTGCTGAAGCACGCCGCGGAGGAGCCGGGAGAGGTCGGGGGTGTCGTCGAGCTTCACGGCGCGGCGGGTTCGGGCGCCGAGCATCGACCACGCCGCAAGGGCGAACAGCAAGAAGGGCATGCCTCGAATGACCCACGGGTAGTCGCGATCCAGTCGGCGCACCAGACTGAGCAGGTCGTCGTCGTCTTCGGCGCTCGATGACGCCGGGGTCGATGCGCCCGCGGCCGTGGGAGCAGCGGCGACTTCGCCCTCAGGCTGGGTTTCAGGCGCGGCATCCTGCTGCGCTGGCGGGGCTGCGATGCTGGGTTCGGCGGGCTCCGGGCCGCGTCCGTCCGGCGCAGGGCCGGGGTCGCTCGGCGCGCTCGGTGCCGCCGCGGCGGGGCGCGCCTGTGGCAGTGCGGGCAGGGCCGTCTGGGCGCCTTCGCTGGCGTCGGCGACCCGCCAGGCGCCCGAGCTGTTGCGGTACTCGACCCACGCGTGCAGCCACGGAAAGACGCGGCCTTCGCTTCCGATGTAGCCGACCGCAAGTCGGGCCTCGACGCCTGCCGCATGCAGCAGCGCGACGAGCAGCCCGTTTTGTACGTCGCAGTCGCCCGCGCCGATTTCCAGGGTGCGGTCGACGAAGCCGACGCCGCGATCGACCGCGTCGGCGTGCTGGCTCGCGACCTCGGCGGAGCGGTCGTACTCGACGCGTGCTTTGACCTCGGCGAGCAGGGCTGCGACCCGGTCTTCGACCATCGCGGTGCGCACGGCGGCCGCGCGATTGCGAAGCGACCGCGGGAGCGCGTCGGAGATGGCGGGCGTTTGGGGCCGGCGTGGATCCGGGCCCGCCACGGTGCGGTAGCGAAGCCGTCGTTCGGTCGCGTCCGAGAGCGTGATGACCGGCAGCCCCTCGGGCGTCATCATGACCGGCAGTCGAACGTTGTCTGCACGAAGCGAGTCGACGACGAGGCGGTGGCCGGTCGGAATGGGCACGTGGATCTGGCCTGGGCCTGAGATCGGGACCTCCACGTCGACGCAGTTGCGGTCGCAGCTGAGCCCTCGATAGGGTGTGGCGCTGGCGTCCGCGGGCTCGACCACCGGAGAGCCGTCTGCGGCGAGCTCACTGAAGGACAGCGCCGCGAAGTGGAGCCGACGAGACGAGGGCAGGTACCGAAGCTCGATCGGTTCGGCCGAGCCGGGCTCGAGCACGTCGACCCGCGGACCCCGGTAGCGCGCCGCGAGGTCTTGGTATGGGCGCGGCGTAGCCGCGGTGGGCCCGCGGGCGGGGGCGGTCGGTCGCGTCTCGACCCGCGCGGGCGGATCGTCGACGGTACGTCCCCACAGCGCCCATCCGATCAGCAGCGCAGCGGTCGCGCCGAGGAACGAGCCAAGCACCGTTCGGAGCAGAAGTGACTCGCGCAGGCGGTCTCCAAAGAAATCCCAGGCCTGGCGGAAGATCGACCGCGGGCGCGCGGCGGAGAGCTGGCGATCGATCAGCCACTCGAGCTCGCGGTGTGCCAGCTTGACGAGCCGGTTGAGCGCTCGGTTGTCGCGAGCATCCGAACGGCTCAGCAACACCTGGAGCTTGTCGCTCTCGAGCAGGGCTTGGGGCGCGAGCCCGCCGGGCAGCTCGGGGAACTGCACGCGCATCCGCGAGGTGTGCCGGCCGCTGGGCGCGATGAGATCGTCGAGCGAAGCCGCGGCGCGCAGACGGAGCCCGCGCGAGAACAGCTCCACGCGCGGTGCGGGGCCGAGCCCGACGACGCCGCGAACCGAGCCGCGCCGAAACGCTGCGCTCGGAGCCTCCAGCGCGAACTCGGCGTTGGCGCGCCGGCCGTTGATCGTGATGGGGAGCGCCTCACGAACGTTGTCGCGGCGATGCAGATAGCGAGCGCTCTGCCAGACGGCGTCGTAGACGCGGTGCTCGAGCCGACCGTCGCCGCCGTGGCGCGCGACGATGATCTCGGTCCCCGATTGGGTCAGGCCCGGCACCGTGACCGCGTGCTCGAGCGTCCCGTCGAAGCGGAGGCCCCACGACTCTCCGGCGCGGGTGCGGCAGCGGATGATGATCTCGTCGGGCTCGAAGCGAAGGATCGACCAAAAGCCCACGCCGAACTTGCCGGCCTGGTTCCGGGAGGTCTCCTTGCTGGAGGCGTAGAGCGCGAACAGGTAGCGCTTGGCGTGGGCGAACGACATGCCCTCGCCGTCGTCGGTGCAGCGCACGACTTCACGCCCCCCGCCGTCTTCGACGCTGAATCGCACCGCGGTCGCGCCGGCATCGCGCGAGTTCTGCAGAAGCTCGCGAACGAAGATCCACGGATCGGGTCCGTAGCGGTCGGCTTCTTGCCGTGCTCGCTCGCGGAAGGCGGCAGACCGACGCGCCGCTCCCCGTGCGACCGATCCCGACGTCGACACCTGTGGAGTGTAGCAGCCCAACCGCGGGCAGACACCGGCTCAACCCCGGCCGCCCGTGCTCCAGTTCGCCTTGTATTTCACCGTGGAGCGCCGTTTGTCGAACGATTCCATCTCGACGGTCCCGGGCACCCGTGAGGCGTCGAGCAGGGCCTGAAACGTGCCGCAGATCCCGTGGAGGTAGGCCTCGTTGTGGACGAGGACGTCGGGCAGCTCGCTGACGGTGATGTAGGCAGTGTCGGTTCCAGGCTCGTGCGTGACCCGACCGACGTCGCGATAGACCGCGGCCCAGCCGGTCGGCACCACGCGGAAGAGCGCGCCGGGAGACACGCCGAAGACGCGGAGAGCAGCCCGCCACATCGGCTCGAGCAGGGGGCCCCGCATCGAAAGCAACATCGAGGTGCGGGCCCATTCGCGGCGGCGGACGGTTCCGGCGACCCGCTCGACGGCGTCCGAGATTTCGAGGTCGTGCTCGAGGGGGAGCCATGCGATGCGGGTGGCCGATTCCACGTCGTCGATCACGCCCTTGGAGATGGCGGCGCGAACCTGGGACTCGAGACCGTCGGGCAGCCGCCGCAAATCACTCAGGTTGCCCTGGATCACGCTGGCTCGCATGAGCGGGATGCGGCTGCGTGATGAGGCCACGAGCACGACGGTAGACAATGCGGGTGCGGCTGACCATCGGATGCTGGCTGACGCACGGGCCGCGAGCGGTCCTTCTGCTATAAGCGGCCCACCCGAACGGGGTTTTCCCGATGGAACTGTCCAGTCTCAAGGTGATCGTCACCGGTGCCGCACGCGGCATGGGTGCCTACTTTGCACAGCAGCTTGCGGCCGCCGGCGCGAGCGTGACCGCGGCCGACGTCGACGAGGCAGGGCTGGCCAGCCTTCCCGAGGGCATTCACCGCACGCGCTGCGACGTCAGCAACGAGGCGGACTGCGAAGCCCTGGTCGCCTTTGCGCACGACTCGATGGGTGGGCTCAACGGCCTGATCAACAACGCGGGCATCCTGCGGGACCAGCTCGTGGTGAAGAAGGACCGCGAGACCGGGGCGATCAAGAAGTTCAAGACCGAAGACTGGAACTCGGTGCTCGGCGTGAACCTCTCCGGTGCGTTCTTCATGGTCCGCGAGGTCGTCGCAAAGATGGTCGAGGAGGGGCACAAGCCCGGCGTGATCGTGAACATGTCGTCGGTCGCGCGGCACGGTAACCGCGGCCAGTCCAACTACGTGAGCGCCAAGGCTGCCCTGGCGGCCAACACCGTCACGTGGGCCCGCGAGTTCGCCAAGTACGGAATCCGGGTCGGCGCCATCGCCCCCGGCATGGTCGAGACGCCGATGACGCAGGGCATGAACCAGAAGGCTCGCGATGCCCTGGTCGCTGCGATCCCCGTCGGCCGCATCGGCAACCCGGATGACCTGTGGCTCGCGGTGAAGTTCATCGTCGAGTGCGACTACTTCAACGGCCGCACCGTCGACGTCGACGGTGGCTTGGTGATGTAGCGTGCGGTGCCTCTACACAGCGGCGTTGCTCGCCGCGACCCTCTTGGGCGGCTGCAACAACGACGCCGGTGGCCAAGAGACCGACGGCGCGCCGCCGCCGGCACCCGACACTACGGCCGGCGTGACCACCGAGCCGACGCCGATGACCACCGCGCCGGCGACCACGACCGGCACGACAGGGGAGCCCGCCGAGTCATGCTGTGAGCCCGATGGTGACGGCTTCAGCTGCAGCCCCTGCTCCGATGAGGCGCAGACCTGCGCGGCCGAGCGTGAGATCGGCGTCGTGCCCGAAGCGGCCGATTTCATCTGTCAGGACAGCTGCGTTCCGACCGACACGGCGGCGCTGTGGTGTGCGGACGACACGAGCTGCTGCGACGCCGACGCGACGTGCCAGAGCGATGGCGTGTGCCGCGGCCCCGCCGACGACACCGACAGCGGGACCGACGGGACCGGCGGGAGCAGCAGCTCGGGTGATGCGAGCAGCTCGAGCAGCTCGAGCAGCAGCGGTTCGGACTCCAGCTCCGGCTCGTCGAGCTCGAGCAGCACCGGCGACATGATGGGCTGAGCCTCAGCCGATCAAATCTCCGAGCGCGTCGAACGCGTCTTTGCGGCAGACCGCGGTTGCCCCCGCGTTACGCAAGGACGCGTTTCCGCGGTCGTGTGACGACACGCCGACGATCCGCAGCTCGGTGTGCCGTGCGCGCAGGGCTTGGACGACGACGTCCCCTTTGCCATCGGGCAGGTCGAAGTCGACGAGCGCGAGGTCGAACGGCTCGCCTACGACAGCGAGGGCTTCGCGCACCGTGGTGACGTGACAAACCTGATACTCGCCGAGCCATCGCTCGATGGCCATGCGCGCGAAGACTTGGTGATCTTCGACGTACAGGGCGCGCATCGGGGGTACGCTACCGCTCCGCCCACAAGCCCACCATGAGTTTCGAGCACGAGAAACAAACCGCGCTTCGCATCCTCGAAGGCATCGAGCTCGGCACGATGACCAGCGACGAGTCCTACGGCCACTTGCGTGAGGCCGAGCCCGTGCTCGTGTACTTCATCTTCAAGTGGCTGCGGAAGCGCTACCGCGATCATGAAGCCGCCAGTGGCGTCCTCGGCCGGCTTGCCGACGTGTGCAACGAGCACCGCTCGATCACCCGGACGGCCAAAGACGCCGAAGACGATCCGGTGGTGGGCTGGTTCGAGGGGTCCTACCGTTACAAGGACCTGACCGGCGCCGAGTTCATCGACATCATCGTCGAGAAGCTCGAGAGCTGACGCCGCCGTCGACCCTGACGTCCCGGGGCGGTAGCGTGCGGCCATGCTTCGCGTCGCCGCTGCTCAGATCGCGCCCGTCTTGTTCGACGCCGAGGCCACCGCCGCGCGCGTGGTCGCCAGCATTCGCGATGCCGCCGCGCAGGGCGTCGCGCTCGTCGCGTTCGGCGAGTGCTTCTTGCCCGGGTACCCCGCGTGGCTGAGCGCGGGTGGCGGAGCGCGGTTCGAGGAGCCCGAGATCAAGGATGCGTACCGGCGCTACCTCGAGGCCTCGGTCACCCTCGACGGCGGCCCCGTCGCGTCGATTCGAGCCGCGTGCGCGGAGCATCGCGTCACCGCCGTCGTCGGCGTGCTCGAGCGCGCGCCCTCGGCCGGGACCGGGTACTGCACGGCCCTCGTCATCGATGAGGACGGCGAGGTCGTCCTCGCGCACCGAAAGCTCATGCCCACCTACGAAGAGCGCTTGGTCTGGGGTGCTGGCGACGGGCACGGCTTGCGCACGTTCGACGTTCGCGGCGTCACCGTGTCCGTCCTGAACTGCTGGGAAAACTGGATGCCGCTCGCGCGCGCGGCCTTGTACGCCCAGGGCCCGCAGCTTCACCTCGCCCTGTGGCCCGGCACCGACCGCAACACCGTCGACATCACCCGCTTCGTCGCCACCGAGGGCCGTATGTTCGTCCTCTCCGCCTCAGGCCGCATGGCGTTCGAAGACGTCCCTGCCGACTTCGAGCTCGGCCAGCGCCTCGGCGACGCCTGGACCCGCAACGGTGGCTCCGCCGTCGCCGCCCCCGACGGCACCTGGGTCCGCGAGCCCGACACCGCCACCGACGGCCTCGTCATCGCCGACATCGACCCCCGCCAAGTCCTTGCCGCCCGGACCACCTTCGATCCCGCCGGCCACTACAGCCGCCCGGATGTCTTGAAGCTGACCGTCGACCGCGGAC
>JBCCQM010000022.1:0-58883 GCA_039024335.1 Myxococcota bacterium
CGTGAACACATTGTGCGTGCCCCCGCCACCGTGCCCGTTTACCGAGAACGGCACGTGCGACGAGCCGAACATCGGGACCGGTGCGTGCTTCGAGAACTCGGACTTCTTCGACTGCTGCGCGGTCGAGGACGGCGTGTGCGAAGAGAAGGCCGCCGGAGGCGCCTGCCCGAACGGAAGCGACGCCTTCGACTGCTGCCCGACGCCGATGGACGGCGTGTGCGAGGAAGAGGCCGCCGGGGGCGCCTGCCCCAACGGAAGCGACACGTTCGACTGCTGCGCGACGCCGATGGACGGCGTGTGCGAAGAAGAGGCCGCTGGGGGCGAGTGCCCCGACGGCAGCGACACGTTCGACTGCTGCGCGACGCCGATGAACGACGTGTGCGAAGAAGAAGCCGCCGGGGGCGAGTGCCCCGACGGCAGTGACGCCGCGGACTGCGAGACCTGATCGGAACGAGCCTCGAAGACGAGGCCCGACTCGAGCGTGCGTGCCAGCCTATTTGGCTGGTTCGTCGCTGCACTCGGCGCAGTAGGCCCGAACCGTCTCGCGGAACTCGTCGCTCCACGGGACGGGGCGCTTGGAATCCGGATCGATGCGGACGATGACGCGCTCACCCTTGGCGTGGTCGATGTCCTCGTCCAGCGGCATGACGCGAAGCCCGAAGGTCAGGCTCGTCCGGCCGAGGCGAGCCACCCACACCCGAATGCGGACGTCTCCCGTGCCGTTGACGGGCCGCTCGTATTCGATGTGGTTGGCCCGCACGAGGTGGTACTGGTCGGGGCTGCTGTTGAAGTTCAGCGGCCCCCCCCAGCCCAGGTGACTCCAGAACGAGCCGATCGCGTGCTCGAAGAGCAGCAGGTATCGGGCGTTGTGCAGGATGCCGAACGCGTCGAGGTCGTCGAAGTAGACCCCGTGCGTGCGCTCGTGAAAGCGCATCAGTCGTTCCGCCGGCGGACGAGGCCGAGCGCGAACAAGGCGGCGACGGCGGGCAGCCCGAAGTCGTCGCTGCCGATGGTGCAGCCCTTCTTGCTGTCGGCGGGTGCGACCGGCGGCGGACCTTCGGCGGGAGCGGGCTCGTCTCCGGACTCGTCGTCGGGTCCCGAGAGGGTGTCGAGCTCGTCTTGCGCGGAGGTGTCATCCGGCTCGTCGCCGCCGTCGCCCTCTTCTTCGGGGGCGGGCTCGACGTACTCGAGGCTGAGGCTGCCGGTGGCAAGGATGATGTCCGGGCGGTTGGGCTTGGTGTTGCCCTGGAGGACTTTGACTTTGTAGGTCTTGCCCTTGTTGAAGCCTACGTTGCCCTCGAGGTCGAAGGTCAACGAGACATACTTCTCGCCGTTGTAGGTCGAGTGCTCGTGGCGGTACGTGACGTACTCTTTGCCGTCGGGGAGCTTGCCGAGGAACTCGACGTACAGCGGGCCGGGGCCGCCCTTGTCGATCTTGGCCCACAGGTTGAGCGTCCAGACCTCTTCGCCAGGCTGGCTCTTGAGCGTGTCGATCGCGGCGGATTTCCCTTCGCCGGTCAGGTCGCCCTTGTCGTCGGTGGCGAGCGGCTCGGCGCCGAACTTCACGTCGCCGGCCCAGGCTGCGGAGGGCGCGAGCAGGGCGGTGCCGAGGATGAGAGGTTGAAGCCAACGGAGGCGTGCAGCAGAGAACGAAGAGGCGGGCATCAGCAGGTCTTTCGCCCGGCTAACGTAGCGCACAGTACATCGGCGGCAAAGGGGGGCGATGCCGCGCTTTGGGCCCGAAACGCCCATATCCTGCGCTTTCACGGCCCTCGTGGAGCGGATAAACTTTGCCCCGGGGGGCAATTGCGGATGCGGTGTTGGAGATGGAATGCGACCACGCTGGCTGGCTGGATGGCGTTGTCGGCTGGTGCGGGCTGCGGAGGCGATGAACAGACGCGCCCCGGTGGATTCGACCCGATGGCGACGGATGGCGGCGGCGACGGCGGGACGTCCACCGCGGGCGAGACCGGGCCCGATGACGACGGTGATGACGATGACGGCGGGGCGCCCGAGGCGTACGAGCCCGGTTCGCAGGTCCTGCCGCGCTTGACCGGGCTTCAGTACCGCAACGCGGTGACGGACCTGCTCGGGGCACCGCTGCCCGTCGTCGAGCTGGAGCCGGACACCAACCCCTACCTTTTCTACTCGATCGGCGCTGCCAGCACGTCGCTTTCCGAGCTGGGCACGCAGCAGTACGAAGAGGCCGCCGATGCGTTGACCCTCGCGGTGTGGGACGACGTTGCGCGTCGCGATGCGCTGGTGGGATGCGTTCCGGCGACGGGTGGAGACGCCTGCGCCCAGTCGTTCCTGGCGCAGTTCGGTCTGCGGGCGTTCCGTCGGCCGCTGTCGGATGCCGAGCTTGCGCGCTGGACTGCGGTCTCCGAGACGCTCGCCGAGGGCGATGCCCATCGCGGGCTCCGGCTCGCCGTCGCGGGGATGCTGCAGTCGCCGTACTTCTTGTATCGCGTCGAGCTGGGCGAGCCTGACCCCGAAGACCCCTCGCGACTGCGCTACACGAACTACGAGTTGGCGAGTCGTCTCTCGTTCCTGCTCTGGGACTCGCTGCCCGACGACGAGCTGCTCTCTGCCGCTGAGGACGGCGCGCTGGTCGACCCCGACGGACTCGAACAGCAAGCGCGCCGGATGCTGGCTAGCCCGCGCGCGCGCGCGTCGGTTCGCAGCTTCTTCTCGCAGTACTTCGACCTCGGTCGCCTCGACGGCATCACGCGCGAGACCGAGGCCTACCCGCTGTTCAGCGCGACGATGGTCGACTCGATGCGGACCGAGGTCGAGCTGCTGGTCGACGACCTCGTGTACCGTCAGGACGCGGACATTCGGCGGCTGTTCAGCACGCGCACGACCTTCGTCAACGACGAGCTGGCGGCGCTGTACGAGATCGAGCCGCCCGAAGGTGCCTCGGCGCTCGCGTTCGCACCGGTGGAGCTGCCCGAGGACGGCCCGCGTGCCGGGCTGCTCACGCTCGGCGCGTTCCTCACGATGAACGCACACGAGACCGAAACCTCGCCGACCCTGCGCGGCAAGTATCTGCGCGAGCGGGTGTTGTGCATGGAGGTGCCAGCACCACCGGACGATGCCGACACCAACGTGCCCGACCCCAGCGAGGGGGGCACGCTGCGGGAGCGTCTCGAGCAGCATCGCGTTGACCCTGCATGCGCGTCGTGCCACGCGTTTGTGGACCCGCCGGGCTTCTTGTTCGAGAACTTCGACAGCGCGGGCGTCTACCGAACCACCGACAACGGCTTCCCGGTCGATGCCAGCGGTGAACTCGATGGCGTCCCGCTGGAGAATGCGCGGGGCTTGGCCGACGTTCTGGCGGACAACCGCTTCGTTGGACCGTGCATCGTCAAGCAGCTGTTCCGCCATGCGAACGGCCGCCTCGAGGCCGACGGCGAAGAGCCGGCGCTCGACGACTTGGCCGAGCGCTTCGCCGAGCGCAACCACCGATTCTCCGAGCTGCTCGTTCAGCTCGTCACCCACGAGAGCTTCCGATACGTCCTCGAACAAACGGAGGAAGGCGAATGAAACCCCGCAAGTTCCTCTCCCGCCGCACGATGCTCAAGGGCGCCCTGGGGGGCGGCGTGGCGTCGCTGGCCCTGCCTCCGCTTGAGGCGATGATGGGCAGCAACGGTGCCCTTGCCGACGGGACCGACCAGGGGCCGATCTTCGGCGTCTTCTTCTGGGCCAACGGCACGCCCTGGCACGGTGGTCACGGCGCCGTTCATGAAGGCAACGCCGACGTTTGGACGCCGGTGATGACGGGGGCCAACTACACGCCTTCGCCGCTGCTCAGTCACCTCGCTGCGCACCAGCCGAGCGTCGCGACCGGCCTCACGCCGCACACCGAGGTGCCTCCGCAGCCGCCGGGGCAGTCCGACGGCCACATGCGCGGCTTCATGGTGGCGATGACCGGAGACCGCATCAAGCCCGAGGGCTTCGACCATCCGTCGCACACGCTCACCGCGCTGCGTCCTTCGATCGATCAGTACGTCGCCAAAGACACGCCCTTCTACGCGAACCAGCCGCCGCCGTACCGCTCGCTGGTGCTCGGCGTCAGTGAGGCGCGATTCCACGACTACGGTCACTGGAACGCGATCAGCTACAACGGGCCGAACTCGCTGAACCTGCCGATCAGCAGCCCCACGCAGCTGTGGAACCTGCTCTTCGACATCCCCGATGACTTCGAAGCGCTCGAGCGTCGGGCGAACGTGCTCGACGCGGTCCTCGAGGATGCGAACGACCTTCGGGCGAAGCTCGGTCCACGCGACCAGGCGCGGCTCGACGACCACCTCGACCACATCAACGAGATTCAGCGCCGCCTGGAGATCAGCGGTGTGTCTTGTGAGCCGGGGGCCATGCCGACCGAGCCCACCGACCTCATGGCCAAGACTCAGGTCATGAGCGAGCTGCTGGCGCTGGCGCTGGGCTGCGGGCTCACCCGGGTGTTCAGCTTCATGCTGACGTCGCCGGCCACCACCCACGTTTTCGGCAACCTCGGCGTCTCCGACGGCATGCACAAGACCTGCCACGACGGCTACTGGGACCGCGTCAACGCGATCACGGAGTACCAGATGCAGTGCTTTGCTGCGTTCATGGACGCGCTGCAGGCGGTGCAGGACCCAGCGGGGGTCTCGCTCATGGACCGCGCCGCAATTCTCGGCACGTCGGAGTACGGCGAGGGGTGGCAGCACAGCGTGAACGAGATGCCCATCGTGCTGGCGGGTGGCGCCTGCGGCCGAATGGCGCGGGGCGTTCACGTTCGCGAGCCGGGCGGCAACTACTCCAAGGCGCACGTCACCGTGTTGCGGGCGCTCGGCCTCGATACGCCGAGCTTCGGCTGGAACGGCGGAGAGACCAGCGACGATCTTCCGGGCCTGCTGACGTGAAGCGACTCGCGATCGTTCTGGGGGTGGTGCTTGCGGGCGCGTGTGACGATGGGGCCTCCTCATCGCCGACGACGTTCTCTCCCACGACCGCGTCGGCGTCCGGGACCAGTACCGAGACCGACGGCGTCGACCCCACGACCGGCGAAGACTCCTCGACCTCGACGGGCGAGCCGAGCACGGGCGCGGTCGACCCCAGCACGGGCGCCCCGCCACCGCCGGACTGCGACGCTGGTCTGACCGCGTGCGGGGTGACATGCGTCGATCTCCAGAGCGACCTGTCGAACTGCGGGGGGTGTGGAATCAGCTGCGTGGCGACCAACGCCGAAGCGCTGTGCCTTGCGGGCGTGTGCAGCCTCGGCTCGTGCGAACCTGGCTGGAGCGACTGCGACGGCCTGCCCGGCAACGGCTGTGAAGCGCCGACCGAGTGTACGGCGGGGGCGGCATGCACGACCGCGTGCGGCAGCCAGGGCGTGACGACGTGCGACACATGCGAGCCCGTCTGCGAGCTCCCGGCCGAGGTCTGCAACGCCATCGACGACAACTGCGACGGGCAGTGCGACGAAGGAATCGTGGCGGGCTGCCGCCAGAGCGTGCATCGCAGCAACGGCCCCAACGGGCACTACTACACCAACGTGCTCGCCGAGACCTCGCAGGAGGGGCGCTCGCTCGAAGCCCAGGACTACTGGTGGATGTACGCGGCCGAAACCGAAGGACTCGAGGCGCTGTATCGGTGCGACCTCGGCGACGGCCGGTTCTTCCTCACCGCGAGTGAGACCTGCGAAGGGGTCGGCAACATCGACGCGACGCTCGGCTACATGGCGCCGTCACAGTCGTGCGGCTCGACGGCGTTGCATCGGCTCCGCAGCCCTGCGGGGCGGCATTTCTATACGATCAGCTCGAACGAGCGCGACAACGCGGTGATGAACCTGAACTTCGTGTCCGAGGGCATCGCCGGCTACGTCTGGACCGCGGAGCTGTAGGCTGTCTCAGCCGCAGATCGAGAGATCGCCGACGTCGTAGCAGGTCATGCCGGTCGGGCAGGTGAGGCCGCCGGTGCAGTCGAGCATGCAGGCGTTCTCGGCCGCGCCGTCCACGGTGACCCCAACGCACGTTGGGCTCGCCGTACCGCCGGGGTTTGCGTCGCAGTCGGCCGCTGGGTTCACGCACCCGGTGGTGGAGCAGAAGCCGTCGATGATCACCATGTCGGCGTCTTCGAGCGTGATGCACAGGTCGGGCGTGAAGCCGCACTCGCGACCGGTCGTGCAGGGGGAGTACATGCCATCGGCCGGCTGCGGTCCCCCGGCCCCACCGTCATCGCCGCCATCGTCACCCATGTCGTCGCCCGCGCTGCCGTCCCCAGAGGTGGAGGACTCCTCGCCGGCGGTGGTGGGCTCGGCGGTGTCGCTGGTGGGCTCGGCGGTGTCGCTGGTGGGCTCGGCGGTGTCGCTGGTGGGCTCGGCGGTGTCGCCGGTGGTGGGCTCGGCGGTGTCACCGGTGGTCGGCGTGCCGCTGCCGCCGTCGGCCGAACCATCGGCACCACCGGACGCCTCGCCAGAGGGATCGGTGTCGCCCCCGCTGCTGTCGCCGGCGGTCGCAGAGGTCCCGGGGCTGGTGCCCAGCCCGGCGCTGGCGCTGGTGCTGGCGAAGGGGTTCTCCGCTTCGCCTCCGCTGCACGCGAAACAAAGCCCAAAAGACACCAGCGCGACCCACCTCACGGGAGGATCATACCAGCGTTGCTCAGGCCGCGCGCGCGGCGTCGCTCAGGCGGTGTCTTCGCGAAGAAGCGACAGGATCTCTTCGTCGAGCTCGGCCTGGTGCTCGCTTGCGAACTTTCCGACGATGATGTCGCGGCGCTCGGCGACTGGCGTACCAGCTTTGACGCCCTGGCCCCCGATGCCACCGATCGCGCGGCGACGGATGCGGCCGGGTCCACGGCTGGTGCGCTTTTGACCGTGACCGGCTGCACTCGCGGCGACCTGCGCTCGGGCCTCGGACGAGGCAAAGACCGGATGCGAAAGGCTCGGATCGACCGTGGGACCGGAGCGTCCAGGCGTGAGCGGCGGGCCCTGGGGCTCGACCTCGCGCGGCTCCGGAACTGGGCGACGTTGTGGCCGCGCGTCGCCCTCGGCCGCAGGAGCAGCGGGCGCAGGCGCTTCGGCTGCGGCCTGCTCGTCGTCGGGGTGCGGCCCGATGACCGCGAAAATCTTTTCGTCGAACTCCGCGCGGCGGAGTCGCTTGATCATCGATTTGTGCGACTCCTGCATCAAACCGATGATCACGGGGTCGACCGTTTCGACTCCCTCGATCTCTTCGCGGTACTCGACCTTGTTACTCGAGATGATCGTGCCGTCGTAGAAGATGTGCGTGAAGATGTGGGCCTTCTCCACGCCGGAGTCCTCGGTCTGCACGTGATACAGCCGCCCCTTGTGGGGGATGTTGTGGTTGTACCCGAGCTGCGGGGACTGCGCTCCCATGAGGTGCCCGAAGCGTAACACGCCACGGCGGACGTCGAGTAGGGATGCTCGGACGTTCTGTGCTACACGCGGCCCTCCAGGAGGGAACGATGACCGACTCCGCCACCGCACGAGATCTCGATCCGCGCCTGCTCCTGGCCCCGCTTCAAGAGGTTGCCGACACCGGGGTGATGCCGGAAGCCTCGCTGACCGCGCAGATCGCCGCGCATGCGGAGCGGGTCCTCGAGATCGACCCCGCCACGCTCTACGAGCTGCTGACGCCCCCTCTGTGCGCCAAGCATCCCCACGTGGCGCTGCAGTGGCTGCGCGACGCGGGGATTCTGATCCACATCCTCCCCGAGCTCGACGCGACGCACGACTTCTCGCAGGAGGGCGGGCGCCGGCACAAGGACGTCTGGGATCACACCAAGACCGTCGTGCGCCAGGCCGTGCCGCGGCCGATCGTTCGCTGGGCGGCGGCGCTGCACGACATCGGCAAAGTCCCGACGCGTCGCTTCTTGCCCGGCGGCAAGGTGACCTTTCATGGCCACGCCGAAGAAGGCGTGCGGATGTTCCGTCGCGGGCCTGCGAAGCGCATCGCGTTCCCTGATGCCGAGCGCGAGACGATCATCGAGCTCATTCGGCATCACCTTCGGCCGGGTCAGTACGAGCCCGGGTGGACCGACTCGGCGGTGCGCCGGTTCCATCGCGAGATGGAGCCCTTCTTGACCGACCTGCTCGATCTGGGGCGCGCCGACATCACCTCGAAGCGTCCGGGCAAGCGAGCGTCGTGCTTGCGCTCGATCCACGCGCTCGCAACCCGCATCGAGGAACTCGCGGCCGAAGACGCCAAGCCCAAGCCGCTACCCGCAGGGCTCGGCAACCTGCTCATGTCCGGGCTGTCGCTCCCGCCGGGCAAGCACCTCGGTGATCTTCGCAAGCGCCTCGTCGCGCTGTACGAAGCCGGCGATCTGCTCGGCGGGCAGCCGGCGGAGTACTACCTCGACGTCGTGCGTGAGCGCGACCTGATGAACGGTATCGAGATTCAGAAGCCACGCGGCTTCTAGCGGAAGGCTTGGCAGGCCGCTTCGGTTGCGGCGTCGACCGGCAGCCAGGTCTCGATGCGGAGCTCCTCGAGCGCGACGTTCTGTGGCGCTTGGAAGACGGTGACCACGGTGACGAAGCGCAGCTCGATGTCGCCTCGTTTGAGGTGCAGCACCACCGCGGGCGCGCTGTGGGTATCGAGGTCGATCTCTCGCCAGTGTTCGTCCACCGTGGGCATGGCGAGCAGGTCGTCGAGCAGCGCACGCACGCCGGCATCGTCGGGGCGCTCGAACGACTCCCGCTGAATCCTCCAGAGCAGCTCGCGGCCGACCTCGTCGAAGTTGGCGATGAGCGGGTGTGCTCCCTGGGGGTCGAAGGTGAGGCGTGCGAGGTTCAAGTCCGCAGGGGGAGCCTCGCCAAGCATCGCGCCAAGCATCGCGATGGCACCACGGTTGAGGTCGAGCACGGTGTAGAGCCGGTCGATGACCACGAGCGGGTAGGGCTCGTGGTGTCGCTTCAGGCGCTCGATCACGTCTGCAGCCGCCCCGTCGATCGCCGGTTTGGACTCTTCGAACGCTGGGGCGTGTCCCGCGGCGCGTAGCATTTCGTTCGTCGCGCGCAGCGGCACGCCGAGGGTCTGGGCGAGTCGTCGCACCATCGACGGGCTCGGGCTCGAACGGCCCGTTTCCAGGAAGCTGACGTGGCGAACGGAGACGCCCGCCGCCAGCGCGAGGTCGAGCTGGCTCAGGCCACGCTTTCCTCGCCAGAACTTGAGCAGGGCTTGAAACAGGGACTCGGCCACGGCGTGAGACCCTACCCACCCCCTCGAGGGCGGCCAATTCCCTCCGGAGGGAATTGTGGCCCGCCTCGCGACAATGAACGCTGAGCGCGTGAAGGACCCTGCAGACCTGTTTCGCGCGCCGCCCCATCGCTTCGTCGACGTCGAGGGCGCGCAGGTGGCCGTTCGCTCCGTCGGTCGCGGCCCCGACGTGTTGTTCGTTCACGGCTGGCCGGTCTCGGGCGCGACGTTTCGCTGCCTGCTGCCGCATTTGGCCGAGCACGTTCGCTGCCACGTCATCGACCTCGCGGGCGCGGGGGACAGCCGGTTCGATGCCCGGAGCCCCCTGTCGATACGGCACCACATTCAGAGCGTCCGCGCCGTCGTCGACGCGCTCGGCGCTTCATCGCTGGCGGTGGTCGGGCACGATAGCGGCGGCATGATCGCGCGTCACGCGATGGCCGGAGACCGTCGACTCCGCGCGCTGGGGCTCATCAACACCGAGCAGCCCCAGGGGCTGAACTGGCGCTTCCGGCTGTTCCTGTCGGGGCGGGTGCTCCCGGGGTTCGGGGCGATGCTCGGGTGGGTTGCTGGCCGTCCGAAGCTGCGACGCAACAAGTTCGTGTTGGGGGACGCGTTCGCCGACCGCAGCCTGCTCGACGGCGAGTTCGACGAGTTCTTTCTGAGCCCGCTCCACCAAGACGCCGACAAGCGAGCCGCGGCAATCCGGTTGCTCAAGAGCTTTCGCGTGGCCGACGTCGAGCAGCTCGCCGCGCTGCATGCTGGGTTCGACGTCCCGGTGCAGCTGGTGTGGGGCGCCCAGGATCCCTTCTTTCCCGTGGAGCGTGCGCGCGAGATGGTCGAGACGTTTCCCCAGGCCCAGCTCCACGTCGTCGATGACGCGGGCCTCTTTTCGCACGAGGAGCGGCCGGAGGCGGTCGCGAACGCGCTCTTGCCCGTGCTGGCGGGGGGCTAGCAGCCTGTGGTGCAACCCGTCACGTCGCCTCGCTCGTCTTTTTCGCTCCTGGCGGTGTCGCCAAAACTTGCGGTACGTCCGGTCCGCGCTTCGGCTCCTACCCAGGAGCGAAAAATCCTTCGCGATACGCCGCGCCGGATTGCACCACAGGCTGCTAGTCCTCGCGCATCGGCGGCGGGAACTCGCTCGGCGTGGCGGGGTCCCGGGGCACCTCGACCTCGTTGGTCGGTGCATCTTCCGCGTCGTCGGCGGCTTCGGCTTCGGCCCAGGCCCGATCGAACTCCGCTTCGCGGCGGGCCTTCGAGGGCGATGACGACGCCATGGCGTTGACGTGCTCGGCGATCGCCGCCGCGTCGGCCGTCGCGAGGTCCTCGGGGGTCATGCCATGCCCGGGGCTCGTCAACGCAGCCTTGCTCGTGGGTGGCACGAGGTTGGCGTTCATCGTTTGCGCGCTCAACCCGACGCGCTCGGGTGCGGGGCGGCCTGCGAACGCGCCTCCCGTTGGGGCTGACTCGACGCGAGACACGGTGCGCGCGCGGAGGCGTCCGATGCCCCAGGATGCGGCCGCGAGCAGAAGACCGATGCCGGCGAACTCCACCGCGAGCAGGGAGCGATCGAGCCCCGCGAGGGCGAGGCGACCCTCTTCGTCGGCGAGAAGGACGAACGCGATGCCGGCCCCGATCAGCGCCACCACGACGCATACCAAGGCGACGATTCGACCTGCATCCTCGGGTCCGCCGGCGCCGAGTCCGGTGGTGGACACCACGAGCGTGCACAGACCAAAGAACAGGGCCCATCCGATCGCGGTGCTCCACTGAAAGCGGGCGTGGTCGAACGGTGCAATGGGAGAGGCGAGCCCGGTGATGCCGCCGAGGAACTCCTCGAAGACTTGGCCGTACAACGACGCTTCGCTGGACCGTACGGCAAGGATGATCACGCCACGCATCGGTCCGGCACTTGCGACGGCGACCTCGTAGGTGATGTCTCCTTCGACCCACTCTCCGGTGATGAGGACGGTGGTGCCCTCCGAGGACACGTCGACCGACGAGGGCTCTCCATCGAACAGCGGCTCGAGGGCGCGTGAGAGCTCGGCCTCGGGGTCGAGCTGCTCGCCGACGTTCATCACGCCGGGGATTTCCAGCACCGCGAGCGTCTCGACGAACTGGTCCTCGGTCCGGGTCCCGAACGTCTGCTGAAGGCGGGCGCCGAGCGTGCTCGCCCAACGCTCGGCTCGTTCGCGAGCTTCGGCCCGAGGCGCCGCGTCCCACCCGGTCGGGGTGCGGTTTGTGCGCACGGCTGCTTGCGCGATCGTCGCCATCGAGACGAGCCAGAGCATCACCAGGAGCCCCAGCCCGCGTGTTCGCGTGCCCGCCATGACGGGGCCGAGCCTAGCCCAGCCCCTCGGAATTCACCCGAAAAGAGCGGTTTTTCCCGCGACACGGAGTTGCGCGAGCCGGATGGACTCGCTAGTTATCCGTCCATCCGGGTACGCGGATATATGGATCTCGAAGCCCATACTGCGCTGCTTACGCTGTTCGCCGACCCGACGCGGGTTCGGCTGCTTGCACTGCTGGCCGTCGAGGAGCTCACGGTTACGGAGCTCACGCGCGTCACGGGCCTCTCGCAGTCCCGGGTGTCGTCGCACCTCGGCAGGCTGCGGGAAGCCGGCGCGCTTCGAGATCGCAAGGTCGGGGTGTCGACGTTCTACCGCGTGGACGAAGAGCGGATGTCACCGGCCGCGCGGCGGGTGTGGCACGTCGTCCGAGAGCAGGTCGACGACGCGCTGCTCGCTTCGGATGCGCAGCGCTGCGCAGAGGTCCTCGAAGCGCGAACCGACGGTCGTGCCTGGCCCGACCAGGTGGCCGGCCGGATGGAGCACCACTACTCGCCTGGTCGCACTTGGGAAGCGCTCGCGCGCGGCGTGATTGGGCTGGTCGACCTCGGCGACGTCTTGGATATCGGCTCCGGCGACGGCGTGCTGGCGCAGCTGCTCGCGCCCCGCAGTCGTTCGTACACATGCGTCGACAGCAGTCAGCGCGTCCTCGATGCAGCCCAAGCCCGCCTGTCCGACGTCCACGGCCTTGCGTTCCTCACCGCCGACATGCACGCGCTGCCGATGCCGGCGGCGTCCTTCGACCAGGTGCTCATGTTCCACGTGCTCACCTACGCCGAACGACCCGCCGAAGCGCTTGCCGAGGCCTTCCGCGTGCTGCGTCCGCGCGGGCAGCTCACCGTGGTGACGCTCGACGAGCATCAGCACACGTCGGTGTCCGAAGCGTACGAGCACGTCAACGCTGGATTCACGCCGGCGAGCCTTCAGTCCCTGCTGCGCGAGACCGGCTTTGAGGTCCCGCAGTGCTCCGTCGCCGCGCGTGAGCGCAAGAAACCCTACTTCCGCGTCGTGACGGCCTTTGCCCGACGCCCTGCTTCGGCGCAGGTCTGCGCCAGCTGATCGCGAGTCTTCCCGTGACCACTTCGTCCCGAGCTACCCTCGAAGCACTTCTTCGCGAGCGCATCCTCTTCCTCGACGGTGCCACCGGCACGTCGCTGCAGAAGGAGGAACTCGTCGAGGCCGACTACCGTGGCGAGCGCTTTGCCGACCACGGCAGCGACCTTAAAGGCAACCACGACATTCTCGTGCTGACGCGGCCGGACATCGTCCGCAAGATCCACGACAGCTTCCTGTCCGTGGGCGCCGACCTCATCGAGACCAACACCTTCAGCGCGACGAGCATCGCGCAGGCCGACTACGACCTGTCCGAGCTTGCGTACGAGCTGAACGTCGAGGCGGCACGCATCGCAAAAGAGGCGTGTGAGGCGTGGACGGCCAAAGACCCCAGTCGGCCCCGGTTCGTGGCGGGCTCGATCGGGCCGACCAACAAGACGCTCTCGCTCTCGCCCGACGTCAACGACCCGGGCTATCGCGCGGTGAGCTTCGACGAGGTCCGCGATGCGTACTTCGAGCAGGCCCGGGGCCTCATCGACGGGGGCACCGACGTGCTGCTGGTCGAGACCATCTTCGACACCCTCAACGCGAAGGCGGCGATCATCGGTATCAGCGACGCGGTCACGCAGGCGGGCGTCGACGTCCCGATCGTGCTGTCGGTGACGATCACCGACAAGTCCGGTCGCACCCTGTCCGGACAGACCGTCGAGGCGTTCTGGGCTTCGGTCGCCCACAGCAAGCCGCTGGCGGTGGGCGTGAACTGTGCCCTGGGCGCGGCGGACATGCGCCCCTACGTGGCCAAGCTCGCCGAGATCGCGGGGACGTTCGTCAGCTGCTACCCCAACGCGGGCTTGCCCAACGCGTTCGGCGAATATGACGAGCTTCCGTCGATGACCTCGGGGGAACTGCTCGAGTTCGCGGAGGCCGGGCTCGTCAACATCGTCGGTGGCTGCTGCGGCACGACGCCGGAGCACATCGGTGCGATGGTCGAGCGCATCGGGCCCGTCACGCCGCGGGTCGTCCCCGACGTGACCTCGACCAACTCGGTCTACTCAGGGCTCGAGCCGCTGGTCGTCTCGGACGATAGCAACTTCATCATGGTCGGCGAGCGCACCAACGTGACCGGGTCGCGTCGGTTCGCGCGGCTGATCAAGGAGGGGGACTACAACACCGCGCTCGAGGTGGCGGTCGACCAGGTCCGCGGCGGTGCCAACATCATCGACGTCAACATGGACGAGGGGATGCTCGACTCCGAGGCGGCGATGGAGCGGTTCCTCAAGCTCATCGCGGCCGAGCCCGAGATTGCGCGCGTCCCGATCATGATCGACAGCTCGAAGTGGTCGGTTCTCGAGGCGGGTCTTCGATGCGTGCAGGGCAAGGGCATCGTGAACTCGATCTCGCTTAAGGAGGGCGAGGCGGACTTCCTCGACAAGGCCGCCAAGGTGCAGAGCTATGGCGCTGCGGTGGTGGTGATGGCGTTCGACGAAACGGGCCAGGCCGACACGATCGAGCGCAAGGTGGAGATCTGCGCGCGGGCCTATGACCTGCTGCTCGAGACGCTGGACTTCAATCCGACCGACATCATCTTCGACCCCAACGTCCTCGCAATCGCCACGGGCCTCGAAGAGCACGACGACTACGCGATCAACTTCATCGAGGCGACGCGGCAGATCAAGGCGCGCTGCCCCGGCGTGAAGGTCAGCGGAGGCATCAGCAACCTTTCGTTCTCGTTCCGGGGCAACAACGTCGTCCGCGAAGCGATGCACTCGGTATTCCTGTACCACGCCATCAAGGCAGGCCTGGACATGGGGATCGTCAACGCCGGGCAGTTGGTCGTCTACGACGACATCGAGCCGGCGCTCAAGGAGCACGTCGACGACGTCATCTTCAACCGCCGGTCCGACGCGACGGAACGGCTCGTCTCGTTCGCCGACACCGTCAAAGGGCAGGGCAAGAAGAAGGTGGTGGACCTGTCGTGGCGCGAGGCTGCGGTGGAGAAGCGGCTGAGCCACGCGCTCGTCCACGGCATCCTCGACTACATCGAAGACGACGTCGAAGAGGCGCGACAGAAGCTGCCCAGGCCGCTCGACGTGATCGAGGGCCCGCTGATGGACGGCATGAAAGTGGTGGGCGACCTGTTCGGCGAGGGCAAGATGTTCCTGCCGCAGGTGGTCAAGAGCGCACGCGCCATGAAGCGGGCGGTGGCCTACCTCGAGCCCTACATGAACGCAGCGGGCGAGACCGAGGTTCGCAAGCAGGGCAAGGTCCTGCTCGCGACCGTCAAAGGCGACGTTCACGACATTGGCAAGAACATCGTCGGCGTGGTGCTGGCCTGCAACAATTACGACGTCGTCGACCTGGGCGTGATGGTGCCGGCCACGAAAATCTTCGAGGCCGCCAAGGAGCACGGGGTGGACATCATCGGCCTCTCGGGGCTGATCACGCCCTCGCTCGACGAGATGGTCCACGTGGCCTCGGAGATGGAGCGGACCGGCTTCGAGGTGCCGCTTCTGATTGGCGGCGCAACCACCTCTCGCCAGCACACCGCGGTGAAGATCGCACCCAAGTACAGCAAGCCCACGCTGCACGTGTCGGATGCGTCCCGGGTGGCTGGCGTCGTCAGCAAGCTGATGGATGCCGACCAGCGGACCGCGCTGGATGTGAAGAACCGCGAAGACCAGGAACGGCTGCGCCAGCTTCACGCCGGCGGGCCGATGAAGGCGCTGCTGTCACTCGACGACGCGCGGGCAAAGCCTCCCCGGCTGGAGTGGGGCCCGCAGGCGGTGTCCAAGCCGTCCTTCACGGGGGTGCGCGAGGTCTCGCCGCCGCTGTCGGAGATCGCGGAGTACATCGACTGGACGTTCTTCTTCTCGGCGTGGCAGCTCAAGGGGCGCTTCCCCAAGATCCTGACCCATCCCAAGTACGGGGAAGCGGCGCGCGAGCTCTACGACAACGGACGTCGGATGCTCGACACCCTGCTCGAAGGGGGCCGCCTGCAGGCGCGCGGCATGCTCGGGTTCTGGCCCGCGCAGCGCGACGGCGACGACATCGTTCTCTACACTGACGAGGCGCGGGCTTCGGAGCGGCTGCGGTTCAACATGCTGCGGCAGCAGACGAGTCGCTCGGGCACCGAGGCTTATCTTTCGCTCGCGGACTTCGTCGCGACGCCCGAGCAGGGCCGGGACTACCTCGGTGGCTTTGCGGTCACCTCAGGCTTGGGCGCGGAGGCGATCGCTGCTGAGTACGAAGCCAAAGGCGACGACTACAACGCGATCATGGTGAAGTCGCTCGCCGACCGCCTCGCGGAGGCGTTCGCGGAGTGGATGCACGAGCGGGCCCGCAAGGAGTGGGGCTACGGGGCCGACGAGGCGCTGACCAAGAAGGACCTCATCGCGGAGTCGTACCGAGGCATTCGTCCGGCGTTCGGCTACCCGGCGTGTCCGGACCACTCCGAGAAGCCCAAGCTCTTCGACCTGCTGGGTGCGGGCGCGGTGGGCATTGGGCTGACCGAGAGCTTTGCGATGACGCCCGCGGCGAGCGTCAGTGGGATCTACCTGGCGCACCCGCAATCGCGGTACTTCACCGTTGGTCGGCTCGGCCGCGACCAGGTCGAGGACTACGCCGGTCGCAAGGGCATTCCGCTCGCTGACTGTGAGCGCCTGCTGGCGCCCAACCTCGGATACGACCCCAGCGAGCCGCAGCCGCGGCGCCGAAAGAGCGCCTGAGTCAGCCGTCGTCCACGCGCCACGGCGCAGGGGCGGCGTGTTCGCTCCACGCCAGCTGCGACACCGGCAGCATCTCGAGGCGCGGCGCCGCGTCGGCGCCGTGGGGATCACGGTCGGAGACGGTCACGAGCCACCGCAGGCTCTGATCTTCGAGCAGCCGCGTCGCGGCCCGGACGCGCCGGAGGTGGTGCGCGGCGGCGCCGGCGACGAGCAGCAGCGCCGGTCCTGCAGTCGAGAGCAGCTGCAGCGTGGTCTGCGAGACCGCAAGGCTGGCGACGGCAACGCTCAGCGCACCCACCGCGGCGAGCCAGACGGCCACGGGGGGCCGGCGCATGGATTCGGCGTGTCGACTGAGCTCGTCGCGTTCGGCGGGGGTGAGGCTGCGGCGCTGCAGCTGCACGGTGGGGGACGAGACTGCGGCCAGGTCCGGGGGCAAGGCGACGCGGAGGGCGTGCGGGGCGGCTGGAGCGACGGCCGCGACGGAGGCCAAGAGCGGCCGCTGCGGCGTCCGCCCGTCGACTTGAAGAACCAGTCCGCTCCGAGGCAGGACCTCGACGGTGTGCGGACCCCCATGGTCGTCGAGGTCTCCGCGACGCCGGAGGGTGCGGAGCGAGCGGGCGTGGAGTCTCCGCGGGCGGCCGGAGCATCGATCGACGTCGCCGCGTTCGAGATCTGCGGTCACGACGGCACGTCGACGCAGCAAGGAGATGGCCGCGGACACGCGCGAGCTGAGGAACCAGGAGCCGCCGCCGAGGAGCACGGCGACCAGACCCTGCACGAGTCGCGGGTGGGGCGGCCGAGCTTCGGGAAACGCCAGCTCGACGATGCCGAAGCTTCCCAAGATGAGCAGCGACACGGCCACGAGCCACCGCTCGAGACGAGCGCCGACGAGGACGCTGGCGATCGCGCCGCCGCCCGCCATCACGCCCAACACGAGGCCGAGCGGGCCGCCGACGGCGAGACGCAGCTCTGCATCCACGTGGTCCGAGGCGATCCACGCCGAGGCAGCAGCGCCGAGGAACAGCGCGCTCGCACCACCCAGCGTCCATTGTGCTCGACGCAGCGCCCGAAGGACGAAGCGGGTCTCGTGCGCATACAGTCGCCGAGACCCCACGCACGGGAGTCCGGCGCCGTACCGCTGCGGCTGCGCTGCGCTCACCGCTGCAGAATACGATCGTCGACGGGCGGTCGGGGCGCCCAGCGCGTCGAAGCTTGCAGCGCGGAGGGAGGACGCCTCAGACGACGCGGCGCATGACGATTGCCGAGATGTTGTCGGGGCCGCCCGCTTTGTTGGCGGCTTCGATTAGGCGGCGGGACGCGTCGCGAACGTCTCGCTGTCCAACGAGCGCAGCGAGCTCTTCGAGCGTGACGACGTCACTGAGGCCGTCGCTGCAGATGAGAATGTTGTCGCCCTTGGCGAGGTCGACCTGGTTCACATCGGCGTCGCTCTTCTGCTTGCCGTGTCCGAGGCAGCGGCTGATGCGACCGCGGTAGGGGTGATTCGCCGCCTGTTCCGGCGTGAGCAGCCCTTGGTCGACCAGCTCCTGCACCATGGTGTGGTCGGTGGTGATCTGGTCGGCCCCTTGGGCCCGGACCCGGTAGGCCCGAGAGTCTCCGGCGTGGGCGACCCAAAGCTGTTCGCGTACGCCGAGTACGGTTACGCAGGTGCAGCCCATGCCATGCGCGTTGGGGTTGTGGGCGGCCTGATCGTCGATCGCCGCGCCCGCGCGAGAGAACGCTTCGCGCAGCAACACGTCCGGCTCGGCCTTGCCGAAGTTCTCGGCGATGAAGTCCCCGATCACGCCGACGGCGAGGGCGGAGGCGACCTCGCCGGCACTGTGCCCACCCATGCCGTCGCAGACGATCGCCAGGTGGTAGCCGCGTCCGTCGTCCTCCTGAATGGAGATCGCATCTTCGTTGTGGTCGCGCGCGATGCCGGTGTCGCATGCACCGGACACCTGCACCTCGAACAAACCGGGGATGTGCGAGCGCTTGAAGAGCTTGTACATCGGTCGCTGCCCGCCAAAAGTATACATCGCGGCGGGCGTATGGCCGCTACCAGCTCGGGGAGGGTCGCAGGAGGGCAGTTGGGGCCGATGCCCAGACAATCGAGCGGGGTCCAGAACGGTGGGCCAGAACCTCGAACCCCAACCCGCAGCCAACCCGCAGACAAGAAAAAACCCCGAAGCCGAAGCTTCGAGGTTTCAGGTGGAGCCGAGGGGGATCGAACCCCTGACCTGTGCATTGCGAACGCACCGCTCTCCCAGCTGAGCTACGGCCCCGTTTTGGACGACGGAACGTAGCCGACCGAGCAGGCGGGTGCAAGCCGGATCGTCAGCCCTGAGCGTTGTCGGTTTCGGGTGCGGCGAGGGGTGGCTCCGCGGCGCGTTTTTTGCGAAACCCCAGCACCAGCCCCCACAGGCCGTAGCCGGCGATGACGGCGATGAGCGCCAGAATCGACCGATCTTCGGGTCGCGCGAACCGCTCGAGAATCTCGCGCATGCATGGAGGCTACCCTGCGTCGTGGCCAAAGCCTCAAAGAAAGAGCGCATCGACAAGTTGTTGGTGGCGCGCGAACTCGTGGAGACGCGGACGCGTGCGCAAGCGCTCATCATGGCGGGCAAGGTCCGCGTCGGAGACACCACGGTCGACAAGCCGGGCACGATGGTGCCGCTCGACGCGGAGCTCATCGTGGTCGGCCAGCTGCATCCCTACGCGTCGCGCGGGGGGCTGAAGCTGGCGGGGGCGCTCGACGCGTTTGAGGGCATCGACGTGACCGATCGCGTCGCGATGGACGTGGGGGCATCGACCGGTGGGTTCACCGACTGCCTGCTCCAGCGCGGCGCGGCGAAGGTGTTCGCGATCGACGTGGGCTACGGGCAGCTTGCCTGGAAGCTGGTCTCCGACGAGCGCGTCGTCGTGCACGACCGGCAGAACATCCGCAAGCTGACGCCCGAGCAGCTTGGCGAGCCCGTGTCGCTCGTCGTTGCGGACTGCTCCTTCATCGCACTGGCCAAGGTCCTGCCCCACCTTCCGCAGTTCCTCACGCCCGATGCGGACGCGGTGGTGCTGGTGAAGCCGCAGTTCGAGCTCGAGCCCGACCGCGTCGGCAAGGGGGGGATCGTCCGCGATGAGGCCGCGCGCGAGGACGCAATCGCCTCGGTCAAAGCCGCGGCCGCCGAGCATGGCTTCGCATGCCTGGGTCAGGTCACGTCGCCGATTCAGGGACGCGATGGTAACGTCGAGTTTCTTCTCTGGCTCCGCTGGACGCCAACGTCATGACCACACCGCAGCCCCCCTCCATCACCAGCAAGGACCGCGCCCACCTGCGGTCGCTGGCCCACGACCTCAACCCACTGGTGCAGATCGGCATGGGCGGCGTCACCGAGGGCGTGCGTGATGCCGTCGACGTGGTGCTCACCGAGCACGAACTGATCAAGGTGCGCTTCGGTCAGAACTTCGACGGCGACCGAAAGGCCGCTGGCGCCGAGCTTGCGGCGGCGCTGGGAGCCGACCTCACGCAGTCGATCGGGCGCATCGCGGTGCTGTACCGGCCGCGCGGTGAAGACATCCCCGACAAGCCGCGGATCAAGCTGCCTAGCGGCGGCTGAGACGGGACTTCACGGCGCCTCGACGCGCCACTGCCCCGAAACGAGCTATCGTAAACGGGATGATGCGTCGCACGCTCGCGCTGTGCCTGCTGCTCGCCGGATGCCGAACGGGCCTGGCGGGGCAGCCCGACCCCGCGGTTTGGGGAGCGCCGAGCCGCAACGGGACCCCAAGCAACGTCCGCATCGAGCGTGCTGCGGCCGCCGAAGGGGAGCGCGCGCCCGTGCTCGCGCTGCTTGAAGGCGAGCTCGCGCAGAACTTCGAGCAACTCACCTCCGACGCGGTCGAGGAACCGGCCTACTACCTCGGCTACGACCTGACCGATCGAACCGAGCTGTGGATGGTGGCCGAAGACGGCGCCATGCTTCGCGACCAGATCGATCGCGACCGCGCCGTCGATGTCGACGTTCGCGTCGGCTCCGTCGCGCTCGACAACAGTCACGCGGTCGACGGCGACTACGGTCCCGGCAACGGCCTGGGCTCAGGACTGCCGGTCGCCCTCGGCGATGTCGAGCTCTCACTCGCCCAGGGGTTGTGGCTCGACACCGACGCGCAGTACCAGCAGGCACTGGCGTCGTACCGCGAGGTGCAGAGCGCCGAGTCGCTCAAGACCGACGGCGACGCCGAGCATCCCGACTTTTCCCTCGGCAAGCCGCTCGTCCACATCGAGCCCGAGGTCCAGCTTGACTTGGCAGCGCTTCAGGAGCGCTTCCGGCCCATGCTTCAGGAGGTTTCCGCCCAGCTGGCCGCGGACGATGCGGTTCTGGAGAGCAGCGTGTCGTTCTCGGCGGTCGTCGACAACGCCTATTTCGTCGACAGCAGCGGCGCCCGCGTGCAGAGCGGCAGCACCCGCTTGCGGATCATCTTCGGAGCGGTTGGTCAGGCCGAGGACGGCATGACGCTTCAGCGGACGGCCTCCTTCGAGGCGCACGTCCCCGAGCAGCTGCCCGACGCGCAGGTGCTCCGCGAAACGGCAACCCGGCTTCGTGACGAACTGCTTGCCCTGCGCGACGCACCGATCGCCGACCCATACACCGGCCCGGCCATCCTGGAGGGACGCGCTGCGGGGGTGTTCTTTCACGAGATCTTCGGCCACCGGCTCGAAGGGCACCGTCAGAAGGACGACCTCGAAGGGCAGACGTTCACCGACATGCTTGGGCAGCCGGTGCTGCCCAAGTTCCTCGACGTCATCGATGACCCCACCGTGTCTCTTCTCGGGGGCGTGCCGCTTTCGGGGCACTATTTCGTCGACGACGAGGGCGTCGAGTCGCGTCGCTCCGTGCTGGTCGAGCGGGGCAAGCTCGAGGGTTTTTTGCTCAGCCGCTCGCTCGTGTCGCCTTTCGAGCGCAGCAACGGCCACGGCCGGCGAGAGCCGGGCAACCAGGTCGTGGCGCGCCAGGGCAACCTCATTGTCAGCTCCCGCAAGTCGATGTCGAGCAAGGCGCTTCGCCGGGCGCTCATCGAGGAGATCAAGCGCCAGAAGAAGCCCTACGGCCTCGTCTTCAAGGACATCGAGGGCGGCTACACCATCACCGACCGCAGCGGTCCGCAGGCGTTCAAGGTGCAGCCGCTGATGGTCTACCGCGTCTACCCCGATGGCCGGCCCGACGAGCTTGTGCGCGGCGTGGAGATCGTCGGCACGCCGCTGTCGGCGTTCGAGACGATCGTCGCCACGGATGACACGCCGGGCATCTTCAACGGCATGTGCGGCGCGGAGTCGGGCTGGGTACCGGTGAGCGCGGTGAGCCCGTCGCTGCTGCTGCGCGGCATCGAGATCGAGCGCGCGATGCATGACCGCGAACGCCCGCCCTTGCTCGAGCCGCCCACCCGTGCGCTTCGGAGGACCCGCTGATGCAGCCGTCTCATCTACTCCTGCTCGCTGCTCTGCTCGCGCCGGCTCAAGGCGCGACGCAGCCCGAGGCCACACCCGAGCCCGAGCCTTCGGCTTCCGCGTACGAAGCCGAGGCCGACGCCGTGGCGGCCGAGCTGCAGCGTGGCGTGTCGGAGCTTCGCCTCGACGGTGCAGCCCAGCCGTATCGCGCCGAGGCCCGCTACGTTCGGGCGCGCCTGCTGAGCATGGACGCGTCCTTCGGCGGCGTCATCACCGACGTGGTCGAGACCCAGTCGGCTGGCATTGCCGAGCTTCGCGTCGGCTCGCCGGGTCGCGACAACGCCAACTTCTTCGGCGGCGAGGGCGGGCTCGTCCGGGTGGGCGTTCCGCTCGAGCCGGCGCCGCGCTACCTGCGGCGCAAGCTTTGGCTGGCGCTCGACGGTGCGTTCCGTGGCGCGACGCAGAGCTTCGCGCAGAAGGAAATCGCGCTCGAGCAGCTGGCCGGCGATGAAATACCCGCGGACTTCACCGCCGCGCCGGAGCCGGTGCGCGCGCACGTCGAGCCGAACTGGGCGCCGCTGCCTCGCGAAGAGCTGGCGGCGCTGGCCGGGGTGATGAGCGGCGAGTTCGCCAAGTTCCCTTCGATCGACAACGGCGACGTCTACATCCAGCTGCTGCAAAGCCACGAGACGGTGGTGAGCACGGACGGTCTCAACGTGGCCCGCATGCGCGACCGCATCGTCATCGCGGTGGTCGCCGACACCAAGGCCGAGGACGGTATGCACCTCGACCACGCCCGCGCCATCCACTTGCAGGGCGTTCCCGCGCTCGACGACGCGTTCGAAGCCAAGGCGACGGCACTGGTCACGCAGGTCCTGACCGAGCTCGATTCCCAGGCCAAGGCGCCGATGATCGAGGAGGAGTACGACGGCCCTATCCTGTTCCGCGGGGAGGCGGCGGGGCAGCTGCTGGCAAGCACGGTCGCGACCGAAGCCGCGGGGACTCCGGCGCCGCTTGCCGACGGTGGCCGTCTGATGGACCTGGAGCCGACCTGGCAGCGTCGCTACGGGAAGAACGTCATGCCTCCGTTCGTCGACCTCATCGACGACCCCACCGGCCCCGGGTTCGGGTCGTTCGACCTCGACATGGAAGGGGTCAAGCCGGCACCGCTGTCCTTCGTGCGCAAGGGGATCCTCGAGCACCTGCTGATGACTCGCACGCCCAACGGCAAGGTCACCGGCAGCAACGGTCGCGCGCGCATGAGCCCCTCCCTCGAGGTCGGCGCGACAATCTCCAATCTATCGCTCGTCGCGAGCGAGCGCCGGCTGTCCGCCAACGCGCTCGAGCGCGAGCTGCTCCGTCGCGCCCGCGAAGACGGATACGAGTACGCCTACGTGATCGAGCGGCTCCGCGACGGTTCGCTGCTGGGTCCCGTGCCCCGGGACAGCGCAGCCGCCTACGCCGGCACGGGCAAGGTGACGCTTCCGCTGCCGGTTCGGGTGTTTCGCATCGAGCCGGGGGGCAAGAAGACGCTGATTCGTGGCGTCGTGCTCGGGCCTGCGTCGATGCGGGTGCTTCGGCGGATCCGGGCGGTCGGGAACGCGCCGACGACGGTACCCATGCGACTGCCGGTCGGCCCCTACGGTGGATTCGGTGCAGACATCGGCATCGACAGCGTGCTCAGCCAGACCGTCGATGTGCAGGTCACCACGCCCGACCTGCTGATCGACGGGTTGGAGCTGCTCGTCGAGCGTGGGGAGCACGAGCGCATGCCCACGCTCGAGCATCCGCTCCGCCGGGAGACGCCCGAAGCCGAGCCTCGAGATTGAGCCAACGAAAAACGCGCCGCCGTCCGGAGACGTGCGACGCGTATTCGATCGGGGCTCGCGCTACAGGCCCTTGGCGAACTCGACCGCCGGGATGATGGTGGCCTGCTCGGGGTCCTTGATCTCCGAGTTGGGGTTGTCGTTGATCCCCTCGGAGTGCCACATCACGATGCCGTCCTCGTTGAGCACGACGATGGCCGGGCTCTGGCCGAGGTTCTCGAACACCGTGAACGAGCCTTCCATGCCGAGCTCGCGCGCGGCGTTGAACTCGGTCTCGTTCGGGAAGCGGTACATCGGGACCTCGGCGAGCTTGGTGCCGCCTTCTTTGACGGTCCACTTCTTCTGCCAGGCGCGAAGGTCGGAGTCGTTCATCGCCGCTTTCCGCCCCGTCGGGAACCGAACGTGGACGAACATGATCTCGACGTTGGCCGCGTTGAGGTCGGCCTGTGCCTTCTGCAGGACCTGCATGAAGTCGATGGCCGAAGCCTCTTCTTCGCGGTCGCCCCAGTCCCAGTAAACCATGACGCGCTTCTTGCCGTAGAGCTGGCGGCCGTCGAGGATGCCGCCGTCGGAGCTGACGAGCATGACCGAGGGGCTGGCGTGGCCGAACATGCGGCGGCGTGCCCAGTCGGGAGCTTTGTTGAGGGCCTCGGCGCTGACCAGCCACAGCGGCGGCGCGTCTTTGATCGGCTCGAGGTTCTTCTTGGGCGAAGCGGTGATCTCGACCGACTTCGGCTCCATCGTGCCGGCCGACAGCAGCTCGAGCTTGTGCGGCGCGTTGTCGGCAAGGTTGCCCACGTCGTCGGCGGTCTTCACGTCTTTGCCGTCGACCTTTTGGATCAGGTCACCTTTCTTGATCTGATCGCATCCGGCTTCACAGCCGAGGTTGTAGGCAACGTAGACACCGCCGGCCTTGAGGTCGCGGTTCTTGGGGATGTTGAAGCCGCCCCCGCCCTTGTCGCAGGCGCTGAGCGCAAAGGCGGAGACCAGGCTGGCAGCCAGGGCGAGTTTCTTCATGAGTCGTGTACCTCGTGGGGTCGCTCAGCGGGCGAGCGAACGCATCGCGGAAGTGGCGCGGACGATAAGATGCGTCTGCGTCGGTCGTCAAACGTGGCAGGCGCCGGGGCTTTTCACCCTGCTGGCCGTGCGTGAGGACACGTCCGACGTCGCGGCGATTGCGGGTCTGCGGGGATCGGTGCTTCGATGCCGCGTTCGGTGCCTACGTGGAGCAACCGCCTGTGGGCCGCCCTCGTCGCGGTCTGGGTCGCGCTGTGGTGTGAGGTGGGCATCGCCGCGCCTCCCCGCGGCGCCCGTTTCGAGGTGGCTGGGCATGAGACGCCAGCGGCGCTGTGCCCCGCCGAGGTGCGCCGGGTGGCGGTCACCCTGCGCAACGTCGGGGACCAGGCGTGGGAGCCCGACGCAGGCGATCGACTCGCGTACCACTGGAGGCGACCGGGCGGCGCGCTCGTCCAGCGTGACGGCCGACGCAGCGAGCTGCCCGAGCGGGTCGAGCCGGGCGAGTCGGTCACCGTCGACGCGAAGCTGATCGCGCCCGCCGAGCCGGACGACTACGTGCTCGTGTGGCGGATGCTCCGCGAGGGTGGGGGATGGTTTCCCGAGGACCCCGAGGCCGTGCTGCCCGTGCGGGTCGCGGGCTCGTCTCCTGCGCTTGCCTGGTCGGTGCAGCCGTTCACCGCGCCCGAGGTCGCGGCCAAGGGCGAGGCGTCGCTCGAGGTCACGGTGACCAACCAGGGCTGCGCGGCATGGACGGCGGAGTCGGCCGATCGCATGAGCTATCGGTGGTTCTCCGCCGACGGCCGGACCAAGGTCGCCGACGGTCGCCGGACGTCATGGCCACGCACGGTCGCGCCTGGTGACACGCTCACGCAGACCATCGCGGTTGCGGGTCCGCCTCGTCCGGGCTCGTACGTGTTCGCGTTGTCTCCCGTGCGCGAGCGCGTCGCGTGGCTGGACACCCCGACCGAGGGCACGGCGCGCGTGCGCGTCGAGGTGCGCGACGCGGCGCTGCAGTGGGCCTGGGACGCGGTCGCGGTGCCGCCGGGGATCGCGACGGGAGACACGGTCGAGGTCGAGGTCGAGGTGCGCAACACCGGGACGCAGCCGTGGGACCCCGCGCTGGGAGACCGCCTCTCGTACCACTGGGTCCGTGACGGCACGCGCCTGCCGGGGGAAGGTCGCCGCACGCTGCTGCCGGACGTGGTCGAGCCGGGCGCATCGCTGCGCATCCCGATCACCGTCGTGGCGCCGCCTGACCCGGGCCCCGTGCAGCTCGCGGTGGAACCGCTTCGAGAAAAGGTTGCGTGGTACGGACCGCCAGCGGAGCGCTCGGTGCCCGAGGGGGGACCGAGCATCGAGATCGAGCGTCCGCCCTACGTGTGGACGCTGCTCGGCGTTCGTCACCCCAAGATCCCGCTGGCGGGGCGCAAGTCTTCGTTCGTGTTGGTGGTGCGCAACGACGGAAGCCGCGCGTGGGAGCCCGACCTCGACGACCGCGCCAGCTACCACGTCTACAGCGCCGACGGCCGCACGCACGTCGCCCACGGACGCCGGACGCCACTTCCGAACCGCGTCGAGCCCGGCGAGGTGGTTCGTCTGGAGGTCGCGTTCGACGTGCCGCGAGACTCCGGTGAGGTGCAGGTGCGCTTCGGCCTGCTGCGGGAGAACGTGCGGTGGTTCGTGACCGATGCCGCCCCCGTCTCGCTCCACGTGATGCGGCGCTCCTCGTTGTGGGGGCTGATCGCGGTGGGGTTGCTCGTCGGCTGGGTCGCGGCCGTGCGCCGATGGACGACGATCGCGTGGACGGGCTGGCCGCTGTGGATGACGGGCGTCGCGATCGTCACCACCGAGCTGTTCGCCGACCTCAGCCGAATCCAGCTCTACGACCGGGGGACCCCCGTCGCGCTCTCGGTTGCCGCGGGCCTCGGCCTGCTCGTTGCGCTGCTGCCCCGGCGAGCTCAGGCCCCGGTCGCGCTTTCTGTGGCCGGCCTGCTCGCGCTCGTCGCCTGGGTGGATCTGGCGTACGCGGCGTTCTTCGGAGGCCTTGCGCCGCTCACGGCCGTGGCGGCGCTCCATCACCTGGTCGACGCCAAGGCGACCGTGAGCTCGACCATCGCGCTCGAGCACGTCTGGCTCGCGGCGCCGCTGCTGTCGGGGCTGGTCGTTCGGCGCTTTGCGGGAGGTCCTCGACCGCGACTGAGCTTCTTGCTTCCGGCCGCGCTGCTGCTCGCCGCGTTGCCCTCGGCGGTGACGCTGGGAACGGCCGTACGCGGAGACCTCGGCGTGCGCGTCTTCTCCGAGGCCCACAACGCGCAGCGCTTCGGCGTCCTCGGGGCACACATCCTCCAGGCGCTTCGGCTCATCCGGACGTGGCGTGCTGGCCCGCTGTCGGCTCAGGCGCGCGCCGACGTGTGGCGCGGGCTGGCAGAGATTCGCGCGGCCCGGCCAACGACGCACCGCGGCGTGGCCAAGGGGGCCAACCTGATCGTGCTCCAGGTCGAGGCGATGCAGCAGTGGGTCGTGGACGCCGAAGTCGGCGGGGAGCCGGTCATGCCGTTCCTCTCGGGTGCGCACGCGCAGGCGCTCGCCTTCGATCGGATCTCGGACCAGACCGCGCAGGGGCGCACGTCGGACGCCGAGTTCTTGGTGCTGGGCTCCGGGCACGCGCTGCGCGAGGGGGCGCTGTCGTTCCTGCGCGCCGACAACGAGTTCCGCACGCTCGTTCACGCGCTGGTCGACGAAGGCTACGCGTCGTATTCGGCGCATCCGTACCAGCGGGCGTTTTGGAACCGGTCGGTGCTGCATCCGGCCTACGGTTTCGCCGACTCGGACTTCATGGACGCACTGGGTCCGGGCCCCAAAGTGGGGTGGGGGCTCGCGGACGGTCCGTTCCTGGAGCGGTTCGGTGCCCGCGTCGACGCGCTGCCGGAGCCGTTCGTCGCCTTCGGGATCACGCTGAGTCTGCACCACCCCTACGACCATTTCCCCGAGCGTCTCGAGACGCTCGACGTCGGCGAGCTCGACGGGACGTGGGTCGGCAACTACCTGCAGGCGATGCGGCACTTCGACGACGCACTCGCGGCCTGGTTCGCGTCGATGCATGCGTCGGGGTTGGCCGATCGCACCGTGGTCCTCGTCTACGGCGACCACGTCACCGGCATGAACCTCGACGACGACGTCGCGGCGCTCTCGGGCGTACCCGTGGCGCGTTATGCCGAGGCTCGGATGCATCGGGTGCCCGCGTTCTTGTGGGTCCCTGGCGGAGCGCTCAAGGGCGCCCGCGACGTGGTGGGAGGGCAGATCGATCTCGGGGTGACCGCGCTCCACGTGCTCGGCGTTGAGCCGCCCGCCGGCGCCGTCGGGACGCCGCTGCTCGAGGGAGGGCCTGGGTTTGCGGCGCTGCCCAACGGTGGCGTGGTCGGGCCCGACCGCATGCTGGTGCGTCGGGGCATCGACACGCCCGCCGACGGTGCCTGCATCGACGTGGTCGACGGCCGAGGCCGCCCTCGGTCGGACTGCGACGCGCTGGCCGAGCGGGCTGCCGCACAGCTTCAGCTCTCGCGCCGCGTCCTCGACCACGACCTTCACCTCGAGGCGGAGGGACACCGGTGACGCGAGCGGTTCGCATCATCGTGCTCGCGGTCGCCGCAGCCTGCTTCGTTGCCCTGCGTCTGAAGTTCAACCGCGAGTACGCAGGCGCGCCCTGGCACGCCCTCGTCGCGGGCACGGCCAAGCTGCCGTTCGGGCATCGCGTCCTCGTTCCCCAGCTCGTGCGGCCCTTCGTCGCCGCGGGCATCTCGATCAAGGCCTGCTTTGCCGTGACCGAGTGGATGGCCTCGGTCGCGGCCATCGGTGGCGTCGCTGCGTGCTTGCGCCAATGGGTGGCGCCGCGGCTCGCCGTGCTCGGTGGTGCGGCCTACTTGGGCGTCCTCGGACTCGGCTTCTTGCTTCGCTTCAAGTGGCCGATCTTCTACCCCTGGGACCTGCCCGCAATTGCATGCATTGCGTGGGGCCTGGCCTGGTCCGTGCAGCGACGCTGGGTCCCGGTGCTGGTCCTGGTGGTGCTGGGCGCGGCCAACCGCGAGTCCGCGGTGTTGGTGCCGGTGCTCGCCGTGCTGGTCCACTGGACCGCGTCGACCCGCGCCGAGGCCTTGCGATGGGCGTCGCTGCAGCTCGTGGGGGTGGTGATGGTGCGCTTTGCGATCTCGGTGCTGTGGTCCAGCAATCCGGGGACCGGCGTCCACCTCTACGTCGACGGAATGCTGCGAGCCGAGCACAACCTGCGTTGGCTCGCCGACCTCGGCCACGCGCTGAGCATCCTGGGGGCGTTTGCTGGGCTTCCGGTGCTTTGGTGCGTGCTCCGCCGCCGCATGCCAGGCGCGCTTCAGCGCGTCGGCGCGCTTGCGTTCGCAGCGATGGCGGGGCTGTTCGTGGTCGCGAATCTGTACGAACCGCGGGCGTGGGGCGAGCCTTTGCTGTTGCTCTACGTCGGCGTCACCGTCGCCGCGTTCCGCTGGGCGCTCTCGAACGACCCGCCGGCGTGAGCCAAGGCCACGCGCTTCGCGCGAGACTTCGGCGCCCCAGTCCTGTACGTTCCAGGCGCTTCCGACGACATCTCGACTGGCATTCGCGACTTTCGGTCTCGGCGAAGCGCTCGTTCTGTCCTCACGCTTGGCTCCCATGTCTTCGCGCGCATCGTCCACCGCAGGTTCTACGGCTCCCACCTGGCTGACCCCGCCGGGCTGCAGCGACGTTCTCAAGTACGGCGGTGACGGGACGCTGCATCGAGACCTCAACAAGCGCGTCTCGGAGTATTTCAAGCGCGAGGGGCTTCGTCGCGACGGCGGCTGGCGCATGATCGCCAAGTCGGCGGTGATCGTGTCCTGGGTCGCCACCACGTACGTTCTCTTGCTCACCGTGGCGACGGAGGCCTGGCACTTCATCGCGCTGGCCATCTCGATGGGGCTTTCGCTCGCGTGCGTCGGCTTCTCGATCCAGCACGACGGTGGCCACGGCGCGTACTCGAACCGGAGGTGGGTCAGCAAGCTGGCTGCGTTCGCGCTCGATGCGATCGGGGGCAGCTCGTACATGTGGCACCACAAGCACAACGTGCTGCACCACACCTATCCGAACATCGAGCAGGTCGACGACGACATCAGCCAGTCGCCTTGGCTGCGGCTGTCGACGACCGACGCGTACCATCCGGCGCATCGGTACCAGCACGTCTACTCCTGGCTGCTGTACGCACTCGTCACCCCGAAGTGGATCTTCGTGGACGAC
The DNA here is from genome assembly GCA_039024335.1 of Myxococcota bacterium. Taxonomy (GTDB): domain Bacteria; phylum Myxococcota_A; class Polyangia; order Nannocystales; family Nannocystaceae; genus CAJXVA01. The sequence goes on from JBCCQM010000022.1 coordinate 29,893, forward strand.
TACCGCCGCATGTTCACGCAGCGTGCAGGTGCCCGGCGAGTTCCGCCGCCGCGTGGAAAGGAACTCGCGAAGCTGTTCGCCGGCAAGGCCCTCGCCTACAGCTGGATGTTCATCACGCCCCTGGTCGTCTTTGGGCCGTCGCTGGCGATGCTTGCGGTATACGGGCTGATCTTCTGGGTGTGGGGGCTGTCGCTGGCCACCACATTCCAGCTGGCGCACTGCAACGACATCGCCGAGTTCGGCAGCTGGCCGCGCGTCGGCGAGAGCATCCCCATGGGGTGGGCCGAGCAGCAGCTGGCGACCACGGTCAATTTCTCCCAGGACAACCGCGCGCTGACCTGGTTCCTCGGCGGCCTCAACTACCAGATCGAGCATCACCTGTTCCCCAAGGTGTGCCACCTGCACTACCCGGCGATCAGCAGCATCGTCGCGGAGGTGTGCGCCGAGCATGGCGCGCCCTACCTCGTGCAGCCGTCGATGTTCGAGGCGCTCCGATCCCACATCGCGCACCTCAAGCGCGTGGGCGCAGGCCCATCGGCGACCGAAGCCGCGCCGGCCGTGGTCGGGTAGCAAAGCCCGCTCTTGCCCGGGTCAGGCCGCGTCCAAGATGCGGCTCAGATACGGGCCCGAAGCCCGATGCCCACCGACCACATGCGCGGCAGGGTGTCGCTGACGGAGTTGCCCGAGGCCGACGCGGCGGTGTCGAGGAACGACACCGGCAGCGTGAGCGACTCCTGCGGGTGGTCGAACCGCACCACCGGGTAGCTCGAGAACATGTAGTCGAACTGCGCCACGGCGGCGATGTGCTCGCTGATCTGCACGCCGGCGCCGGCCTGCAGCGGCACGTCGAGGCCGTGGAAGCGCAGGCTGACGTTGCCAGCTGCGGTCTGGTAGTCGGCCAGGAACGTGGAGTAGCCGAAGCCGCTGCCGATGTAGGCAATGCCGCGGCCGCGGGGGATGAGGTGAACCCTCAGCGAGGGGCCCACCCGAGCGGTGCGGAGCTTGGCGCTTCGGACCTGAAGTGCGAACGGGTTGAAGCCCAGCGGTGAGCCCGCGGCGGTGGCGGCCGCGTCGAGCTGAGCTGGCTCCACGCCGTAGAGGCGCAAGAGGTTCGCGTCTTGCTCGACCGCGCTCGAGAAGCTGCCCCAACCGCCGGCGATGCCGAGGTCGAGCCAGCCTCGGATGTTTCCGCCGAGGAAGCCGTCGAGGCGTAGGCCCGGGCCGGCGTCATGACTGTCGGCGCAGAGCGAGCGCTGGCAGCCCGCAGTACCGATGCGTCCGTCGATGGTGAATCCGCGGTGGGGAAGCCGCTCGCGATGCTCGGGCGTGTGCGTGGCATGGAGCGCCCCGCCGCTGCCTGCGGAGCGACTCGCCGTGCGCGCCGGCGCGGCGGCCCGAGGGGAGGGCGCGGGCTCGACGGCGCGCGTCGAGGCCGGTGCGGGACTTCGCGTGAACGCGGGCGCGGACGCCGTCGTTGCGGCGGGCTGAGGCGGCGCGGTGGGCTGAGGCGTAGCGGCAGGCTGAGGCGTTGCCGAGGCGGGCGCCGGGCTGCTCGTATACGCGGGCGGTTGCGCCTTCGCGGTTGGCCGCTGAATCGGGACGGTGTCGTCGGACGCGAGGGCAGGCGTGGCGGCGAGGGTGATGGCCGCCACGACTGCGGCGTAGCCAGCCCTCGCGGCACCGGTGGTTGGGCGCGAACCGTGAGCCGCTCGACCACGGCCGCCCTCATCCTTTGTGGATTTCGAGGGCAAGCCGCGCGACGAGTCGGTCACATGCATGGATGTCGACTCGTCGTCACATCCGTCAAAAAAAGTTGGAGAAAACGAAGCTTCGTCGGCGCGGACCCCGGCGGTGGCGGCCCGATCGCGAACCGCACTTGTGGGTGTTCGTGCGCGGCGCGACGCAAGCGTTCAATGCGCTTCCGGCGACGTCGATGGGCGAGGTCAGGACCGCGCGTCGTCGCGGCAGACTCCGATGTCGCGTAGCACCCTGTCTCTCGCCCTTGGTCTGCTCTGTGTCGCCGGATGCGATGCGGTCGCGCCCGACGCCCCTTCATTGACCGGCGCGATTCCACCGGTGTCCCCCGGTGACACCGACGCCGGTGGGTCGACCGACGCGCCCGACACCTCTGGTTCCGATGGTGATGGCACGACCACGGGCGCGAGACCGGATGCCGATGACGACGGCAGCAGCGGCGGAAGCGACGACGACGCGGGTGCGCCACCGTTCCCCGACCTGGGTTCACCCGCAGACCCGATCGAACCTGGGTGCGACGCCATCCCGCAGATCCTTCTCGTGCTCGACAAGTCGGCGAGCATGGACCACTACAAGTGGAACCATGATGGCGACTACGGGACGCCGCGTGTTTCTCGTTGGTCGACGTTGGTCGAGGCGGTCGAGCGCACGGTCGATGAACTCGACGGGCTCGCCGACGTGGGCATGCTGTTGTTTCCGGGCATCGACGCGGACCAGGATGGGGGCGCAGCGCAGGCATGCCTGCTCGACGACGCGCCGCACGTCCCGGTGGGCAGTGAAACGGCGCATTCCATCGTGGACGCGCTCCCGCAGGGCGAAGTGGGGGGCGGCACGCCGACGCGCCGCGCGATCGAGCAGGCCGTGGCGCACCTGGGCACGCTCGATGCGACGCGGCCGCGGGCGATCGTGCTCGTCACCGACGGCTCTTCGAACTGCGACGGCAGCGAGGCGTGGCTGGAGACCTACGACCCGCTCGCCGTCGATGCGGTGGCCGACGCATGGGCCCAAGGCATCCCGACGTTCGTCGTCGGCGTCGACATCGAAAACCAGCCCGATGCGTTCTCCGGAAAGAACGTGCGGGACGCGATCAACGAGCTCGCTCTCGCAGGCGGAGTGTCGGCGCCGGGGGTGGACGCCTTCTACAACGTGCGCGACGCCGCCACGCTGGAGCAGGCGCTCGCGACGGTGACGGACGCGACGTTCTGCTTCGAGCCCGCGGGATGAGGCGCGGGTCTCAGCCGTCGCGCTTCTCTTCGAGTTCGGCCCAGCGCAGCGCGAGTGCTTCGGCGTCGGCCTTGGCCGACTCGAGCGTCTCGAAGAAGGTCTTGCGGTCTTCGTCGCTGCGCTCGTAGAACGTCGCACCGCCGGCCTCGGCTTCCATCTGTGCGACGCGGCTCTCGGCTTCGTCGACCTTCTCGAGCAGGCCGTCGAGCTCCTTCTCCTCGGCGTACGTCAGGCCCTTCTTTTTGGCCTTCGCTGCGGGTGCGGCTTTGGGGGCGGCCTTGGGCTTGCTGGCTTCGGCCGCCTTGGCGCGCTTGTCCGCGGCGACGCGCTCGACGTAGTCGGAGTAGCCTCCTTGGTGCTGCACGACGCCGTCCTCTTCGAAGACCAGCACAGATGTCGCGATGCGGTCGAGGAACCAGCGATCGTGCGTCACCACCAGCAGCGTACCCGGGTAGCCGAGCAGTGCGCCTTCGAGTGAGGCGAGGGTGGTGACGTCCAGGTCGTTCGTAGGCTCGTCGAGCACGACGACGTTCGCCTGGTCGCGCAGGGTCTTGGCGAGCGCCACGCGAGCCCGCTCGCCACCCGAAAGCACGCCGACCTGCTTTCGCTGCTCGTGGGAGCCGAACAAGAAGCGCTCGAGGTAGGCCCGAATTTCGATCGGCTGCCCAGCGAGCACGATCTGGCTGCCGCCCTCACCGACGGTGTCGTAGATGGTCTTGCTGTCGTCGAGTCCGCTGCGCTGCTGGTCGAGGTAGGCGACCTTGGTGTTCTTGCCGTGCGTCACGGAGCCGCCGGCGGGTTCGGCCTGGCCCGTCAGGACCCGCAGCAGGCTGGTCTTGCCGCATCCGTTGGGCCCCACGATGCCGATGCGTTCGCCTTCGGAGAGGCGCAGTGTGAGTCCCTCGAGCAGCGTGCGGTCGGCGACCTTCACAGCGACCTCTTCCGCTTCGAGGATCGTGCGACCGCTTCGGACGTGGTCGAGCTCGATCGTCGCGTTGCGCTCGCGCATGGGCCCGTCCTCGGCCAGCGCCGATTCGGCTCGCTGGATGCGGGCCTTTTGCTTGGTGGTGCGGGCCTGTGGCGTGCGACGCAGCCACTCGAGCTCGCGACGCAGGAAGTTCTGGCGGTTGGCTTCGACGCGCTCCGCGTGCGCGGTGCGAATCGCCTTGGCTTCGAGGTACTGACCCCAGCCACCGTCGTACGCGTAGACCTGCCCTTGCTCGACCTCGAACGTCCGCGTGACGACCCGGTCGAGTAGGTAGCGGTCGTGGGTGACCATCAGCAGCGCGCCCTTGTAGCGGTCGGCCAACCACTTCTCGAGCCACTCGATCGCGCCGATGTCGAGGTGGTTGGTGGGCTCGTCGAGGATGGCCAGCTCAGGCTGCGCCACGAGGACGCGGGCCAGCGCGACACGTCGGCGTTCTCCGCCGCTCATGGAGGCGACCGCTGCGTCGTGACGATGCACGCCCAGGTTCGAGAGCATGCTCGCCGCCTCGTGCGAGAGGTCCCAGCCGCCGAGGTCTTCGACGGCGGCGGCGGCTGCGGCTTGCTGCTCGAGCAGAGCCTCGAGGTCATCGCCGGCGTTCTCGAGCTTGGCAGACACCTCGGCGTGGCGTGCAACCGCGGCGGTCCACCCCTTGAGCCCTGCCAGCACGGCCTCGAGTGCGTTGTGGCCGGCTTCGAAGTGCGGCTCCTGCGAGAGGTAGCCGACGCGAAGTCCGTTGCGTCGCACCACTTCGCCGTCGTCGGCTTCTTGGTCGCCGGCGAGGATGCGGACGAGGGTGGTCTTGCCGGAGCCGTTCCGGCCGACCATGCCGACGCGTTCGCCAGCGTCGATGGCGAGCGTGGCCCCCCGGAGGACCTCTCGCTCGCCGAAGTTCACGCGCAGCCCGTTCGCGGTCAGGATCGTCAAGGCGCGGGGACCATAGCAGCCGCGCTGCTCAGCCGTAGGGCTGGGTGGCCGAGCTGTCGTCGCCGGAGCGCTGCGCCTGCAGGAAGGGCAGCTCTTGGAGCTCTTCGAGGGCGTCGGCGATGAACTCTTTGACCGGGAGCGCGTCATGGTAGGCGAACTGCGCCGGCGAGCCGACGTAGTCGAAGCGCCCTTCGTGCAGCAGCGCGATCCGGTTCGCGGCGGTGAAAGCGGTTCGCATGTCGTGCGTCACCACCACGGACGTCGCGCCCAGCTCGCCGCGCAGCCGGATGATCAGGTTGGCGATGCGGGTGATGCTCTGCGGGTCTAGGCCCTGCGTGGGCTCGTCGTACATGAGCACCTTCGGCTTCATCGCGATGGCCCGCGCAATGCCGACGCGCTTGCGCTGCCCGCCCGAGAGCTCCGCTGGATACAGCTTCACGCGCCAGCGCTCCAACCCCACGAACTCCAGGCAGTCCTGCGCTCGCGCGAGAATGTCGGTGTCGGTCGCGTCGGTGTGCTCGCGCATGCCGTAACCGATGTTGTCGAGCACGCTCATCGAGTCGAACAGTGCGTCGTTCTGAAACACATATCCGACCTGCCGTCGCATCGCGTCCAGCGCGGGCTGGTCCATCGAGGCGACTGGCTTCCCGCGGAAGAGAATCTCTCCGGCGTCGGGCGGCATCAGCCCCATCATCATCTTGAGCAGGACGCTCTTGCCGCAGCCGCTCTCCCCGATGATCGCGAGCGTCTCGCCTTCGTAGACGTTGAGGTTTGCGTCGACGAGAAGCGGCGGCTCGCCGGGAAACGCCTTGCACAGCCCGCGGAGCTCGAACACGACCTGCGGCATCTGTTGCGTAGTCGCGGGACGGCTCGAGCGCGCCATGCCTCACCGTACCACCGCGGGGGTCAACGGCTCGGGTCGTAGTCGTCGTGCGGATCGTAGTCGGGGTCGTTGGTCGCGACTACCGCCGCAATGCCCGTGAAGTTGAACATGATCGGGCCCGTCGTGCTCGCGGGCTCGCGGTTGCTCAAGCGCAGGCGGTGCTCGCCCTCCTCGAGCGCGTCGACGATCTCTCCGCCGTCGGCACAGTCGTCGCCGGTTTCACGGATGCGGTACCACTGCCAGCCGGGCCCGTCGTAGTCATTGTCGCAGCCATACTCCCATCTCGGGCTGTCCGGCCCGATCTCGTCGGCTTCGATGTTCAGGCCGATGACGTAGGCGTCTGCGTTGCTCGGGTCGTTCCCCTGCGCGTCCCAGGCCAGCACCCAGTAAAACACGTCGTCGGCGCATGGGACGTCGAACGCAATCGCGGCAGTCCCGAGCCCCGGTGTGGTCGAGCGCAGAAAAATGACCGGCTCACCGTCGAGTTCCGGCAGGGACATCGCGTTCGTCGGCGCGTAGTTGGTGTCTTCTTCGGGGATGTCCACGGCCCAGGTGAAGTCGACGAACGGAGCGCATCCAGAGGCGCTGTCGCTCGTCTCATCGACGGCTCCTGTGGTCGTCGAGGGCTCGCCGGTCACCCCGCGCGACGTGGAGTCCGTTTCGGTGGTGCGACCGGAGCTGGTGCCGTCCGTCGTTGATGACGTGCTGCCGTTCGTCGTGACCAGTGAGTTGCTCGTCGGCGATCCCGCGTCGTCGTCCCCGGTACTCGACGTTCCGTCGGTGTCCGTATCCGCGCTGCTCGTCTCGAACTGGCATGCCATCAGCACCGCCGCGGCACCGAGCCACACCCTCCGCCCCAACCCAAGCATGTGAGGATTCTACCGGAACATCTGGCGTCCCCGCCGGCCCGTCCACCCAACGCGTGGGGCTTGGAGAGGGTGCAGTTCCTCACGGATTTCGCGGGTTTCTGTCGAACAACGTTCAACAGTCGGCGGATCGGACGGAATCCGCGTCGCGATCGTTTCAAACGGAGTCGAGCTGGGACACAACCCAGCGCACGCCGGATAAATTGTGGAAAATGCGGCGGATGCCGCCATGCCGGGCGGCTTACAGTCCGGGCTCTCGCTCCGATTCACTTCCCTCCAACCCCACGATGACGACCGCTCCCGCCAACGGGCCGACTCCTCACAATCCCTTCATCGGGAAGGTGATGGGTGGTCGCTACCAGGTCGACCGACTGATCGGCCGGGGCGGGATGGGGCTGGTCTATCTCGGGCGAGAAATCCTCGAGGACAAAGAGCTCGTCTTGAAGATGCTCGCCCCACACTGGGCCCACGACGCGCACGCGGTGGCCCGGTTCGAGCGAGAAGGCAAGCGGCTCAGCGAGCTGCGCCATCCCAACATCGTCGAGCTCTTCGACATTGGGCACCAGGACGACCACCCCTACATCGTGATGGAGTACATCCGCGGCATTCCGCTGCGGAAGCTGCTCACGAAAAAGGGGCGGCTCGACCCCGCCACGTTCCTGCCGATTGCGGCCCAGCTGCTCGACGCCGTCGCCTACGCCCACGGCAAGGGCGTGATGCTGCGAGACATCAAGCCGTCGAACGTGATGCTTTGCGAGCGCGACGGCGAGGCGAACGTCGTCAAGGTGCTCGACTTCGGCTTGGCGAAGATGGTCGAGGGCGATGACGTCGACATCACCAAGACCAACGTCATCGGCACGGCGGGCTTCTTGGCGCCCGAGCTGATCCGCGGCGACGACTCCGACGTTCGCGTCGATGTCTACGCCCTGAGCATCATGTTCTTCATCATGCTCACCGGGGCCTCGCCGATCCTCGGCGAGAATGACGGCGCCATCCTCTACAACCATGTTCACGGCACGCCGAAGCGGTTCACGGACGTGCTCCCGACTGGGGTGGAGCCCCCATCGCAGGCGCTGCAGGACCTGATCTACCGCTGCATGTCCAAGGACCCCTCCGAGCGTCCGGCCGACGCGGGGGCGATGGCGACGCTGCTGCGGACCTGCGCCGAAGCGGCCGCGTTCGAGCTTCCAAGCGCCACGAGCGAGAGCTCCGACGCCATCGAGCGGTACTGGAAGCGGAAGTTTGAGGGGGTTGGGCTCAGCAATGACGACCCGTCCAGCTCACTGTGGACCCGTCCGCGTCTGGAGAAGCTGCTCGAAGGTGACGCCGAGCAGGCCGAGTCCGCGAAGCCGAGCAACGATGACACCCCCGAGGCCGACGCGCCGAAGCCGATCTCGCAGCCAGAGCCCGGCCGTCCTCGCGCCCGTCCCCCGCAGCCGTCGGCGGCGATTCGCGCCAAGACGTCCGGTCGTGGTCGCGAACCGACCCGCGTGGGGTTGCCCGCCGTCGCCGAGGCGGAAGAGCCTGCGGCGCCCGAGAATCCGGCTCCGCCCAAGCGGCGCCCCAAGCCTGCCCGGACCGCGGCGAGCTCGAACATGGAGCGCTCGGTCAAGCCGGGGCCTCCACCGCGGCGGAACACGCTGCCGGCGGGGAGTGCGAGCGCGCCGCTGGGTGCGTCCCCGGCTCCGACGGGCCAACCCGCGGTGACCAAGGTTCCGAAGCCGAAGCCGAAGCCCAAGCCGGTCGAGGCGCCGTCTCCTCTGCTTTCGGACGACCCCGTCGGCCCGCTGCACATCGAGCTCGAAGAGGAGCCGCCGAGGAAGCGAACGCGCAAGCCTCGGACCACGCGGCCGATCGCAAACCTCCCGGATCTCGAGACGCCCAAGCTCGACGCGCCCGGCCGCACGCTGCCGCCGCTCCAGACCACGACCACTGCCGAGCCCGAGGCCGAGCCCGAGCCCGAGGCCGAGCCCGTACCCACCCCGGCCCCAGAACAGCAGCCTCGAGAGGTCGCGCCCGCGGCCGCGGTGCTTTCGCCCGCCGAACCCGCCGCGCCACCCCAGAAGCGAGGCATCGGCGTCGTTCTCGGGCTCGCCGTCGCGGTCGCTGTTCTCATCGCCGGCGGCGTCACGTGGCTCGCGCTCAGCGGGGATGACGACTCGCCCAAGGCCGCTGCAAAGCGCGACGAAGCCCCCAAGGCGGCTGCTCCCGCGGAATCGCCCAAAGAGAAGGCCCCGGTCGCCGTCACGCCCGTGGCGGCCGAGCCCGATCCGTCGGTTGACCCGGACACGCCGGGGACCCTGCGCATCGAAGGCCCCCCCGGAGGAATCGCGTACGTCAACGACGAGCGCGCGGGTGCCGTTCCCGTCCAGAAGTCGTTTGCGCCGGGTCTGTACAGCGTGCGGGTCGAGGCGAAGGGCTACGAGCCGTGGGAGGCGGAAGTCCAGCTGCAGCCCGAAGGCTCGGCGAAGCTCGTGGCGGCCATGGAGGAGAAGGCCGCGGGTCGTCGCGGGAAGTCCAAGCCGCGTGGCGGTCGATCCGGCGGCAAGTCCGGCAAGACCACGCCCAAACCCTCGAGCGACGGCACCACCCCCGACGCGGCGTCGCCACCCCCGAAAAAAGACCCCCCGCCCGCGCCCAAGAAGGACGACGACGTGTTCATGAAGCGCGGCGACAAAAAGGACGACGGCATCTTCCTGCCCGTCGGCAAGTGATCGTGAGCCTGCGTAGTCTGCACTCTTCCACCGCCCTGGCCGTGGCCCTCTCGCTGGGGATGCCGACCACGGCCCTCGCTCAGCCCGCGGAGTCCCCCGCCCAAGACGTCGACGCGATCAATGCTCAGGCGGTCGAGGCGTTCAAGGCCAAGCGGTACGAGGACGCTGCCCGGCTGTTCGAGGATGCCTACAACGTCAGCCCCGAGCCGAACTACCTGTTCAACATCGGACGGGTCTACGAAGAGAGCGGCAACTTCCCCAGCGCCATCGAGTACTACGAGCGCTTCATCAACGAGCCGGGCGTGGAGTTGTCCTCGCGGGAGGTCGCGCTGGAGCGCCTTCGGGTCTTGCGGGCGATCGTCGAGGAGATGAAGGCAAAGGAAGAGGCCGCCAAGCAGCCCGAACCGGAGCCTGAACCCGAACCGGAGCCTGAACCCGAGCCGGAGCCTGAACCCGAGCCGGAGCCCGAACCCGAGCCGGTCGAGGACTCGAAGATGCCTCCGCTTCGGATTGGCGGCGTCACCCTGCTCGTCATCGGCGGGGCCGCCCTGATTACCGGCGGTGGCTTTGCTGGCGCGGCGCGTGCCGAAGCGAACGACCTGGAAAGCCTCAACACGCTCGAGCAGCGTCGCGAGGCCGTCGACGTGGGCCAGCGTAGCGCCCTGATCGCGGACGTGATGTTCGGTGCCGGTGCGGCACTCGTGATCACGGGCGCCATTTTGGTCGGCGTCTCCTACCGGAAGAAGAACAACGGCGCGCGGGCCCAGGTGGCTCCGACCTTCTCCCCGAACGGTGCCGGCATGACCGCACGCGTGCGCTTCTAGGACACTGCCATGCCACGCAACTCAGGAACCGCTCTGGCTCGCAACGCGCTCGTCGCCATCACCGCGGCGTCGCTGCTTGGAAGCTGCTCCCTCACGCTCGAGTTCGAGGAGTGCCGCCAGGACTCCGACTGCAACAACGAGGCGGGGGAGGACCTCGTTTGCAACCTCGACACCAACACCTGCGAGCCACGGCCAGTTCCCGCCGACGTGCTCTGCGAAGACCCCGAGCCCTGCACGTCGGTGTTCGGGGAGGAGTCCACCTGCGGGCCCGATGGCGAATGTGCTCTGCTCACGAACGAGCAGTGCACCAAGGTGGTGTTTCCCGACGGCGCCGACCCGGACGAGATCGTGTGGATCGGCTCGATCCTCGCAACGTCCGAGCCGTTCACCGAGGCGATCGCGCCCATCGAGAACGCCATCGAGCTCGCGCTCGACGACTTCAACAGCGTCACGTCGCTCTCCGACGGCAAGAAGGTCGGCTGGATCGCGTGCGACAGCGGAGGCAGCCCCAGCGCGGCTGAGGAGGCGGCGCGCCACCTCATCGAGGACGTCGGCGTGCCCGCCATCATCGGGCCGACGCTGTCCGAAGAGGTTCTCGCGCTGCAGCCCCTCGTCGTCGACACCAACACGTTTGTGGTGACGCCGACCGCGACCGCGGCCGCCATCGGAGGGCTCGACGACAACGGGCTGATCTGGCGAACGATCAGCTCCGACGCGGTGCAGGCCAACGCCATCGCCGACCGCATCGCTTCGCTCGACCCCCCGCCGGAGAGCATCTTGGTGCTCGCCAAGAACGACGAGTACGGCAAGGGGTTGTTCGAGCCCATGCTCGGCCGCCTCTCCGAGGTGTTGCCCAACGTGCCGACGGGGTCGCTGCTCTACCCCAACCCGGTCGGCCTGTCGGAGGACGATGCGCGCAGCGCCTACGCGACGGTGATTGCCGATGGCTTCGCGCAGAACGCCGATACGATCGTCTTCCTCGGCACGTCGGAAGTGACCGAAGTGCTCAACGCGTACCTGCTGGCCTGGAACGGCTCGGGTATGCAGCTTCCACGCTTCGTGATGTCCCACGGCGCGGTGCCGGAGCTGCTGCCCTCGCTTCAGCTCGTGGTGGAGTCGTTCCGGCCCACGCTGATGAACGCGCTCGAGGGCGTCTCGCCCAACATCCAGGACCCCGAGAACTTCGAGGACTTCAACATCCGCTACCGGGTCGTCTACTCCGACCTCAACCCCCTCTCGGCGAGCCCACTGGGCTACGACGCCGCGATCGTGACGCTGATGGGGCTGGTCGCCGGGGGGGCGAGCGGCGTGGAGATCGCGACCGCGATGCCGCGCCTGGCCGACGCCACGGGTGGTACGCCGGTGCCGATGGGCAGCCAGCAGGCGCTCATCGACGCGCGTGAGCTGCTCGTCGCCGGCGGAAACATCGACATCGGTGGCGTCAGCGGGCCGCTCGACTTCGACCTGGTCAACGGCGAGATTTCCAGCACCTACGTGGGATGGGATGTCGTCCCCGTCACGGCGGGCAGCCCCGACGGGCAGCTGCAGGCCGCGCGTGCCTACGTGCTGGATGGCGCCGGCCCGACCGGCTCCTGGGTCGAGGTCGAGTAGCGATCAGCGCTTCGAGAGCTTGTCGGCCAGGGTGTGTTTGCCCGGGCCAATGAGCAGCATCGCCGCGAAGACGATCCCTGCCTCGATGGCGTGGCTCGCCGAGACGAAGCCGTCGCCTTTGCGAACGTGCATCGTCGCGGCGACGATCATCGTCGAGAGCAGCAGCACCACCGCGGGGGTGAAGCCGATCCCCAGCGCGAAGGCGAGTCCACCGAAGAACTCGCCCATCGCCGCCATGAAGCCCCAAAACGTCGGGGCGAAGTCGATGCCGACATGGACCATGCTCTTGCCCAGCTTGGTCCAGGCTCGCTCACCGCCGGCGAGCTTGGGCCAGCCGTGCGCCATGAACATCCCGCCGATGCCGACGCGCAGCAGCAGCAAGCCCAGGTCGCGAAAACGGTCGCCCATCGGACCCGCCGCTAGCACGAAGCGCAAGCGGGTCCAAAAAAGCGGCGTCAATCGTAGCTTTGGTAGTAGGCGCCCACGCCCGACACGTACATCACGCCCTGCTGTCCCAGGTTGATGTTCGCGAAGCGCTCCTCGAACTGCATCATGAACGCATTGCGTCCGCGAGGGCCCGGCGTGGATGCGGGCTGGTGGACGCGGCGGACGGGCGTGAAGTCGCGTGGATCGGACGGCTCGCGCACCCAGATCGGGCAGCCTCCGAGGCGCGCGGGGGCCTGCCAGATGGCGTCGTGGAGCAGCGCGATCGGGGAGTCTTCTTCGTCGACCGGATCGAAGACGTCGCCGGGCACGTCGATGCGCGCGAGGCTGAAGCGACGGCTCCAGCGAGACTGAGAGCGACGGGGCAGGGCGCCTCGGTAGGAGCCGCGCGCCAGCTCGTCGTCGGAGAGGAACACGACGGCCGTGTCGGTGTTGCCGTTGTGGTTGGCCCAGTGCGCGGTGGTGTTGCTGATGAACAACATCATCGCGCGAGCCCGTGGAGGCGCCCCGAGAAGGTTGATGTCCCGCAGATCGATGGTGAAGACGTGCTCCATCCGCAGGTCGGTCTCGTCGTACGACTCGAGCTGGTTGGCGCGGGCGAGAAGCTCACCCAGGTGCGGGTACGTGGGCCAGTCGGCGTCGGTCAGGCCGACGGGTGCCCCGAACACGCGGTTGAGGCTGTCCTCGGCCGGCGCCGTCTCGAAGTCCGGGAAGTACAGCGGCAGGTTGCGCTCGTTGGCCCGGAAGGCTCCAGCCAGTCGCTCGATCTCCGCTATGTACGAAGCCACCATCGTTGATTCCCTATTGCGCCAGGATCTGTGAACAGACCGTGCGCGCGCGAAAAACAAGACGGACTGGTTGTGATGCAGTTGCAGGCCGATGTCACGATTTTGAGGAGGAGGTGCGAGGCTTCCCCGTGGTCGTCGTTGGGCGAAAGCGGGAAACGCCGGTTCAGCGGCTCAGAGGGCCCGAAATCGAGACGTCCGAGCAATGTGCGCGATCGCGAGCACGTGAGCCAGGCATCATGGAGACCGTGGAGCCTCCCGACACGCAGCCTGCGCGAGCCACCGCGCGCCCCGCGTCGTCGCCGGAGTCCGCGGCCTTTTTGGCGCGGGTCCGGGAGAACCTGCGAGGCAAGCTCTTCGGCTCCACGGTGCGGCCCGGGACGCAGCCGACGGCGCCTGCTGGAGGCCCGCACCCACGCACGCTCGAGGGGGGCGCCCCGACCCGCATCGGTCGCTACGACGTGCTCGGGCGCATCGGGAGCGGCGGCATGGGAGTCATCTACTCCGGCTACGACCCGTCCTTGGGTCGCAAGGTCGCGGTCAAGCTCCTCAACCCCAAGGGGGGGCACCGCAAAGATGCGCGCAACCGCCTACTCCGGGAAGCCCAGGCGCTGGCGAGGCTGTCACATCCCAGCGTCGTTCACGTCTACGAGGTCGGTGAGTTTGAAGACCAGGTCTTCGTCGCGATGGAGTTCGTCGAGGGGACGACGCTTCGGCAGTGGCAAGCCAGCGGCGAACGTTCGTGGCGCGCGATCCTATCGGCCTACAAGGCCGCCGCCGAGGGGCTCGCGGCGGGCCACGCAGCGGGCATCATTCATCGCGACTTCAAGCCCGACAACGTGCTCGTGCGCGATGACGGCGAGGTGCGGGTCATCGATTTCGGGCTCGCGCGCACGGACGCGGAGGTCCCCACGGCCGCCGACGACGCGCGGATGTTGCCCGTCGACTCCGACCTTGCCCTGACGAAAACAGGCACGCTCATGGGGACGCCAGCGTACATGGCACCCGAGCAGTTCAAGGGCGAGACGGCCGACGCTCGGACGGACCAGTTCGCGTTCTGCGTTGCGCTGTACGAAGCGCTGTACGGCTACCGCCCCTTCGCGGGCAGCACGATTCATCAGCTCGCCGCCAACGTGCTGACGGGGAGCGTCGAAGCCCCGCCGCGATACACCGACGTGCCCGAGCGGATGATGCGGGTCCTGCTCCGAGGGCTCGAGGTCGATCCCATCGAGCGCTACGACGAGATGGGCGAGCTCGTCACGGACCTGCCGTCCGAGCGCCCTCGCGTTTGGCTTTGGGTGGCGGCGACGCTGGTCGTTCTGGCGGTGCTCGGTGCCCTCGGCCTGGGCGCCTGGGCGCTTCGCGAAGAGCAGCGACGCGACGAGCAGCTCTCATCGATCCGCAGCAACTACGTGGCGCAGCGGGGTGCGGAGGCCGAGACGAGGCTTCGCGCGGTGATGGACCGCGGCCGTACCGAGCGCTACGACGAGCTGATCCTACGCGGTGCCGAGTCGATGGCAGACCGCGACCCGACGGCAGCGATTGCCATGCTCAAGGCGCTGTCGGCCGAGGACGGCACGTGGATGACGCCAGCGCGACTGCTTGCTGCGTCCGCGTCGCTCCGAGAGCTCCAGATTCGCCAGGTACCGCTGGGCGCGGGGCCCATCTCCTCGCTGGCGGTCGATGCCAAGGGCGAGACGATCGTTGCGGGGACCGAGCGGTACGGCGCCTACCGGATCGAGCCCGGCGCCTCTCGGGCACGTCCACTTCGTGGCAGCCCCGATGAGGTCGTTTCGGCAGGCCTTTCCAGCAGCGGGTCGGTCATCGTGGTGGGCTCGAAGGAGGGGTCGGTCCACGTGTGGGATCGGCCGGATGCCCCCGCGCGCGTGTGGACCAAGCTCGCGCCCGGGCCCGTGAAGGTCGCGGTGTCCGGCGATGGCAAGACGATCGCCGCGGGCGACTCCAGCGGCCGCGTCGTCGTTGGGACGCGCAGTGCTCCGGGGCGAGGCATGCGGGCGCACAGCCGCGCGGTCTCGGTCTTGGTGCTGTCGAAGGACGGCACGACCATGGTGTCGGCAGGCGAGGACGACCAGGTTCGCATCAATTTCCTCGACGAGAAGCTGCGGTGGGACCTCCCGCATCGACCCGGCGTGGCGGTGACGGGCCTGCACTTCGGGCCCGACGAACTGTTCGTCGACTGCGTCGGTGCCGACGGTCAGGTTTGGCGCGTATCCACTCGAGAGCGGCGGAGCGTGCTGCGGCCCGAGGTCTCGCAGGTCGGCATGATGGCGATGGCGACCGGTGGTCCCGCCGAGGCGCGATACGGCGCGGGGCAACCGCTGCGCGTCCTGCCCGAGGAAGGGCAGCCGTCCCGGGAGCTGTACCAGGGCAAGCTGTCCGCCCTGGCGATGTCGGGCGATGGCCGCACCGTGGTCGCGGCCGACGTGAGCGACACCATTCGGCAGTGGCGGGTGGTCCGTCCATCGGACCCCTCGCACCCGCTCATCGACGCCAGCGTGCTGTCGCTCGCGCACGATCCCTCGCGCGACCGGCTCGCGCTCGGGGGTACTTCGGGCCTGGTTCGACTGTGGAGTGAAGCGGGCGAAGACCGGGATTCGCTCGGTCAGCTGATCGGCGGCGTTCACGAGCTGAGCTTCTCGCCGCAGGGCCGCTGGCTCGCCGCACTGGGCGGACTGGGCGGCATCACGGTGTGGGACCTTGCGGGCGGAGGGACCCCGATCAGCCTGCTGCCTGCGTCATTCGAGCGACCGATCGGGTGGTCGAACGATGGGACGCGACTCATCGCGCAAAACTGTGAGGGTCCGTCGCGATGCGCCCTGATGGTCCACGCGCTCGACGACGACGAGCGGCTGCTTTCGACCGTGTTGGGCAATCGCATCGAGCGCTTCGCGCTGTCGGAGGCGTCGCTGTATGCGGTCATGGTGCGAAGCGCCACGCAGGCCGACGTCGAGCTGTTCGACGTGCAGACCGGCGAGTCTCAGCGGCCGCCGTGGCCCGTCGAAGACGTTCCATCTTCGGTGGTGGGGCTCGCGTTCACCGACAGCGCGCGCGCGCTTCGGCTGGTCTCCAGCGACGACGGCCTGCTGCGGCTGTGGCATTGGGAGCCCGAGGGCGAGCTGTTGACCGTGCTCGACGAGCTGACGGTCGACGCCGTGTATGCCCAGCCTCAGGGAGCCTCGATGCTGCTCCGCACCGAAGAGGGCGGGGGCGAGCTGTGGACCGTTGGGGAGGCGCTACGCCGCCCCGTGGGTCCGCTTCCGGGCGTGGTCCGCACCTTCGAGCTGTCCGCGGACCGGGAGGTCCTCCTGATCGAGTCCGATGCGTCCGTGGTGATCGTCCACGTCCCCACCGGCATCCGTCGAGAGCTCAGCGACATCGAGTCCCCCTACGCGTGGCGAGGGCTCTCGAGCTTCGCGCTCGGTCGCGCGGGCTCGGTGGTGCTGCGAGACGACCCGTCGCCGAACGAGCCGACGGCGTTCATCGCGTGGCTGGACACCCTCACGGACGCCCTGCCACGCGCGCAGCTCAGGTGAAGAAGCCCTGCAGGCCGCCCGAGCCGGGGTCGTTGTTGCCGAAGCTCTGCATGTCCACGTCCATCGCCTGTGCGAGCGAGACGAGCAGGCGGTTGTGCGGCGCGTTGTCGTACTGCAGCCAGCGACCCGTTTGGAGCGCACCGCAGCCGCCCCCGAACGTGACGAACGGAACCGGGCGGTTGCCGTGGCTGTTGCCGCGGGAGAGTTCGTTGCCCCACACGACGATGCTGTTGTCGAGCATGGTGCCGTCGCCCTCAGGCACGGCCGCCATCGCATCGAGCAGGTACTTCACTTCTTCGGCGTACCACTGGTTGATGGCTGTGATCTCCGTGATCATGCCTTGGTCGTCGTCACCGAGGTGTGAGAGGTCGTGGTGGCGCCGGGCGCCGATCCAGTTGAACTCGGTTTGGCTGACCGAGCGTGACCACTGCAGGCTCGCGACTCGGGTGAGGTCGCACGCGAGCGCCATCACCATCTGGTCGATCATCAGTCGCGACACCGCCGGGAAGTTGTCGTTGGCGTTGAAGTCGAAGTCGAAGTTCTGCATCGGCGGTTCGCACGTCGGCGTCGCCAGGTCGTTTCGCTTCTCGATTTCCCGAATCGCGTCGAGGTGCGCGGCGATCTTCGCCTTGTCGCTGCTGCTGTAGCGGCTCTCCAGGGCTGCGAGGTCGCCGTGAACGAGGTCGAGCACGCTGCGGCGCTCGGCTTTGATGCGGTCGAGCTCGGAGGTGTCGACGCCCAGGTCGGCGAAGAGCCGGTCGAACATCGACTGCGGGTTGTTCTCCGCGGCGATGGGGCTGTCGCTGCCCGCGTAGATCATGCGGGACCAGTTGTTGGCGCCGCCGTTTTGAACGCCGAACTCGAGCGAACGGTAGGGCGTCTGGTCGCCGAGCGCGTTGGCGATGGCCTGGTCGATCGACTGTGCGCCAGCCCAGCCGGCCGAGCCTCCATCGCCGCCCCCGAACTCACCGGGATTGAGCTGGTTGCCCGTCCACAGGCAGGCCATGCCCTTTTGGTGGCCATCGCCGAGGCCCTGACGAATCACCTCGAGCCCATCGAGGATGATCATCTGGTCTTTGTAGGCTTCGAGTGGCGAGAGGATCTCGCGGAGCTGGAAGTCGTTCTCGGTGCCCGTGGGCGCCCACCGCTCATGCAGCGTGCCGTTGGGCGAGAAGAGCAGAACGAGGCGCTTGGGGCCGACGTCTCCGTCGGCCTTGGACTCCAACAGCGGAATGAACGGCGACAGGGCCGCGCCGGCTCCGATCGAGCCCAAGAAAGCCCGCCGGGAGAATCCACGGTTCTTGCGCTTGGCGGTTGCGGTGCTCGGGTTGCGTAGCGTCTTCATCAGGTTTCCCTTCGTTTTCACGCGGCACCCTTGCGGAACCGGAAGGCGGTGCTGAGGGTGATCTCCCGCAGCAGCACGCGGACGTCGTAGTTGGATTCGTCGAATGTGGTGGCGATGTGTTCGATGGAGCAGTCGTCGGCGTCGGACTCGATGCGTCCGAGGGCGTAGCGGAACCATTGCCGGCTGACACACTCACGCACGACGCCGCTCTCGGAGAGCATGCCGGCGAGTTCGACTCCGCCGGCGAACGTGCCGTTGACGTCGGAGGCGGTGATCTCACCGCTGTCGTCGACGGCGAGGCCGCTGTCCTCTTCGGTGCGGAACGCTCCGATCGCGTCGTAACCCTCGAGGCCGAAGCCGAGCGGGTCGATGAGGACGTGGCAGCCCGCGCAGGTGGGGTCGGACGTGTGCTCCGCGAAGCGCTCGCGGGTGGTTGCGTTGGGGTCGGGGCTCGGCGGCGCGTCGTCCACGTCGGGAGGCGGCGGCGGAAGCTGCTGGCAGAAGAAGTTCTGCCGAATCATGACGCCGCGGTGAATCGGCGAGGTCTGGTCGGGGTGCGCGTGCTCGGCCATCACGCCGGGCATCGTCAGCAGGCCGGCGCGCTGGTCGGCGGGCAGCTCGATGGGCGTGCCGGCAACGTGTCCCGGCGGCGGGGTGACGCCGTACAGCTCCAAAAGCCGAGGGTCGTCGGTCAGCGTCATGTTCGCGGTGAGCAGGGTGTCGAGGCGGCCGTCGCCCTCCAGCATCACCCAGCGGGCGAAGTCGGCAACGTCCTTCTTCATCGAAGCGGCGAGCGTGCTGTCGTAGCCGGGGAACATCTCCGGGTTCTTCTCGACGTGCTCCAGCTCGGCGACGCCGAGCCACTGCGTGTGGAAGGCGGCGATGGTCTCTTCGGCTTTGGGGCTGGCGAGCATGCGCTCGACCTGGGCCCGGACGCCGTCGGCGTCGTCGAGCGTGCCTTCGCCCGCGGCGGCGAAGAGCGCGTCGTCGGGCATGGAGTCCCACAGGAAGTACGACAGGCGCGAGGCCAGCTCGTAGCCGGTCAGCGCGACCATCTCGTCGCCCGCCCCAGGGGCGCCGAACTCGACGTGATAGAGGAAGAACGGCGACTGCAGGACCGCGGAGATGGCGATGCGCAGGCCGTTGGTCACGTCGCCGGAGGCTTCGGCCTTGCCAGTCTGGTACACGCCCAGCACGCGGTCGAGCTCGCCGGCCTCGAGCGGGCGGCGGTAGGCCTTCATCGCGAAGTCGGCGAGGAACGACTCGGCACAGGCGTCGCCTTCGACCGCGACGTCGCAGTCGAGGAGCAGCCCGAGGTCGGCCGTCGCGTCGGTGGCCACGGCTTCGGCTGCGGTCAGGTATTGCTCGACCTGCAGCTCACCCACGGACGCGCTGCCGTTGCTCTTGAACGCGCCGATGTGTTCGTCAGGCGTGAAGTCGGCCGTGTAACCGCCGTCGAGTCCGAGCAGGTCGCGGATGGTGTGGTCGTATTGCGATGCCGTCAGGCGACGAAGCGAGGTCGCCCCCACGTCGGCGTCCATGCACTGCGACGCCGGGTCGTCGGGATCGAGTCCGTCGCCCGAGTCGCCGTCTCCATCGCCGCCATCGGCCGCGCCGTCCGTAATCCCAGCCCCGCTGGCGGCACCGCCACCGAGCTCGGCATTGAACCCCGTGTAACAACCCGCCAGGCTCCAAAGGCCTACGAGCATCCCACGCAAGATGAGCTTGTCCGTCATCGTGCCTCCCCGCCTTCATCGTGAAGGCGCGGCAGGGGAAAAACCGCGGAAGGTTCCCGCAAAGCGCACGAAGGCGGCTTGTGTAGGCGCAGCCGCTCCCATTTCTGTTCCGGGAGGTTGGCTGAGTGAAATGGGTGTGATCGAGCCGCCCGGCAGGGCGGAACTCCGTCGCAAACGTGGGGAGACCTGCGCTGATGTGCGAGTGCGGCCGGATACGCTGCGCGTCTAGCGCTTCAGCTGATCCACGATGCGTTCGGCGAGCGAGGATCCCACGCCCCGCACGGCCGTCAGCTCGTCGGCGCCGGCCTCTCGAATGGCGGCGATGGATCCGAAGTGCTGAACCAGCGCCTTTTTGAGCGCCGGGCCGACGCCGGGGATGTCGTCGAGCGCGCTGCGGATCGCTCGCTTGCTCCTCCGCTTGCGGTGGTGGGTGATCGCGAAGCGGTGCGCCTCATCCCGGACGCGCTCCATCAAGTAGCGCTCGCTACTTCCTGCTCTCAGCGCGATCGCGTCTTTGACCCCGGGCACGAACACCCGCTCGGGCTTCACCGCGTACCCACGGCCCGACTCGCCCGCACCTTTGACCGCCAGGTCTTCGTACGAGCGGCCAGGCTGCGCATCTTTGGCCGCCTTGAGTCGCTCGAGTCCGTCCTTCGTCATGGTGATGGCGTTCTTGCGCTCCTTGGCAAGGGAGACCACGTCGACGCCTTCGGTACCCGCGGGCACGCCCAGGTCCTGCATCACGGCCAACACCTGGCTGAGCTGACCTTTGCCGCCATCGATCACGATCAGATCCGGAAGCGCCCAAGGATCGTCTTCGTCGCCCTCGTCACGCTTTCGCATCGCTCGCTTGAAGCGGCGCCCGAGCACCTCGTACATGCTCGCGAAGTCGTCGTTTTGAAAGGCACCCTGCCGCTTGCCCTCGCCGTCGCCGAGCAGTCCCTTGATCTTGAACGAGCGGTAGCGGGACTTGGCGGGGGCGCCGTCGATGAAGACGACCATCGACGCCACGGTGTCGCTGCCCTGCAGGTGGCTGACGTCGTAGCACTCGATCGTGCGCGGAAGCTTGGTGAGGTTGAGCCGCTGTCGCAGCCGCGTCAGGGCGGCGTCGTTGTCCTCGCGCTTGTTGCGGCGGGTGGAGAAGTTGGACGACGCGTTCTTGTTGGCCAGCGCGATGAGCTTGCGACGGTCGCCGCGCTCGGGCACGACGAGCGTGACCTTCTTGCCTTTACGCTCTCGCAGCCAGGCCTCGAGCGGATCCGCGTCGTCAGCCGCGAGCGCGAACGGCAGGACGACCTCGTCGGGGACGAACGGCGCGCTGTCGTAGTAGGCGGACAGGAAGTTCGCGAGCACTTCGGGGTCGGGGTGTTCCAGGCCGCGGTTGCTGAAGGCCTGCGAGCCCAGGACCTTGCCCTGGCGCACGTGCATCAGCACGAACTCGACGCTGCCGCCTTCGCGGTACATGCCGACCGTGTCCTGATCGAGCGAGGCCGTCCCGACGATGCGCTGACCTTCGGTGGCCGACTCGAGCGCGCGCAGCTGATCTCGCAGTCGGGCGGCCACTTCGAACTCGAGCGCGCCCGCTGCATCTTCCATCCGGTCGCGAAGGCCATTGATCAGCTCGCGGTGACGCCCGGCGAGGAACAGCGAGACGTCCTTGACCTGGTCGTCGTAGGCCTCGCGGGAGACCTCGTACACGCACGGCGCCGGGCATCGGTCGATTTGGTACTGCAAGCAGGGGCGTTTGCGGCTGTGCAGGGTGAAGTCGGTGCACGTCCGCAGCTTGAAGTGGCGGTTGACCACCCGGAGCGTCGACCGGGCCGTCCTCGCGGAGTGGTACGGACCGAAGTAGTAGGCGCCGTCGTGCTTGATCTCGCGGCGCAGCTCGAGGCGCGGCCACTCGCCCCTGGGGTCGAGGCGAAGGACGAGGTAGTTCGAGTCGTCTCGCAGCTTCACGTTGAAGCGCGGCCGATGCTCCTTGATCAGGTTGTTCTCGAGCAGCATCGCCTCCTTGTTGGAGGAGACGACGACGGTCTCGATGTCGCCGACGAGCTTGGCGAGCAGGGGCACGAACATGCGCGTGTCGGTGCCGTTGAAGTACTGCCGCACGCGAGCCCGCAGGCTTCGCGCCTTGCCCACGTACACCACCTCGCCCTTGCGGCTGCGCATGATGTAGACGCCGGGCGACGTCGGCAGGCGCGAGAGCGCCTCATCCAGCTCTGCGCGGTTCGTGATGCGAGGTGCCCAGTCTTCTGGGAGCGCGCGCGTGGGTCGGCGCGTGATGTCCTGCGGGCGCGGGGCGGCCTTCTTCTTGGCCGACTTTCGCGTACGAGCGCGAGCCATACAGGCTCCTAGAACAGGCGCTGAACGTCGCCGACGGTGACGAGCAGGATGAGGCCGAGCAGCACCAGCATGCCGTAGCCGTGCACCGATTCTTCGACGCGCGGGTTGGCGCGACGCTGCGCGATCGCTTCGTAGGCGAGGAACGTCAGGCGCCCTCCGTCGAGGGCGGGGACCGGCAGCAGGTTGAAGAGCCCCAGGAGCGTGGAGATGATCGCGATCATCTCCAAGAAGTCGGGCAGCCCCACGGCCGCCGCGCCCGCCACCGCCTTCACGATCCCGACGGGGCCACTGACGTTCTCGCGGCTGACTTCGCCGGTGACGAGCTTCTTGAGTCCCTGCAGCTGAAGTACGCTGATCTCGAACGGCTGCGTGAAGGCGGCTGCCGTTGCGGTGCCCACGTCCACGGGCGCGCGGTCGGCTCGCACACCGGTCATCTGCACCGACAGCGGGGGGGCGTCTTCATCGGCCGGCACGTCGAGCTGAAGCTCGAGCAGTTCTCCATCGCGACGCACGATGAGGGGGATGGTCTCTCCTCGGTGCTTGGTCGCGGCCGGAGAGACGTCGTTGCCGCGCAGTGCGGGGTCGATCTCGAGGCCGGCAACGCGGACGAGTTCGTCGCCCAGCTCCACGCCTGCGGCCTCTGCCGGGGAGTCGCTGCCGAAGCTGCTGATGGCGATCGCCTTGGGCGGCTGCTGCACGCCGAAGATGGCGAACACCGCGAAGAAGGTGACGATCGCGACGATGTAGTTCGCGATGGGACCCCCGGCGATGGTCAGCGCCCGCTTGCTCAGAGGCTTGTCGCGGAAGTTGAACGAGTCGGGGTCGCGGGCCTCTTCGGGCGTGGGCTCGTCCTCCGCTTCCATCCCGCGGATGAGCACGTATGCGCCGAACGGGATCGCGCCGATGACGAACTCGGTGCCGCGCCACGTGCCGAGCTTGACGATCGCCGGGCCGATGCCGAATACGCTGAACCGGTCGACCTTCATGCCCGACCAGATCGCGGTGAGGTAGTGGCCGCCCTCGTGGAGCATGATGACGACGCACAGCGCGAGCGCGGCGGCAATGATGTCGACGGCGGACATTCCTGCCTGGTTTGCCTCTTTTTACACAGCTGTGCAAACCGGCGCTCAAACGCCCGTTCTAGGCCCGCTCGTGATCGTCGAGGGCGATGGGGCGTGCCGGCCTCCGCCGTCGCCGCATCGCGGTGAACATCGCGCCGGGCTCGATCAGCCGCGAGCCGGCGTGCCGCCTTCGACCATGCCCGGGAACTTCTGAAGGTAGCGGAGCAGGTCGGGACCCACGCTTGCGTCGCGCAGCATCGCCGGGCTCCACGGGGGGCGCGACGGCTCGAAGTCGTCGGCCTGCACGGCGCGGGGCCAGTCGGGGTGCGCGATGGCAGCGCGCCCGATCACCGCCACGTCGGCCCCGAGCTCGAGAACGGCCTCTGCGTCCGCGCGCGTCCACATGCCGCCGGCCGCGGTGAGTGCCACCTCCTTCGGGAGAGCGTCTCGCAGCGCCGCCACGACCGGCGTCGTGGTGGGCTCGTGGGGCGGCGACGCTGCTGCGTCCGAGAGGGAGAGATGGATGAAGTCCGCGCCGTCTTCGGCCAGCCACGGGACGAGGGCGACCGCGTCCGCGAGGAGGAGGCCGCGCTGGGTCCACACGTCGACCGGCGAGATGCGCACGCCAACGATGAACGACGCGGAGGTCGACGACCGGACGGCGTGCAGCGCCTCGCGAAGCAGTCGGGCGCGACCGGCGAGGTCTCCACCGTAGGCGTCGCTTCGCGGGTTGTCGGCGGGGGCGAGAAACTGCGTGAACAGGTAGCCGTTGGCGCCGTGAAGCTCCACGCCCGCAAAGCCTGCTGCTTCGGCCCGGCGCGCGGCCGAAACGTAGTCGTCGACGACGCGGTCGAGGTCGGCCTGCGTTGCGCCTCGAATGCCCTTCTCGGCGTCATCTGCGGTCGAGAGCTTCACGTCTGCGAGCTCGGCTTTGGCTCCGCCGTGGTGAAGCTGCACGATGCCCACCGACCCCGCCTGCGAGATCGCGGCGGCGAGACGCGTAAGCCCATCGTCGTGCGATCGCCCGGCGATGCCGAGCTGTCCGTCCCACGCCTTGCCTTCGTCGCTGACGTACGCGGCACACGTGGAGACCAGCCCGAACGCGCCGGTGCGGCGGGTCAACCACGTGAACTCATCGTCGTGCAGGGTGCCGTCGGCGTTCGACTGCAGGTTCGTCAGCGGTGCCAGGGCGACGCGGTTGGGAAGCGTTGCGCCGCAGCGAAGCGTCAGCGAGGAGTCGAGCGCGGTCATGCGGCGGTGATACCAGAGGGGCGCGGGATTTAAGCCTGTCGTCTCGCCGGAGCCTCGGACCCGGTCGCCGGGGGCTGCTACGCTCGTTCGGTGAGCGACGTCGCAGCGCACCGCGCGGCCTTGGTGGAGGCGGGTCGCTGCCCAGCGTGTGCAGAGCGGCTGAGCGCCCGCGCGCTGTTCGGCCGCGCGCCGTGTGGTGCCTGTGGTGCTCGGCTGGCCGACTTCGGCCTCGATGGCCATCGCGTCGCGTCGGCGTTCGAGCGCAAGGGCACGAAGACGGTCGTGGTGGCAGCCGTGCTCGCGGCGGTCGTGCAGCTGGTGACCGGCTTGCTCCCGTTCGCGGACGTCGTGGTCGCGCTCGCCATTGCCGGGTGGCTTCGCTTTGCGATCCTCGGCCCGGCGACCGCGATGATGTCGACGCGCCGGGCGGTCGTCTCGCGGCTGACGGCGCGGCTGCTCGTCGGCGTGTTGTTCTCGGGGCTGCTCGTGGTCGCCGAGCTGCTCACGCTGCTCGGCCCGCTCGGGCTTCCGCTCAAGGCCGCGATTGCGGCGGCGCAGGTGTTCGTGGGGGTGTTCTTGGTGACGCGCTACGTCGAGGCGCAGCTGCGGCGCGAAGCATCCGGACGCCCCGTCGAGGGGGCGGAAGTCGCTCTGCTCGTCGCTGCGCTTGCGTTGATGATGGCAGCCGTCGCGGGGCTGACGTTGAGCGCGCTGTGGGTGGCGAGCACCCTGCAGTCCTTCTTGGGAGGCCTGTCATGACCCCGACGTTGTTTGCCCAGCTATTGGCCGTCTCGGCGGCCTCGGGGACGCGCGCCTCTCTCACGCTGTTGTGCATGGCGGTTGCGGCCCGGGTGACCGAGTTTGCGCTGCCCGACGCGCTGGCGTTTCTCGTCACCGACATGGGGCTCGCGCTGCTCGTCGCGGTGGTCGTCCTGGACGAGCTGGTCGAACGCGACCCTCAGCTGCAGGAGCTGCTCGTGTTCGCCAACGTGGGCGTACGGGGAGCCGCCGGCGCGATCGCGGCGTGGGGACTCGAGGACGCCGTCGGGTCGGTCTTGCCCGACGTGGGCGTGTGGGTCGTCGGGGCGTGCGTCGCGATGGCGATTCACGGGCTGCGGATGAAGGTCGCCGTGTGGATCCCCGACGGCGGCGAAGGCTGGCTCAACCCGCGGACGTGGCTGGGGTGGCTCGAAGTGGGCGGCGTCCTGGGCATCGTTGTGGCCGTGTTCCTGGCGCCATTCCTCGCGCTGGCCATCGTCGTCGTCGCCACCGTCTTGGGCGCCATCGCCTGGCAAGCCGGCCGCCAACTCGAACAGACCCGCCGCCGCCGCCCGTGCCCGCACTGCGGTGCCAAAGCCCGCGAAGAGGCCAGCCGCTGCCCAAGCTGCCACCAACCCCTCAACATCACCCACTGGCTCACGCCGTAGGGGTGCGGCGCGAGAAAGAGGACGCAGCCGCGGTTGGAGCCTCCCCAAAGGGCTCCGAAGGTCACCGCGGTTGGAGCCCCCGCAGAGCTCCGGAGCGGGAAAGAAGAAGTAGCCGCGGTTGGAGCCTCCCCAAAGGGCTCCGAAGCGGGACCCCTCACCCGAAGGGGGGTCGAGCTTCTCCTCAGCAAGAGAGCGAGCAGCCCGAAGGGATGCGGAGCGGGAAAGAGGAAGTAGCCGCGGTTAGAGCCCCCGCGGAGGGCTCCGAAGTGGGACCCCTCACCCGAAGGGGGGTCGAGCTTCTCCTCAGCAAGAGAGCGAGCATCCCGAAGGGATGCGGAGCGGGAAAGAAGAAGTAGCCGCGGTTGGAGCCTCCCCAAAGGGCTCCGAAGCGGGACCCCTCACCCCGAAGGGGGGTCCCGCGAAGGAGCCCGGCTCCCAACCAAGGCTACGGCCGGTCGAAGCGGCCGAGGCCGAGCTTGCCCAGCCCGCCGCGCAGCAATCGTTTCGCACGCGCCTTGGTGCTGCCGTCGGGGGCGGGGCTGAAGGCGGCCGACTCGCGGCGCCCCTTGAGGTGCTTGGCGATGCGGTTTTGGGCCGAGACCAACCCGCCATGGTGGCGGAGCAGCAGGCTGCCCAAGTCGCGCTCGACGGCCAGAAGCTCGCCAGGAACGAACGCCGCCCGCTGACCACGGAACACCTGGGTCACCGCCCAGCCGGCCAGCTCGGGATCGATCGCGTGGTCGAGGATCAGCCAGACCTCGCCGCGGGCCACCTTGGCCGCGCGACGGATGGCCGCACCCGGCTCCACATCCTGTAGCGTGCGGAGGTTTGCGATCTGACCGTGCAGCACGCTGAGCACCGAGAGCGTGTTGTCGCCGGAGCGCTCATCGAGCGCCAGCAGCTCGAACGAGAGCGACTCGCCCCGCGTGTCGACATACTCCTCGACCCGGACGGCACCACGCACGAGCGAGGCGACGTCGTTCTCCTGGTCCCGGACGGGGAGGATGATGGTCACTTCGGCCATCGCTACCTTGTCAGATACGCGCGGCGCGACCCTGGGGTCAAGCTGCCCGCTGTGGCGATCGCGCAGGAGATCAACCCAGGGGCGGTGCGCGTCTTCGCGGTCCCTGACCCGTCCGTGGCCGCCATGGACCTGGCCGGCAGGCGGCGTTTTTCCTCGAAATTGGGCGCAACGCCAGGGCCCGCGTGGTCGAGATCGTCTGCGTTGGCTTTCCTGTACTCTCCCAACCTTCGACCGCGCGCCTGCGCGCCCCAACTTCCAGGAGTTCATCGACATGGCCGGTGTCAACAAAGCAATCATCGTCGGCAACCTCGGACGCGACCCCGAGCTTCGCTACACCCAGGGCGGCAGCCCGGTGTGTCAGCTCAGCGTCGCCACGACGCGCGCCTACACCAACAAGAACAACGACCGCGTCGAGGAGACCGAGTGGCACCGCATCGTCGTGTGGGGCAAGAGCGCGGAACACTGCAACAACTACTTGGCCAAGGGCCGACAGGTCTACGTCGAGGGGCGCATCCAGACCCGCTCGTACGAAGACAAGGAAGGCATCAAGCGCTACTCGACCGAGATCGTCGCTGACACGGTCCAGTTCCTCGGCGGCCGCGGTGGCGGCGGTGGTGAGGGCGGCGGCGGCGGAGGCGGAGGCGGCTACGGCGGTGGCGGCGGCTACGGCGGTGGCGGTGGCGGTGGCGGTGGCGGCTACGGCGGTGGCCAAGGCGGCGGCGGCCAGGGTGGTGGCGGCGGCCAGAGTGGCGGCGGCGGCCAGAGTGGCGGCGGTCAGGGCGGTGGTTGGAACGACAACTACATCCCCTCCGATCCCGGCGACGACGACATCCCGTTCTAAGAAGGACCGGCTGCCCACGGGGCGGGCGTTTGCCTGCTCTTGCTCGACGAGGCGTCCCACCTGGGCGCCTCGTTTCGTGGTTGTCGGGTCCAGGCAAGACCGCGAATCGCCGTGCGATGCTTGCCCGGTGGGGTGGAGCGTCACCGATGGGCTCGTTGTGGTTTCGGGTCGACCCGACGCGGCGAACGTGACGCGAGAGGGGACCATCCGGGCACGGTTCGTGAAGACGCCGGGCGGCCTACGGGTCGACGGCGACGACGTCGAGGCGGCCGCGCGTGGGCTCCGGCTGTGGATGCATCGGCGAGCGCTGGAGGGGGCCGCAGAGGCGGTTCGGGTGCAGGCGAGGGGCGCCGTGCTGGACCGCGCGGGGCTCGAGCCGTCCGGGCTCGCACGGGTCCCGGCTGTGGAGCGCAGTGACGGCGTCGTGCGGATTCGGCCGCTGCGCGAGGCCGATCTCGAGGCAGACCTCGCGGCCAAGGACGACGCGCAGATTCGGTGGATGTGGACCGAAGAGGAGGCGGCGTGCTGGATGGCGATGTCGTCAGAGGCTCGGCGCGCGCACGCCCTCGAAGGCCTGCGAGCACGCGCAGAGGCCTTCGGCGCGGGACCGAAGTGGTGCTTTGCGGCGGATGCGGACGCATCGTACGTGGCGTACGTCGACGTCGACCTCGCCAACCCGAACGCCCCGGCCGGAGACGCAAACATCGCCTACTCGGCTCATCCCGCGCATCGCGGTCGCGGCTACGTGGCACGCGCGGTCCGGCTGACGCTCGAGTTCCTGGCGCTCCATACCGGATGCCAGCGCGCGCACATCCTCGTCGACGTCGACAACGAGCCCTCGCTGCGGGTCGCTCGCTCGGTGTGTCGCGTCGAACCGGTCCCCGAGCTCGAGGGACGGCTTCGCTTTACGGTCCCGACGCGCAAGACACGATGAGGAGCGCGCCTCGTCGGCGGCCGGGCCGTTTTGGACCTGTACCTTCTTGCACGGGAGCATCGCCTCAATGCCCTCCTCGCGCTACCGTGGCGCCGCGCCAAAGATGGCGTGCCGATGTTTCTTGCCGCGGCTTTAGGCGCGGATTCGCGGAGTTGACGATGATCGAATGTTCGAAGTGTGGAACGAGGAATGCTGCTCATGCCCAGTTTTGCGAAGGCTGCGGTGAGAGCTTCGCCAACTTCGTCGAGCTTGATGACCAACTCGCGGACATGCTGGCCAAAGAGGCGCGCAAGGGGGCGTGGGCGCTGGGCTTCGTGGCGCTTGCGACCGCGTCTTGCCGCTCGTGATCGGCTTCGCCAACGCCTTCACGTATGGCGTCGCGGCCGTCTTCGGCGTCCTCGCGCTGTGGGCACTGAAGGCACCGTTGATCGCATCGGCGATTGGGCTCTCGTTGTAC
>JBCCQM010000023.1:0-57871 GCA_039024335.1 Myxococcota bacterium
CCCTCACTGCGGAGGCGGAGCCTCCTTCGTTCACCCGGTTTTCGTTTTGAAGGGGAACCTCTCGGTTCCCCTCACTGCGGAGGCGGAGCCTCCTTCGTACACCCGGTTTTCGTTTTGAAGGGGAACCTCTCGGTTCCCCTCACTGCGGAGGCGGAGCCTCCTTCGTTCACCCGGTTTTCGTTTTGAAGGGGAACCTCTCGGTTCCCCTCACTGCGGAGGCGGAGCCTCCTTCGTTCACCCCTCCAAGGCCGCCCGGTAGGGCGGCGTCGTCAGCCGGCGAACGCCCGGTGATGAGGACGGCGGCGCGTTAGGCAGGCGGATCCACCGTCGCATCCTCGTCGGCTTTGCGAGGCGGTGAGCCCGTGACGAGGATGCCCGCCTTGTGGAGCGGGCGTACTTGCGGCGGTTGGTCAGATTCCGGCGACGCGGACGGGGCTGGGGATGAAGTTCGTCAGGCCGTCGCCGTGCTGGCCGTGCTTGTTGTCGCCGAGGCACTGCACCTGACCGTTGGAGCGCACGACGCAGGTGTGCGTGCCCCCGGCGGAGACCTGCTTGGCGTTGCGGCCGAAGTCGGTCGCCATGGGTACGCGGCTCAATCCCGGGTTGGCCCGTCCGAGACGGCCCCCGGCGTTGTCGCCCCAGCACTGGACGGCGCCCTCGCGGGTGACGACGCACGCGTGGTCGGGGCCCACCGAGAGCGAGATGGCCGAGGTGACGTTTTTGACCGGAATGCGGGTGGTCCAGTTGGTCTCGGTGCCCGAGCCGAGCTGCCCGCGATCGTTGCGGCCCCAGCAGGCGACCTGGCCCGTCTTTCGGCGGGCGCAGCTGTGGGCGGTGCCGGTGCCCACCTCCACGGCGTCGGTGAGCTTGGCGACGACGACGGGCGTGGGCAGCGGCGTGCTGAGCTCGGCTGCGCCCGCGCCGTTGCCGAGCTGCCCGACCTGATTGCTGCCCCAGCACGAGACCAATCCGGCGGCTCGGGTCGCGCAGCTGTGGGCGATGCCGGTCGACACGGCCGTGGCATCGCTGAGGTTACGGACGGCGACGGCCCGCCCGCCGCCGCTTCCGATCGGGGCGCCGGTCTGACCGAACTCGGCGTCGCCCCAGCAGGTGACGCGGCCGCTGCGACGCTGCACGCAGGTGTGTCCATCCCCCGCGGACACGGAGACGGCGTCGGAGATCTGCGGGACGGCCAGCGGACGACGGACGCTGCCCCGCTTGCCGCTGCCCAGCTGCCCTCGCTTGCCCTCGCCCCAGCACGAGACCTTGCCGCTGCGCACGACGGCGCAGGCGTGCTGCGTGCCGGCGGCGATGGAGACCGCGTCGTCGATGCCGGTGACGGCGACGGGAGCGTCCGCGTCGTCGCTGCCACCGTTGCCCAGCTGCCCCTTCTTGTTCGCGCCCCAGCAGCTCACGCGGCCGTCGCGATGCCGCGCGCAGGAGAACGCTCCGCCGGAAGCGACCTGGACGGCGTCGTCGATGCCCGACACCCGCGGCGTACGATCGGTGGACGACTTGCCGGCCTCGCCGTTGCCCAACGCGCCCCCGTCGTTGCTTCCCCAGCAGTACACGTCGCGCGCACCTTTGTGCAGGCACGCATGGGCGCCGCCGACGGTCACGCCGGTCGCGCCGGCAATCCCTTTGACCAAGGCGGGCTCGCGGACCGCCGCGGTGGAGCCGGTGCCCAACCGCCCCTCGGCGGGCGCGCCCCAGCAGCGCACGGTCCCGTTCTCCAGTCGTGCGCAGGTGCTGGCGTCTCCCGCGTCGATCGACGTGACGTCGCTGACCGCCACGGTTTTGGGCGTGAGGGCGGGGGCGCCCGCCACGGCCGTGGCCTGGCCTGCAGCGTTGGCGCCCCAACAGGCGACGCGTCCGGCCGCCGAGCGGATGCAGGTGTGATAGCGGCCGGCGGTGATCTGCGTCGCGCCCTCGGTGCCGCGCACGAGCCGAGGACGTGCCCCGCCGGTGCGGCCTCCGTCTCCCATCTGGCCTTGGTCTCCTTGCCCGAAGCACAACGCGCCGCCGTTCTTGCGGGTGACGCAGGTGTGTCCCGCGCCAGCAGCCACGCCGGTCAGGCTCGTCAGGTTCGGGACGTCGGCCGCGGTCAAGAACGCACGACGTGCGTCGCTGCCCTGCTGCCGCCACCGGTTCTCGCCCCAGCATGCGAGTCCGCCGGTGCGGCGAAGGACGCACGTGTGGTCGTCACCGGCCGCGATCGCGACCGCATCTTCGACGCCCTTGACGGTGACCGGCAGCGTCGAACGCTTGCCCGCGCCTCCGCGCCCGTCGCCGAGCTGGCCCACGTCGTTGGCGCCCCAGCAGGAGACGCGGCCCGAGCTGCGCACGGCGCAGGCGTGGGCCCGTCCGAGCCCCAGGTCGGTCGCATCGGTGAGGCGTTCGACGAGCGCGCCCGCGCTGCTGCGGTCTCCGGAGGCACCGTCGCCGAGCTGCCCGAGGCCGCCGGCGCCCCAGCACTGCACGCGTCCCGACGCGCGACGGCTGCAGGTGAAGCCGCGGCCGGCCTCGACCTCGGCGACGGGATCGTTGGCGAGCGAAGGCGCGGCGGAGCCCGGTCGGCCCGGCGCGTTGGATCCGCTGTTCGTCGAGGAGGGAGACGACTCGCAACCCGCCGCAGCGAGCAGCAGCACCCACGCCCATCGGGCAACTGAAGCACCCGGCGTCCGGCGGCTGGAGGGGGCACGGACGACCACGGAGGCGGGGGCGCGCATGAGCCGGGACTATAGCAGTGCGGGTCCCTGCGCCTCGTTTGGCGATTGGAGCCCCGGTGGGCTAAGAGGGACGCTGCGTGGCCGATGACCGCACGATTCTCCCGAGCGCGACGCGGCTGCGCCAGGGCTGGCGCGCAGGCGTCCGGCCGAGCGCGCGATGGCTGACGGTGGCGGCCTCGGTGGCTGCGGTGGGTCTCGTGCTCGGCGCGATCCCCTGGGGCCAACTCTCCGGCTTCGGCGCGCGGTGGAAGGCTGCGGTCGCAGACCCCTCGCGGGCGCCATCGGTGCTGCTCGAGGCGCTCGGCTTCTCGGCGAGCGTGGCGCTGTCGCGGGTGGCGGCCGCGTCACTCGCGATGGTCGTCACGACGGCGTGGACCCGCGGGCTCGGCCCCATCGACACCCGCGCCCAGGCCGGCCTGCAGGTGGGTCCGCGGCGCGGACGGACGCTGCTGCTGGGTCTCGCCTCGGTCGGTGGCCTGCTGCTCGCGCTCTCGCTGAGCAGCGTGATGGCCGGGGCGGCTCGGGCGGTCGATGCCACGCCGGCAAGCCTCGCCTTGCTGTGGTCGACGTGGGCGGGTCGAACGTGGACGGCCGTGGTCACCGTACTGACGGCGATCGGCGTTGCCGAGTGGGCGCTGTCCTCCTCTCAGGTCCGGGGCATGCTGGCTCGATCGCCGGCGCAGGTCCGTGAAGACGCGCGACGTGGGGGAGGAGGGTGAGTACCTCGGACCTGGTGTCCGTGGCCGTCCCCGTGAGTCTCGACCGGCCCTTCACCTACCGCGTACCGGCGCAGTGGGGAGCGCCGCCGCCTCCGGGGACGCGGGTGCTGGTGCCGTTCGGGCCCCGGGCGCTGATCGGCGTCGTGCGCCCGGACGACGCCCCCGAGGCGCCGGATCCAAAGAAGGTGAAGTGTCTGCACGGCGTGCTTGACCCGGACGGCCCGTGCCTTCCCCCCGACGTCGTCGCGCTGTGCGAGTGGATGGCGGACTACTACCTCTCGCCGATCGGCGAGGTGTACCGATTGGCGCTGCCGGGGCTGCTCACCGCGGCGGATGCTCGCCGGGCGGTCATCACCGAGGCAGGGCTCGCGGCCTGGAAGGGAGCGGACGCGCCGCTCCTGGGGGGGGCCCCGCCGCCGCCGCTCCATCGCGCCGCCCAGCGGCTTCTCGACGTCCTCGCGGACGCGGGCGGGGAGGGGCTTCCGGTTCACAAGCTGCCCGGCCACAAGCCGAAGATCCCCGGGGTGCTGCTCCGTCTGGTCGAGCTGGAGACCGAGGGCTTGGTCGAGGTGCGCTGGCCCGAAGCGGGGACGAAGACCCGGACCGAGCTGCACGTTCGGCGGACCGACTATCTGCGGGGTAGCGCGGCCGATGAAGAGGCGGTGCAGCGCATCGTCGGTCGCAGCAAGCAGCGACGGGCGCTGCTCGACTACCTCGAGGCGCTCGAAGGCGACGAGGCGTGGGTCTCGCTTGCGGAGCTTCGCGGGCCGTTTCCGCGGGTGCGTCAGCTGCTGCTTACGCTGGTCGATCATCGGCTGGTCGCAACCGAGGAGCGCTCGCGGTCTCTGGACCCGTTCGATGCGGTCGGGCCCGCGTCCACCACCGCCCAGGCGCCGACCGATGATCAGGCCGCGGCCCTGAAGACGCTCTACGAGATCACCGATGCGCGCCGCTTCGCCCCCGTGCTCCTGCACGGGATCACGGGCAGCGGCAAGACGGAGGTCTACCTGCAGCACATTGCGCGGCTGCGCGATCAGGGCCGGGGCGCCATCGTGCTCGTCCCCGAGATCGCGCTGACGCCCCAGCTCGCCGATCGCTTCCGGGCTCGCTTCGGCGACGAGATCGCGGTGCTGCACAGCGCGCTCACGCCGAGGCAGCGGCTCGATGCCTGGGAGCAGATCCGCCGGGGCGAACGACCGATCGTGATCGGCGCGCGGTCGGCCGTGTTCGCGCCCGTTCCCGACCTGGGCACCATCGTCGTCGACGAAGAACACGACGGGTCGTTCAAGCAGGAGGACGGGATCCGTTATCACGCCCGCGGGGTCGCGCTGGTGCGGGCACGAACGCTCGGCGCGTCGGTGGTGCTCGGGTCTGCGACGCCGTCGCTGGAGACGTTCGACAACGCCACCAAGGGCCGGTTCGTCCATCTGCGCATGAACACGCGGCCGACGCCTCGGCCGCTACCGACCGTGGACATCGTGCCGCTGTCGGTCCATCGCCCCGACGGTGACTCGCTGATGTCCGCGCTGCTCAAGGACGCCATCCGCGACACGGTCGACGCGGGCGAGCAGGCGATCGTGTTTCTCAACCGACGCGGCTACACCACGACGCTGTGCTGCGAGGAGTGCGGCAGCTTTCAGCAGTGTCCCGACTGCTCCGCGCCGTCGATGACGTATCACCTGGGACGCAACCGCTTGATGTGTCACCTGTGCGGGTACATCGAGGCAACGCCGCAGAACTGTCGGGATTGCGGCAGCACCAAGCTCGTGCACGGTGGCGCGGGGACGGAAAAGGTCGAGGTCGCGCTCGCCCGTTCGCTGGAGGGGATCCGCGTGCTGCGACTGGATCGTGACGCCTCACGTGGCAAGCGGCTGCTCGACACGCTCGCCGCGTTCCGCCGACGCGAGGCCGACGTGCTGGTGGGGACGCAGATGCTCTCGAAGGGGCACGACTTCCCGGGGGTGACGCTCGTGGGCGTGCTTCAGGCCGACCACGGGCTCGGCCTGCCCGACCTGCGCGCGAGTGAGCGAACCTTCCAGCTGCTCACCCAGGTTGCGGGACGGGCAGGCCGTGGCGAGCGACCCGGTCGCGTCATCGTCCAGGCCTACGCGATCGAGCACCCTGCGATCCGCTTTGCCGCGCGCCACGACTTCGACGGGTTCGCCGAGCAAGAGCTCGAGCGTCGCGACATCATGGGCAACCCGCCGCGCGGGCACTTGGCGCTGATCCGGGTCCAGGGCCTCGACGAGTCGCGGGTGCAGCAGCGCGCCAAGCAGCTCGCACGCTTTCTCGAAGGGGGCGTCGGCAAGCTGCGTGAAAAGCAGCGGGACCCGCTCGGTCCGCCGGCCGCCACGCTGTTGGGCCCCGTCCCGTCGCCGATTGCGAAGATCAACCGCCGCGTTCGCTTCCAGATGCTGCTTCGGGCCCCGCAGCGGGGGGCGTTGCGGTGGCTCCTCGGCCACCTCCGGCCGCACCTGGGCATGGCGGGCAGCGGGGCTGCGCAGACGTTCGCGATCGCGGACGTCGATCCACAGACTCTGCTGTGATTGGCCGCGGATCGTCCGCGACGGCATCGGACCGAGGCTGGTAGTCTGGCCCTCGGTGGGAGGACCCATCCTCATCGTCGGCGACCCCGGGCGGCGGAGCTCGCTCTCGCGTCGCGTGGCGGCGCTCGGTTATCCGATCGAGGAATCCGGACTGGCGGACCTGACGCGTCGCGTTCGCGAAGGCGTCGAGACGGCGGCGGTGATGTTGTGCGCCGAGGGTCCAGCGGCCGCCGCGGTGATGGCCGACCTCCGCCGGACGCGACGCGGCGTGTCGATTCCCGTGACGCTTTGTGGACGGCTCGGGGGGGCCATTCGCGACCTCGCCGACGTCCTCGATCTCGGTGCGGACCAGTTCCTCGAGGAACCTTTCGACGACGAATCCCTTGCGAGCACGCTCGCCGCAATCGCGGGCAGCCCGGGCACGTTCGTCGAGGCGTTCATCGATCCGCCGACGGCCGTGGGCGAGGACCCCGCGCCCAGCACAGAGATGCTCTCGCGCGGGACGGACGCCGGTGACGTGAGTCGCTCGGGGTCTTATGACTCGGTCGACCCGGCGATTGGTCGACTCGGTCGAACGCTCGATCTGCTCGAGGCGCGGCTGCGTTCGCGCAGCGGCCCCGCGCCAGGCGAGAGTTCGGACGAACTCGAGATGTCGTTGCTGGGGCTTGCCCCCGCGCCCCCCGTGGAGATCGAGGACCCGCTCGATGCTCCGGCGCTCACGCACAGCGGCGCCGCAACGCGCCCCCAGGTCGCATGGGGAAACGAGACGGCGCCCGTCGCGAGGCCCCACGCCGCGCCGATCAGCCCGATCGAGTCCACGACGCGACTCGAAGGCGTCAGCTCGACCCACGCCCGCCCCGCGCGGACGGGCCGACGGCGGGAGCCGACCGGTTCCGGTTCCGGCGGCGTCACCGAGCGCCCGCGCCGACGCGTTCGACTGTCGGTCGAGCGCCAGGGCGACGTGTCCACGCTCGAGGTGCCGCGACTGCTGTGGTCGCTGCATCGGTCGCGGTTCACCGGGCGCATCGACCTCGAGCAGGGGCGCGTCCGCAAGCAGCTTTGGATCGAGCACGGGGACCTCGTGTTTGCCGGCAGCAGTCTGCCGGACGATCGCCTCGTCAACACGCTCGTCCGCCGCGGCGTCCTCACTCGCGCGCAGCACGACGCCGCGCGCAGTCTCGCGGCGAAGGACCCGCGCCGCGTCGGCAAGCTGCTGGTTGAGGCTGGCTTCCTCAAGCCCGACGAGCTGCCCAGCGCGATCCGAGCGCAGGTTCAGAGCATTGCGGCGTCCACGTTCGGGTGGGGGACCGGACAGTGGTCGCTTGAAGACGAAGACCGCTGCGAAGAGGCGGTGCGGCTTGAGGATTCGCTGGCCCGGCTGATCATGCAGGGGGTGTGTGAGCGCCTCGAGCGAGACACGCTGCTGGGCCTGCTCGGTGGCGGCGGGGTGTATCCGCTGCTGCGTCCCGGTGCGCGGCCCGAAGAGCTCGGCATCGATCTGGGTCTGGAGTCCGGGCAGCGGCGCTTGCTCGGGCAGCTCGACGGTCGACGCGATCTCGACGGCTTGTGCGAGCGTTCGGTGCTCTCGGATCGACTCGTCTTGGCCACGGTCTACGGGCTGCACGTGCTGGGGTTGGCCGAGCTGTCCGAGGAGGCGCTCGCGTCGGGTGAGGGCGTCGACCCCGAAGCCCTCGACCGAGTGCGGATCGAGGAGCGCCTGAAGCTGGTGCGCGAGGCGGACTACTTCCAAATCCTGGGCCTGCCGCGGGATGCAGGGGCGGCCGACGTTCGGCGAGCCCACCGCGAGGTGCGGATCACGTTCGAGGACGACGCGGTCGAGCACGGCACGCGCGACGCGCTCAGGCGGGAGCTGCTGGAGATCCGCGCGGCGCTCGACGATGCGTTGCAGCTGTTGTGCGAGGACGATCTGCGGCTCGCGTATCTCGCACACCTAGAGGTACCTTGAGCATCCCTTGACCCTGCGCGCCGCCTTCATGGGCTCCCCGGACTTCGCCGTCCCGAGCCTCCACGCCGTTGCCTCGACCTGCGACCTGCGGGTCGTGGTGTGTCAACCCGATCGCCCCGCAGGCCGGGGCCGCAAGCTCAAGCCGCCCGCGGTGAAGGTCGCCGCCGAGCCGCTGGGCGTGCCCATCGTGCAGCCCACCAAGATGCGCGACGGCACCCTGCTCGAGACCCTGCGCCCGCACGACCTCGACATCATCGTCGTCACCGCGTTTGGCCGAATCTTGCCCGTCGACATTCTCGAACTCGCGCGGCTGGGCTGCGTGAACGTGCACGCGTCGCTGCTGCCGCGCTGGCGAGGTGCTGCACCGATCCAGCGCGCGGTCCTGGCCGGCGACGCGGAGACCGGCGTCGCCATCATGCGCATGGAAGAGGGGCTCGATACCGGGCCGGTGTATCGGATGGTCCGGACACCGATCGAGCCCCACGAGACCAGCGGCATGCTGTTCGAGCGGCTCGCCACGCTGGGCGGAGAGGTGCTCGCAGAAACGCTGCGCACGTTCGAGACCTTGGACCCGCCGAAGGTTCAGGACGAGTCGCTCGCGACCCACGCCGCAATGCTGGCCAAGCCCGAGGGGGCGGTCCGTTGGGACGCACCGGCGCAGGCGGTCGTCGACCACGTCCGCGGGATGGACCCATGGCCGTGTGCGTTCACGACCCGAAGCGATGCCACGCTCAAGCTGTTCGGGGCGCGCCTGTCGACCCGCGACCCCGCCGGCGTCAGCGCGGGTACCGTGCTCGGCGTCGACGCGGACGGTCTGCACGTGGCCTGCGCAACGGGGGCGGTGTGCGTGTCCGACGTCCAACCGCCCGGCAAGCGGCGCATGCCCGCGCAGGCGTACGCGACGGGCAACCCGTTCGACCCTGGGACGCGCCTGGGCGCGGGGTGAGACTCAGGCCGCGCACTCCGCGAGCGACGTGAAGCCCCGCGGGGTCGCCGCCTATGGCAACCTGACGCCAGACGCACCGTCTACGAAGCGCCATGGTCGAGTTCTGTAAGAAAATCGCCAACGCGAACTGGTTCTCGCAGTTCGTCACGGCCGTCATCCTCCTCGCCGGTGTCCTGGTGGGTCTCGAGACCTACCCGAGCATCGTCGAGCGGTTCGAGTCCCCGCTGCACATGGCCAACATGGTCATCTTGGCCATCTTCACGTTCGAAGTTGTGGTGAAGATGGGCGCGGAGGGCAGCAAGCCGTGGCGCTACTTCCGGGACCCCTGGAACGTCTTCGACTTCTTCATCGTCGTCGCCGCCTACATGCCGGTCGACGCGCAGTTCGTCACGGTGCTCCGTCTCGCTCGCGTGCTGCGGGTCCTCAAGCTGGTCCGCGCGCTGCCCAAGCTGCAGATTCTGGTCTCGGCGCTGCTCAAGAGCATCCCCTCCATGGGTTACGTGTCGCTCTTGCTGCTGCTGCTGTTCTACCTGTTCGCGGTCACCGGCACCTTCCTGTTCTCCGAGAACGACCCCGTTCACTTCCAGAACCTGCAGCTGTCGATGCTGTCGCTGTTCCGGGTGGTCACGCTCGAGGACTGGACCGACGTGATGTACATCCAGATGTACTCCTGCGAGGGCTACGGCTACGGCGGCATGGAGCACCTGTGTACGGCGCCCCAGGCCTACCCGGTGTTCGGTGCCTTGTTCTTCGTCGCGTTCGTGCTCATCGGCACGATGATCGTCCTGAATCTGTTCGTCGGCGTCATCATGACCGGCATGGAAGAAGCGCAGCGCGAGCAGAATCTCGCCCGCGAGCTCGAAGACCGGCCCGGCAGCGCCCAGTCGGACATTCGCGCGCTCCTCAAGCACACCGAAGACATGCAAATGCAGCTTCAACGGCTCGAGGCTCAGCTCCGGATGCAGGACAAGCTGAAGTGACGGACTGGTTCGCGCAGCCAGGGTTTTGGGAGCGCGTCTACCCGCTGATGTTCTCGAGCGCGCGCTACGACAGCGCGTTCGAGGAGGTCGAGCAGCTCGTGGAGCTGGCGGACATCGAGCAGGGGCGGGCGCTCGACCTGTGCTGTGGCCCCGGCCGGCATTCGGTTCCCCTGGCCAAGCGCGGCTTCGACGTCACGGGCGTGGACATCAGCCCGTACCTGCTCGAGCAGGCGCGCACGCGCAGCGAGTCCGCCAAGGTCGAGATCGACTGGGTTCGCGAAGACATGCGCACGTTCGCGGCGCCCGGTGGCTTCGACCTGGTCGTGAACTTGTCGACATCCTTCGGATACTTCGCGCTGCAAAGCGACGACATGAAGGTGCTCCGCAACATGGTGGAGAGCCTGACCGAAGGTGGCGCGGTCGTATTGGATCTCGTGGGTAAGGAGGCGCTCGCCGAGCGACTCCCGCTCGACCGACAGCCGACGGTGGAGCACGATGGCTCCATGCTCATCGAGCGGATCGACGTGGTCGACGACTGGAGCCGGGCCAAGGTCGAGTGGCTACTGCTGCGCGGTGACGCGGTGGAGCGCTTCCACTTCGAGCACACGCTCTACAGCGGCCGAGAGCTACGCGACCTCATGAACTGGGCGGGCCTGTCGGACGTGTCGCTGTATGGCGGCCTCGATGGCCGGCCGTACGGCCCCGGCGCCGAGCGACTCGTCGCCGTCGGCCGCCGCTGAGCCTGCCCGAAACGAGACAATCGGCCCCGCTGCGCGATATCGTGACAGGGATGACGATGCTTCGGAGGTTCTCGACGCTGTTCTTGACAGCGGCCCTTGGTGTGGCCGGTGGTTGTGATGACGGTGGCGATGATGGGGGAGATTCGGGCGGCGGTACCGGCGGTGAAGACCGGGCAGCAGCCATCTTGGCGATCGAAGGAGACGCGGCCGCGGGTCAGATGGTGTTTCAGGGCAACAGCTGCTCGGTGGACGCGTGCCACGGCGCAGATGGGGTCTCCGGCATGTCCATGCCCTCGCTGGACGTGAGCGTGCCCAACGCGAGCGACGCGCAGATCGTGACCACGTTCCTCAACGGAAAGGGCTCGATGCCGCCGCAGGCACAGCTGAGCGATCAGCAGCTCGCGGACGTGCTCGCGTACGTGTCCAACACGTTCGGCGGGTAGCACCACGGGCTGCTAGCCCCAGGTCGAGCGCAGCTCGGCTTCGACCTCGATCGGCACCGTCGTCACGACGGACGCCATCGAGGTCTTCATGATTTCGGCCACCAGCGCGCGGCCTTCTGCACCGCGGGCCTCGGGTACCTCGGCGATGTACTCGTCGTGGACCACCATCACACCGCGTCCGCCGAGCTCGCGCAGCGCCGGGTCGAGGGCCACCATGGCGCGTTTGAAGCCTTCGGCGGCGGTCCCTTGAACGGGGATGTTGAGCGCGGCGTTGAACGAGACCTTGCCGGGTACGAAGCGCTTGCGGCGGCCCAGCGCGGTGCGCACGGTGACGGGACCGGGGCGCCGGGAGAGGCCGCCAACCTGCTTGTGCCAGCGTGCAATGCCGGGGAACGTCGCCAGGAACGCTGCCCGGGCGTCGGCGGCTTCGCGATCGCTGAGCGCCACGCCGTACCCATCGGCTGCATAGCTGCGGAAGCGGGCCGCGCCCATGCCGAAGAGGAAGCCAAAGTTGACCGCCTTGGCGAGCTTGCGCTCATG
Organism: Myxococcota bacterium; assembly: GCA_039024335.1. GTDB lineage: Bacteria > Myxococcota_A > Polyangia > Nannocystales > Nannocystaceae > CAJXVA01. Next base: position 11,610 of record JBCCQM010000023.1, read on the forward strand.
CGTCGTGATGTCGGCTTCGGATTTGCCGGTGATGGTGGCTGCCGTCGCGCGGTGCGGGTCCCGTCCTTCTCGAAAGACCTGGCGCATGGCGTCACACGGCGCGAGGTGGGCCGCCACCCGCAGCTCGATCTGCGCGTAGTCGGCGATCACGAGCCGCATCGACTCCGGCGCAGCAAAGCAGTCGCGCAGGCCCGGGGCGGTGTGGTTGCTGGGCACCTGCTGCAGGTTGGGGTCGGTGCAGCTGAAGCGGCCGCTGTCGGTCGCAAGGGGGTGCAAGCGGCAGTGAATGCGGCCGCCGCGGATGTGCTCGCGGCCCCAGTAGCCGTACGTCGAGATTAGCTTGTCGAGCCGGGCAATGCGGGCGGGGTCTTCCGTCTGCACTCGCTCGGCTTGCCACTGTCCGCTGATGCGCTCGAATCCGGCCGCATCGACGGCGAGGCCGGCACGCTCCATGGCGACCACCGAAGGGATGACGTCGGTCTCCAGGCGGTACACCCGGCCGAGGTCGCGCTTGCGCAACATCGGCGTCAGCGCCTTCATCACTGGCAGCAGCGCGCTGGCATGTCGACCCGCGGTCCCGATCGGATCCGCGAGCAAGCCGGCCACGTCGAGCGGGATGCCGCGGAGCTTCTCGCTGCATTCCGCCAGGGTCGGCAGGTCGCGCCCGCGTCGGGTGCCCTCGGCCAGCAGCATCGCTGCGGTTTGGGTGCAGCCGATCTTCTGCGTTCGCGCGGGGTGCCGGCGACTGCTCGCAGCCGAGAGACGCAGGAGCGCGTCCTGGGCCCCGTGAAAGACGATGTAGGTCTCTGGCATGCCGCCGAGCCACGCCTGCAGCACCTCGGCAACCTCACCGTCGAAGCGGCCCGCGAACGCGACGCCATCGGTCGCGATGCCGACTGCGGCCGCACCTCCTCGGCGCGGATCGACCTGGACATGCTTGGGCTGCTCCGGGTCGGGCTGCAGCCACACGCCCACGGCCTTGGGCGCCTCAGCGTCGAGTCGGTCGAGCAGGGCGCCCAGCGCCGCGAGGTCGGGCAGGACCGTCGGCGGCGTAGAGGAGGGGTCGAGCACCGGAGTGGAAGGGTATCAGCCCTCGAGCGGCGGGCATCCGCAGAAGCCGTCGTCGACGATGCAGCTGGGGTCCGTCAGCGCCGTGCACTGCGGCTCGGTGAGGTCACCGGCATCGTTCTCGCAGGCTCGGCGCGAGCAGGCGGTGCAGGCGGCGGAGCTCTGATCGGTCGTGGTGGCGTAGACCAGCTGGATGAAGTCGGTGCTGGTGGAGTCGGGGCAGCAATAACTCAGCGAGCCGACGTCGACGCGGTTGGTGCTGCCCTGACAGCTTCCGCCGCTGGGCAGCAAGCAGCCGACCTGGGCTCCGCCGACGCAGTTCGCGTCGTCTTCGGGCCGGCACTGGCCGGCTTCGACGCCCTGCTCGGCGACCTCCGGCTCGTCGGGCTCGGCCATCTGCTCGAGGGTACGGACGCAGGCGAAGCCGCCGCCGCAGGTGGTGTCGTCGTCGCACGGCTCGTCTTCGATGGCCGCGTCGGTGGCTCGGCAACCGCACGGGGCCCCATCTTCGACCTCGCACCGGTCGTCGCCCGCCGAGCATGGCTCTTGGCTGCTCGGACAGGACGGACACAGGAAGCACTCCGCAGTGGAGCCGTCGTCCGAAACGCCGACGACGGTGCGGGTCCCATCGCCGTCGGGGCAGCAGAAGGCGCGCCCCTGTTCATCTTCGGTGGGGAACAGCTCGAAGCTGGGGCAGCTGCCGTCGGACGTGGCGACGCAGCCTTCCTGCTCGCCGGGGACACAGGTGGTGGTCTCGGAGCATCGTCCGGCGTTGCCGCTGGCCTCTTCGCTGGGCGTGCGCACGCAGTTGAGGTTGGGGCAGTCGTCGGCGCTCTCGCACGGCGCACCGATGAGGATGTCGTCGACGTTGCACGCCACGGCCAGGCCGGCAGCCAAGCCGACCGCCGTGAGGGCACGAAGCAAAACGGTGGCGGTGGACATCAGAACGCTCCTTGAAGGCTGAGGCCGGCGACGTCGGTGCCGAGCATGGGGCTGACCGAGGAGCGAAGCTTGTTCTTGCGCTGCAGGGTCGTGTAGCGCTTGCTCCCGTACACGCCGACCACGGCACCCAAGGCCGCCAGGCCCACGCCGCCCCAGCCCAGCGCTACGCCCGTGCGCGCGCGACTGGTCCACTGCGCGCGGTCCGGGGAGATGTCGGCAGAGTCGACCTGCCCCTCGAGGCGGGTCGTGTTGCGCTGATAGAGCACGTAGCCGGCGGTCGCGAGCGCGACCCCGACGAGCGCGCCCGCGTAGCCGCCGACGGTGAGGCCTCGGGCGACCTTGAGCTGCCGAGCGACCTTCTCTTCGTCCTCGGTCAGCGGGGCGTCGACCGTGTCGTTCGAGGTCGAAGGCGGCGGGGAGAAGATGCGGTCGATGGGCACGACCTCCACGCGGAGCAGCGCGCCGCATCCTTCGGGCGGGGACGCGTCGGTGGTGGTGGAGTCGGCACACGCCTCGACGTTGCCGTCGGTCTTGAGGACTTCTTGGTCGGTCGTCGAGGACGCGCCTGCACCAACGTTGCCGGCGGAGGCGCCCGCACCGACTTCTGCACTCTTGCCGGCGTAGAATGAGAACGACCCCACGGTGAGGCCCGTGATGACGTGGGTGGCTTCGTCGCAGCGGCCCTCGAGGTCGCGCTCGTTGAACCTGGCCTTATTCGCTTCGCGCCGTCCGACGATCGTCATGTCGACGTTGAGCTGACCGGCCCGCTCGAGCTTGCTCTCGAGTCCGACAGCGCCGATGGGAAGCTGTGCGTACAGCTGGTCGGTGTTGGTGATGCGCACTCCTTCACGCTTCTGCGTGAGGCCGAGGTAGTCGTACGCCCCCGCGGCCGAGCAGGTGGTGAGCACCTCCATCTCGCAGCCCGAGTACCGCACGGCGACGAGCCCTTTCGAAGCCCGGGCTTCGAGGGCAGCGCGCTCCGCGGCCGGCCACTCGATGACCAGCGGCTTGTCGCCGCTCTTCTTCACGCTGCACTTGGCTTCGCCGGTGAAGTCACTCAGCGACGGCGCGACCGCGACGGCCTCGGCGGTCTGCCCGGGCCGTTTACAGCCAGGCAGCGCGCACGCGACGGCCAGCGCGGCCGCGGCGAGCTTGAAACGGGTCGACGGACATCGCACGGGCGCGAGCATAGTCGAAGGTCAGACGTGCGCCCAGGCGCCTCGTTGCGAGGAAAACGCGGCCCTCAGGGGCGCAATGCGGCCGCGATGGCCCGTTCGAGCGCATCATCGTCGTGTCCGGGGCCGCCGACCCAGGCCACGGTGCCGTCGCGGCCGATCACGAACGTCGCGGGCAGGGCAGCGACCCGAAAGCGCCCCGACAGCACGTTGTTGCGGTCCATCACCACGGGGAACGTGAGCCCGTAGCGGCGGACCAGCGCGGCGGCGTCGCCTTGGCGCTCGTCCTCCGAGATGCCGATGAATGCAACTTCGTCGTAGCGCCGATGCAGGGTCTGCGCGGCCGGCAAGGTGCGCTTGCACGGCTCGCAGTACTCGGCGAAGAACTTGAGCACGGTGACGCGTCCCGCCAGCTTGCTCGTGTCGACGCTCCGCCCGTCGAGCGTGTCGCGGACGAACGTGGGGACCGCCTCGCCCTGCAGTGGACTGGGGGCCGACGGCGGAGGGGGCCCCTTGGCTGCGCACCCCATGCCGAGCGCCAGCCCAAGGCTCGCAGCGAGGACCCGCGAACGCATCACCATACGGCGACGGTACCAATCTTGGCGAACTCGCGCTTCTTGCCTCGCACGACGACGCCGAAGTCTCCCTCTTTGCCCTCGGGTTCGGTGACGACGAAGTTCTTGGTCGCGCTTCGACGCAGCCCGATCAGTAGGTCGTAGTCGCCCGGCATGATCTCCAGCGGCGGGGCGTCGAACGTCCATCGGTGCAGGATGACGTCGCCCTTGCGCCAGAGGTTGCACGGGTACAGACCCTCGGCCAGCTCGTGCGCTTCGCCGCCGATGCGGGAGAGCCGTCCGTTGAGCATGCGCGCGTAGAGCTTGGAGCCGCCAGGCAGGGGGCGCAGCACCCGGATCGCCAGCTGAAGCGTGTGCTGCTTGCCGCGGCGGATGGGGCCGTCGATCTGCCAGCCGACGATCTCGATGTAGTTCTCGAAGCGCAGCAGCGTCTCGTGCTCGAGCGCGGGGACCTGGTCGAGCACGACCTCCGTGCGGGGGTCGAGGTTCTCGGCATCGTCGGGCAACCGGTTGCTCACCAGGCGGAAGCGCGCGTGCGAGTCGTCGAGCATGAACAGAGGCTGCTTGGCGATGCGGGCGGCCTGGAACAGGCGTGGGTAGTCGCCGTCACGGATGAGCGCGACGGCTGGGTCACCCCCGGCGAACCAGTCGACGAGGTCCCGTCGACCGGGGAGGTCCTCGAGCGCGTCGGGGCCGTACAGCGCGAGGCCACGGTCGCGAATCCGATGGGTGCCGAGCGTGGGGGGAAGGACGCCGGCGTCGGCCCAGGTGGCGAGCCGCTGCAGCGGTCGCTTGGGGCTGAAGAGCTCGGCGGTGCGCGGCAGCAGCACGTGAGCGTGCGTCGCCGCGGACGCGACGGCCGCGGCGGCGAAGCTTGTGACGACCAGCGCGTCTCGGGCCGGTACGCGGGCGGCGAGGCGTTCGAGCCCCCACTCGCGCCGGCGTCGACCCAGCACGCCACCGACGACGACCGCGAGGAAGGCCGCCTTGCCCATGGTCTTCAGGTGCGTCTCGGCGTTGAGCGCTTCCCCGGGGAACGTGTGCTCGTTGGCCCGCAGCGCGGTCGGAGCGACGAGGCGGTTGGGCGCAAGCGCCCCGTCTTTGGCCATCAGCAGGGCTGCCGCGGCGATGAGAAAGATGCTGACCCGACGCTCCCAGGGGGCCTGGTCGGGGTCGACAAAGCGGGCGAGCCCCAGCGTGCAGCAGGCGGCGGCAGGCACCGTGAGGGGGATTGGCGTCGCCCCGTAGACGCTGGACCAGCCCGCCGTGATCGCGAGCGCCACGAGAAGCCACGTGCCCGGGGCTCGATCGCCCGGCGAGCGCACGGCCGCAACGGCACCGAGCATCGCCAGGCCTGCCCACGGGAACACCTGGTAGCCGAAGTCCTCCAGTCCGGCGGCGAAGCGGCGGGCCTGGGGGGCGTCGAGCAGCTCGAGGTCCTTCGCCGCAGCCAGCAGCGGGATGTAGCCATCTTGCTGCTTCAGCGCGAGGGCAACGCCCACGGCGAGGCACGGCGCTGCGATTGCGCCCACGCTCAGCTGCACGCGTCGCGACGTGGAGGTCGCGGCGAGTACGGCGAGCGGCAGCCCGACGCCGAGCACGATGCCGGCGCTTGCAAGGCCGAACCCCAGGCCCGCGATTGCGACGACGCCCGCGAGCGCGCGATGGCGACGACTCGTTTCGGGGTTCAAGGCGGCGCCACCGGACAAGACGGCGCCGGCGATGCACAGCTCGGCGATCGGGTTGCCCATCACCGTGCGGGCACCCAGCGAGGTCATGGGAAACGACAGCGCAAACGCTCCCGCGGCGATGCTGAGCAGTACGCCGTGTCCGCGGGCTCGCGTCCAGCCGATCGCCAATCCAACCAGTCCGGCCGCGGCGAGGACGTGCGGCAAACGAAGGCCCCACGCACCGCCGAACAGCGCGAAGCTACGGGTGCGCAGCAGGTCGGGCAGGGGCGGGCTGCGCTCCAGGCCGCTGATGGCGTCACCCAGCGCGGCGCGGGTTCGGTCGAACACCGGCAGCTCCGCGTCGGTCCAAAGCCCCGCGTCGTCCAGCCCCGGCAGCCAGAAGGCGCACGCGAGCACGAAGCCGAGGAGGCCGAGTGCAGTCGGACCGAGCGCGCGGGAACGCATGAGGGCCGGAGCGTACTACAGCGCGCAAGCGCCCGAGTTCAGGCTCAGAACGCGCACTGGTTGGTGGCGGCGTTGCAGGTCGACCCCGCGGCGACGAACGGACAGACGTCGCCGAAGAAAGACGTGCAGGGGATGCCGCAGGCGTTCGCGGTGTCGTCGTAGCAGATCTGCCCGTCGCCACACTCGCTGTCGTTGTTGCAGCGGCAGTTGAAGTCGTCGGGGATGCCGTTGCCGTTCTGGTCGGTGCCGTTGCAGCACTCGGTCACGTAGAAGTCGCTCGCCGTGCAATCGTCGTCGTCGCAGTCGACCTCACCGTCACAGTCGTTGTCGATGCCGTCGGTGCAGGCCTCGACGCCGAACTCGGCGGTCGGGTTGGCGCCCGCGACACAGCCGGCGCACGGAGGCAGCGCCGAGCAGTCCGGGTCGGCGCAGTCGGCATAGACGTCGCCGTCGTTGTCGATCCCGTCATCGCAGACCTCGGGCGGGTCGGGGATGATCTGCACGTTGAGCACGTAGTTGCCCTCGTTCGGGCCGCCGAACGGGTCGATCGTGAAGCCGTCGAGGAAGATGTAGTAGGTGCCCGGCAGCAGCAGCGTGAAGTCGAGCGCCGCCGAGAAGAACACGCCGCCTGAATCGTCGTCGCAGCCGACCTGGGCTCCGGCCTCGCAGGACCCGGCGCGCACGTAGAGTACGGTGTCGAAGTCGCTGCCGATCGAATCGAGGATCACGCGCGAGGGTTCATCGAGCACGAAGGAGAAGATCGCTTCGCCCGCTCCGCCACCGCAGGTGCCCTCATGGTTGTTGCTGTTTCCGGTGGTGTCGCCCGTGTACGTGCCCGTACCCGGGATCAGCTGGGCGGTATCGCAGGTGTTCTGCGACTGCTGGCAGATCGGTACCGCAGCGCACTGCGGGTCATCGCAGTCGATCAGGCCGTCGTTGTCGTCGTCGAAGCCGTTGTTGCAAATCTCCGGCACGGGCTCGCATCCCGGCGCAAAGGCGCACGAGGGGTCCGCGCAGTCGATGATGTCGTTGCAGTCGTTGTCGATGCCGTCGTCGCAGATCTCCGGCTCGCAGTCGTCGCACTCGGGCGCGATGAAGCAGGCGGGATCGGCACAGTCGACGAGGTCGTTGCAGTCGTTGTCGATGCCGTCGTTGCAGAACTCCGGCGTCGGGGTACCGGCGCAGGTGCAGGGGAAGATCCCCTCGCAGTCCGGGTCGGCACAGTCGACGAGGAGGTCGCAGTCGTCATCGAGATCGTTGCCGCAGTCCTCGAACGCGTCCTGGCAGGTGCAGATCTCCTCACCCGCGCAGTCCGGGTCGTCGCAGTCGATGAGGTCGTCACAGTCGTCGTCGGCCCCGTTGTCGCAGAGGCCCGCCTCGCTGCTCGCACAGCCGCATGCGGGGGTCCCTACGCAGTCCGCGTCGAGGCAGTCGACCGTGGTGTCGCAGTCGTCGTCTTCACCGTTGGTGCAGACCTCTCCGCCGGGGGCGGGATCGCAACCGCAGTCGGGCACCCCTTCGCAGGCGGGATCGAAGCAGTCCGCGACGCCGTTGCAGTCGTTGTCGTCGCCGTCGAAGCAGTCCTCGGCCGTGCCGGGGTTGGTGTTCGGGTTGAGGTCGTTGCAGTCGTCGCCGCCGCACTCGAACGGGGGGAAGCCGTCTCCGTCCGCGTCGCGGGGACCGAAGACGCAGATCCCTTCGACGCAGTCCGCGATGGTGCAGGGGTCGCCCACGTCGCACTGAGCCGCGATCTCACAGTCCTCGGGAAGCCCTGTATCGTCGCTGTCGGTGACCGTCATGGTCTCCGTCGGCATGAACGTGGTGGTCAGGGTCGTGACCGTCGTAGCCGGCGTGGTGGGTGCAGGGTCGGTGTCCGGCTCGATGGTGTCCGTGCCGGTGGTGTCGTCCCCGATCGTGCCCTCGTCGGCAGGAATGCCGTTGCCTCCCGTGATGCGGACGAAGTCGAGATCCGTCCGGCCACAGCCGGCGAGCACCATCGACGTGGCCAAGAGCGGGCCCCAACGTTTGATGAATCCTCGCATTCCTACCTCCGAGTGTATCGGAGCTGCGCCAGCGGATCGACACTGCGCAAACGAGATCGGTCCCTTCGTGCGGCGCTACAATCGCAACGAGGACCGGGTTTCCGAGCCGGAACCAAGCAAAAGCCCCGACTGCAAGCAGCCGGGGCCTTGGGCGAGCGGAGTCTTTGTCCGACTAGCGCTTCGAGAACTGGAAGCGGGCGCGGGCGCCTTTGCGGCCGTACTTCTTCCGCTCTTTCTTCCGAGCGTCGCGGGTGAGGTACCCGCCGGCCTTCAGCGACTCGCGGTGCTCGTCGCTGACGCGAAGCAGCGCGCGGGCGATTCCGAGGCGGATCGCGTGGGCCTGGCCCGAGAGACCGCCGCCCTTGGCGGTGGCCCAGATGTCGAAGTCCTCGCGGACGCCTGCGGCCTGAAGCGGCTGCTCGACGATCCGGAAGACGGTGCCGCGAGCCAGGTATCCCTCGCCCTCGCGCTTGTTGATGGTGATCTTGCCTTCACCATTCATCAGCCAAACGCGTGCGACGGAGCGCTTGCGACGGCCAGTAGCGTAGAACCTCATGTTGTCGGTCATCGTCGAATCCGATTCTTCGCCTAGGCTTCGAGCTCGAGGGTCTTGAGCTGCTGGGCGGTGTGGGGGTGCTCGCCGCCGGCGTACACCTTCAGCTTCTTGTAGCTGGAGCGTCCGAGCGCGTTGCGAGGCATCATGCGACGCACGGCGATCTTGATCACTTCTTCCGGCTTGCGGTCGAGGAGCTCACGCGCCGTCTCGTGCTTCATGTTGCCGATGTACCCCGTAAAGCGGTGGTACTCCTTCTGGTCGAGCTTGCGACCAGAGAACTGCACCTTGTCCGCGTTGATGCAGACGACGAAGTCGCCGGTATCGACGTGGGGGGTGTAAATCGGCTTGTGCTTGCCGCGAAGGATGCTCGCGATCTGCGAGGCTGCACGGCCCACCGTGAGCCCAGCAAGATCGACGATCCACCAGTCTCGCTGGACCTCTTGGGGTTTTGGGTACACCGTCGCCATCGGGAGCGGGAGGCTTACGCGAGGTGCGAATGTGTGTCAAGCCGGATCGAAGTCGCTTCAATACCATTTCGAGGGCCATTTCGTGAGGCAACGGCGCGGAGATCGCGACTGACGGTGGCGGCGTCGAGGGGAGTCGGCGGGAGTCGCGCGGGCATGGGCAAGAACGACGCCCAATGCGGTCCAGAGGGCGACCCGCAGCCCCAAACCCTAGTAAAGTGATGTCGGGTGCCCGCCGCCACCACCAGCCCGGTCAAGGTTCTGGTCGCCGACGACTCCGAAGCGGAGCGTTCGACCGCGCGGACCACGCTACGCGCGGCCGGCTACTCGGTGGTCGAAGCCTTCGACGGACAGCACGCGCTCGAGGTTTTTGCGCGCGAGCGACCCGACCTCGTCCTGCTCGATGTGGTGATGCCGCGCCTGACCGGTCTCGAGACCTGTCGGATCTTGAAGGCGAAGACGCAGGCCAGTTATCTGCCCGTCATCATGCTCTCCACGCGGAACTCCGTGAACGCGCGCGTGGAAGGCCTGCGCTCGGGTGCCGACGACTACCTCGGCAAGCCGTACGACGGCGACGAACTCGTGGCGCGGGTCGAGGCGCTGCTGCGTGCACGCAAGGTGCTCTCGGACGACGCGGACGCGCCGACGCCCAGCGACGCGCCCGCCGAGTCTGCAGCGGCCGCCGTCGCCACGCCTCAACACGACGACGCCCAACGCCGCCGACTCGAAGAAGAGTTCGACCGCGCCGAGCGCTACAGCGACCCGCTCGCCTGCCTTCGCATCGAGCTCGACCGGGGTACCGCGACCGAGGCGCTTCGCGGGGTCATCGAGTCGAGCATTCGCAAAATCGACATCATTTTCACGGCGGGCGATCGCGGCTTCATGCTGCTGCTTCCGAACACCCACTTCCCGGGTGCGCTGGCGGTTGCCGAACGAATCTGGAAAGACGCGCGCGCCACCTCCGCCGAGGGCGCGCGACTCTCGGTCAGCGTGGGCGTGTCGTTCTACCCCAACCGCGACACGCACTCGCTGCAAGACCTCATCGATCTCGTCGACGCTGCGCTCAACCAGGCGCGCAACGAAGGAGGCGGAAAAATCTGCCTCTACCAACACCAGGGCTACCTGTACGCTCCCGAGCCATAAATGAGAGCACCCGTTCCCATTGGCCGCGTCCAATCCGCGGCGCTGTTTCCCAGCGACGGACCACGTGCGCTCGAGGCTGCGGCCGCTGCCGCGGCTTGGATGAAGGAGCACGGCATCACCAGCTACGTGCCCCATGACGTCGACCGCGGCGCCGGTGGCCTTGACGGCTGCACGCCGGTCGAAGAGGTGCCGGCCTGCGACCTCGCGATCGCGCTCGGTGGCGACGGCACGCTGCTACGCGCGGCGCGTTGGGTCGCCGATTCCGGCATCCCTGTGCTGGGCGTCAACCTCGGTACGCTCGGCTTCCTCTCGGCCTACGGGGCACCCGACCTCACCGAAGCCCTTCGCGCTGCCCATGCGGGCGAGCTCGTTTGGGAGCCCCGCCTGCGCGTCAACGTGGAGGTCGAGCGAGGCGGCACGGTCGTGCAGTCACAGATCGCCTGCAACGACTGCTACGTGAAGCACGGCGAGTCGCCGCGGATGCTCCAGCTCGTCTCGGAGATCGGCGGCTTCAAGATGGCGGAGTACCGTGCGGACGGACTCATCATCTCCACGCCGATGGGCTCGACCGCGTACAACCTCGCGGCAGGCGGACCCATCGTCGATGCCGGCACGCAGACCCTCGTCATCGCGCCGATCTGCCCGCACAGCCTCACGCACCGGCCGGTGGTCATCGCCGCCGACAGCGTGGTCAAGGTCCGCTTCTGCGGCCCGCAGGGCGAAGGCGCAGCGACCCTCTCCGTCGACGGTCAGTGGGGCATTCCGCTCGAGGTTGGCGATGAGGTCACCGTCACGCTCGCGGATCGACCGCTCAAGCTCGTGCCGCCCAGCGCCACGGTGTTCGAGGTGCTGCGCCACAAGCTCGGCTGGAGCGGCAAGTAGTCGCTCCCTAGGCCGGAGCGCGTCAGCTGCCGGGCGCGTCGGGGCGCGGCGGGACCGGGTTGGCGCAGTCCGCCGGGTTCTTGAAGTTGACCGGCGCAGCGGCCGAGGAACTCAGCGCGCTGTAGTTGTCGTTGCGGTCCTGGCAGTTCGATACCGAGACGGGGCTGTACTCGTTGTCCTCGCGGGCGAACAGGTCGCGGCCCGCGAGGAAGAGGTCGTTGGTGGGCTGCGCCGGATTGTCGACGAACCGGTTACGCTCGAAGATCCCCATGGAGAGGCCCTCGTTGGCGCTGGTGTTCTGCGGGGTGATTCCGGCCTTCCACCCGTTGTTGCCCGGCGAATCTTCGGCGCCGAACGTGTTGTCGGCCACGACGATGTACTCGCTCAGCGGGCCTTGGCCCGTGGGGTCGGCGTTCTCGTACGCCGTCGCGCCACGCGTTTGCGTGGCCAGGTTGACGGGCGTGATGCCGCTGCCGCGCAGGGTCATCTTCTGCTTGCCCTCGGTGGAGTGCTCTCCGGTGAAGAGGGTGTGTCCGACGAAGACGCGGCTGCCGCCTTGGGTCCGCATGTTGTGCTCGATGGCGTTGCGCGCGGTCGAGCTGATCACGGTCATCCAGTTGATCATCGGGCAGTCGAACGCCGCGATGTTCACCCCGGGCTCGCGGCCTGCGGTGCCGACGAGCGCCACCTCGGATACGTACGCGCCCTGCGGAAACGGAACTGCGTCACAGCTGAGCCCTGCGTTGGCGTAGCAGAAGCCCGTGAAGTTGGTGAGCCGAATTTGTCCGCTCTCGTCCCCGCTGCCCTCGAATTGCATGTCGAGGTTGTGGACGCCCAGATGGCGGTACGTCATGCCGTAGTTGACCGTGCCCACGCGCAGTCCCGTGACGGTCACGTTCGAGATCCAGCCGCCGGCGTTGCGCGCGTTGGCGTAGGCCGTTTCGAAGGTCTGTCGGCCACAGCCTCCATCGACGCCGAGATCGATGCTGCCGGCGACCAGCGGTCGGGCATCGGCCGCGTTGCCGAAGGGTTCGATCAGGACGTTCGACTCCGCATAGTCGACGCAGAGGTCGCCGAAGGACTCGCCGCGGCGAAGAAGGATCCGCCGTCCTCCGTACTGACCCGGCTGGGGCACGCTCGTCAGCTGCGTCGCGCCGGCTGGGCAGGGGACGTCGCCGGAGAACGTACCCGATGTGGATACGCAGATCGTGTCGGTGGCGTCGAAGCGTGCATCCGGAGCATCGACGTCGATCGTCAGGAAGGCGTCGTCATGTTCGCCCGCGAGGTTTTGCGCGCGTACGCCGACGCGGAACGAGCACTGGCCGCTCTGGCACTCGAACGTGTGCGCGGCGATGGGGCCGCCGACCTGCTCGTTCTTGGGGCGACCGGTCGTGGGGAAGTTTCCGCTTCCGGCGTCGTCGAAGTCGAAGTGGTAGCCCAGGCTCGAGAACGCTTCGACGGGGCTCTTCCCTTCGTCGGTCGTTTCGACGGCCGAGAACACCACGGTGCATGGGCTGACGCAGGACGTCCGGCTTGCCTCGAGCTGCGCGTGGACTGAGGTATCCGTACCGACGTCGTCGTCCTCGGGGCCCTCGTCGGTGCCGCCGGGCGGGTCGCCGGTCTCTCCCGTGTCGCCCGTGCCTCCGCTGGGCTCGTCCGTCGTCTCCGGACCAGAGCCGTTCCCGCGCGTGATGGCCCCGGAGCTGGCCTGCGCGTCTGCGACGGCCATCGAGCCCTCGTCGAGGCCGACGTAGCAGCCGGCGGACGCCAGGAAGAGACTCAGCGCCAGACCCAGGGACGAGCACGATGCGCGGCCGGCGGAGGGGTGCATGCGAGCCATCAGCGGCCGGAGCCTACCGGGTGCGCCGCGGTGCCGGAAGCGGACCCGTTCGCATCCGCCGCAGATGAGCCGTGGGACCGTAGAGCCGCCCCGAGGGGCGGTTCTTCGGGGCTTTCAGGGGGGTCTCTCGGCCGCTGTGGCTTGGGGAAGACGGTGGGGGCCAAGGTACCCGAACTGACTGGAGGGCGGTCCGCGGGTGTGCCGCAGTGTCGATCCACGAAGCCAAGCCCGCGGCGTGCACATTCGAGGGCCGCGAGCGCGCTCGCGTGACCTGTCCGAGGGCGCCACCTGACCGCGCTGGCGTCCGTGCAGGCGTCGGCGCGTTCGCTATAACGCCCGCCATGCTTTCGTACTTGCGCGTTCGCGGCCTCGCCCTGCTCGACGACGTCGCACTGACGTTCGAGCCGGGGATGAACGTGCTCACCGGGGAGACGGGGGCGGGCAAGTCGATCATCGTGGGGGCGCTCGCGCTGCTTCGCGGGGTGCGGGGCCGGGCCGAGCTCGTCCGCGACGGCGACGACGCAGCCACCGTCGACGCGCAGTTCGAGCCGCGCGTGGGCGCGCGCGTTCCGCTGGCCGGGGTGCTGGGCGAGCACGGCCTGCCCGAAGACGACGTGGAGGCTTTGGTGCTGCAGCGGGTGGTGCCGCGAGCCGGTCGCGGTCGCAGCTTTGCGCAGGGCTGCCTCACCACGCAGGGCGTGCTCGGCAAGCTCGGCGAGGAACTCATCGACATCTGCAGTCAGCACGAGCATCACTTCCTCACGCACACGAGCCGCCACCTCGACGTGCTCGACGCGTACGCCGGCAACGAGAAGGCCCGCGCGGACTATACCGAGCAGTACGACGCGTGGACGCAGGCCAAAGAAGATCTCGCCACCTTGCGCGCGCGGATGGCCGACGGTGCGACGCGGGCCGACTACCTCCGCTACCAGCTCGAAGAGATCGACCGCATCGCCCCGGAGACCGGCGAGCTCGAGGCGCTGCGCAAGCGCGTGACGCTGCTGCGAGGGGCCCGCGACTGGGTGACCTTCGCTCATGAGGCGCAGCATCTGTTGTACGAAAGCGACGGGGCGATCGCGTCCACGCTAGGCGGTCTCACCGAGCGTGCCCGTTCGGGTGCCGACGATTCGCCCACGATCGCCGAACTCGCCGAGCAGCTCGCGACTGCATCGATCGCGGCCGAGGAAGCCGCATCGCTCGCCGCGCGACTGCTGGCCGAACTCGACCTCGATCCCGTCGAGCTCGAGCGGGCCGAAGATCGGCTCCACGAGCTGGAGACGCTCCGCCGCAAGCACGGCGTGGAGCTGGAGCAGCTGCTCGACCGCGTGCAGGAGATGCGCAACGAGCTCGACGCGCTCGAGAACGCCGATGACCACCTGCACGCGCTCGAAACCCGCACGACCGGGCTGGAGAGGGCTGCGCGGGTGGCTGCGGCTGCGCTGTCCGAGCGCCGGGCGCGGGCAGCGAGCGGGCTTGCGCGCGCCGTTGAGGAAGAGCTGGCCGCGCTGTCGATCAAGGCCGCCAACCTCGAGGTGCAGATCGGCGCATCGTCTGCCCTGCACGCGAAGGGTGCGGACGATGTCGAGCTGTTGTTCTCGGCGAACGCCGGCGAGTCGGTCGCGCCGCTGCGAAAGGTCGCCTCGGGCGGCGAGCTCTCGCGCGTCCTGCTGGCGATCAAGGGGGTCTTGGCGGCGGGGGACCGCGTCGCGACGTACGTGTTCGACGAAGTCGACGCCGGCGTCGGGGGGGCGGTGGCCGAGGCGATCGGGCGTCGGCTGAAGCGCGCCGCGGGCGAGCATCAAGTCCTGTGCGTCACGCACCTGCCGCAGATCGCCGCCTTCGCGGACGCGCACTTTCGGGTCGAGAAGAAGACCTCACGCGGGCGCACGACGACGCGAGTCGTGCGGCTCTCGGAGGCGGAACGCGTCGAAGAACTCGCCCGGATGCTCGGTGGCAAGACCGTGACCGACAGCGCCCGCGAACATGCCCGTGAACTCATCTCGGCCGCCGCACGCGCCCGTCCCAAGGCCAAGCGAACCCGGCGGCCCAAGGCGACCCGGCCCACGGCTTCGTAGCCCGCGAAAAAGGTCGGGCCAACCTGTGCGACGATCTGCCGTGATGCGTTGGTGTTCGGTAGGCGCGCTCGCGGGAGCGCTGGTCAGCAGTACGGCATGGGCGCTGCCTCCCCTCGAATCCCAGGGCGTGGTCGCGCCGGGGGTCCAGTTCGCGGCCGTCGCGGATGAAGACTCCATCCACGTGATCTCGACCCGGTACGTCCGGCTCAGCGTCGACGGAACGGTCTTGGTCGACGAAGGCGAGGCCTCGGACGGGCTGCAGGGGCCGCTCGACATGTATCCGGCGATCGCGACCGGGCAAGATGGGATCGTCCACGTGGTGACCCGCAGCGGCGGCAGTGGTCCCGCGGGCACGGCGGTGCGCTACGCGTCGCGCTCCGCTGCCGGCGCGTGGTCGGCCCCGGTGATGCTCGGTGAGATCGTGCCGCGGAACTACAGCGTTGGGGTGGCCGCGCCGGCCGGCCGCGTGCTCGTGGGCGTCAGCCGACTCGTCGAAGGGTCCGACGCGCGCATCGATCTCTACGCCGTCGAAGGAAACGCCGCGACGCTGCTCGGCTCCACGCCGCAAGGATGGCTGAGGCCCGACGGCGACTTCATGATGGCCGCGTCGCCCGGCGGTGTCGCGCTGGCGTCGGGGTCGCCGTGGCCGGATGGACCGGTGCGCGTCGCCGTGGCGGGCGACGCTGCTGGCGACGTCGTGGCGCAGTGGCAGGCCAGCGTGGTCGAGCACGCCGGTGGGGGCGGTCGTCGTGGCGGTCCGAGCCTCGCCATCGACGGCGGTGGCGCGTTCCACCTGGTGTACGGCGCGGAGCAGGCGCTCTTTCATGCTCGGCACGATGCGCCGCCGGGCGTGGAGACGATGAACGGGCTGGGAACGTGGCACCTCAGCTACGGCAACGGTGCGGTCGCCGTGTCCCCCGACGGGACGCGCGTGGCCGTGGTCGGGCTGTCGAACCCCGATGGCGACGCGACCTCGGCCGACGCGCTCGTGTGGGTCGCCGAGTCCGTCGATGGAGGCGCGACGTTCGGACCTGCGGTCGACACCGGATTCGTCGCCGACGGTGGAGAGGGCCGCATGCGGCCGCGGCTGCTGGAGGTCGAGGGCACGCTGGCGCTGCTCCTGCGGGACGACGCGCTCGGGGGCATCGCGTTGGCCACGGCGCCGTGGTTCGACGATGCGCCCGGCGGCACCACCGGAGGGCCGGAGGGGACGACGGGCGGTGGTGCCGATGGATCGACCAGCCTCGATCCCGACCCGAGCGGGGGAACGAGCTCCAGCACGGGGCAGCCTCCGGATGCCGAGGCCTCGAGCACGACGGTCACCAGCGCCGGGTTGGACCCCAGCGTGACCGCGGGCGCGACGGCACCGGAGGACTCGGGCTGCGCATGCCGAGCCACGCCCGGTCGGGGCAGTGGCGGATGGGCGCTTCTGTTGGTCGGCTGGCTGGTGGTGGGGCGCGTCAGCAGACGATGCAGCCGAGCCCGGCGAGCTTGTTCCCAATCTCGGCCGTGACCAGGTCCATGTACGCCGCGAAGCCGTAAACCGTGCCTGGCCCGTCGGGGTTCGGGCAGGCGGCATTGCTCGCCTCGAGCGACTCGGTGACGTTTGCGGGGTCGATGATGAGTTCGACCCGCTGGGCGATCGTCACCGTCGTCGTGCCGTCTCCGGCCTCGTACCACGACAGCTCGGCTTGGTCGGAGAACACGACCGCGTCCGCGTCATCGGCGGTGTACGTCCCCGAGCCCGCCGGGCCGCAGAACACGGGGCCTCCGTAGATCAGGTAGTCGAACGGTTCCTCCCGCAGCGTGTCTTCGAGCAGCGTGGCGTTGGGACCGTTGGCGATGCAGTCGGAGACCTGCTGCTCGAGCTCGGCCGTCAGGCGCGGGACGAAGGTGCCGCTGACCGAGCGCAGGACCACGTCGCCGTCGTCGTTGCGGTACAGGCGGGGCGCGATCACGTCGCGGGCCACCGTCCACGGGCCCATTTCGCGGCGCGAGGTGTTGAAGGTGCTCGGCGTCGGGCTGGTTACGTGCTGACAGAGGTTGCCGCCGCCGGTGAACCACTCGTCGGCCTGCATCGGAAACAGGTCGGGGTGGAGCGCGAAGAAGGCGAACACCGCGTCGAGCAGCGGCTCGTCGTCAGGGCATTCGATCACGACGTCGAGGTCCGCGAGTGCGCTGAACGTGCCTCGGTCCTCGTGCCAGGTCATCGTGGCCTCCGGCGCGATCGCATCGAGCGCGTCCTGTGCGAGCGCCTCCGCGGCGGGATCGGTCGGCCACGACAGCGGGTAGGTGCACTCCGGCAGGACCCGTTCGCCCGTCGACGAGCCCGCGTCGGTGCCCGAGGTGCCCGTGCCCTCGTCCGCGGTGCTGCTGTCGGAGGATGTTGCCGTGGAGGCGTCCGCGTCTTGGGACGACGTACTCCCGATCGACGTGGTGACGCCCGCTGCGGTCGAATCGGAGCTGCTCGTGCTGCCCGTCGTCGAGCCTGCAGGTCCGGTCGTCGTGCCGCTCTCCGCTCCACCGCCAGCTTCGACGGCCTCGACGCTGCATCCGGAGCCGAGCGTCGTGCAGAGGAACATCATCCAAACGAGGCAGCGCATCGCGCGAGGGTAGCCAGCGGTGGCACGTCGTGCCGTGAGGCTCCGCCGCGAGCGACCGAGCGCAGCCTCGAGCTGCGGTGGATCCGAGATCGCGTCGGGCCACCGATGCCCGGCAGACCCCGTGCCCAGGCGCGTAGCGTTCGATTCCGAGCGGCCCGAAAGGGGCGCAGCGCGGCTCTGGGCACCGCTCCCGACCACGCGTTGGTTCCAGCCGTCCGGCCGGATCTGTCCGAATTCGGTCATCTTCTTCAGGGAAATGCTGGTGCTACACGCCAACCACGAGGTGCCGTGGTGCGCCCCCTCCTCCGGCCCTTCGGTTGTCTCATTGGGGTTCGCAGACATCAATGTCGCGAGATGAGACAGTCTCAAGCCGGTTTCAGGACGAAAAATTGGGGCAGCAAGCCCCCTGCTTTGTGTTGACACCATCCCCCTTGCCCCCTACAGTCCTCCCCGAGGTAGGCGCTGGCCTACGCTGGTGACCGTCGGGGGCCAAGACCGACGTCAACCCACATGCTGGACGTCGTTCCAGCGGGGGAAGCAAACACGATGATCACGACGAAACGATTCGCGACTCTCTCTCTCGCCGCTCTCATGCTCACGGCCGCTGGCTGCGACGAAGGCTCGGACAACGAGCGCACCGACGCGGAAGCCCAAGAGGCGGACGAGACCACCGAAGCCACCACGAAGCTCTCCGGTCAGCTTCTCGATACCGACGGCGAGCCCGTCGCCCACGCCGAGGTCTCCCTCGCGGTCGGTTCGGTCGAGGTCACGGCTCGCACGATGACCACCAGCGACGGCGTCTACGCCCTCGATGTTCCGGTCGACGTCATCGAGACCGCGCGCGCCAACAGCCAAGAAGTTTCGGTGCTGTTTCACTCGCCCACCAGCGACCTGGAGCCCTTCGGCACCGTCGAGGGGGACTACGTACACCTGCTTCCGGCCACGCTCGATCAGTTCATCGACATGGACGAGCTTGGCGCTGAGGAACTCGAGATGCGCACCGCCTACGTACCCCGTCAGGGCCACGGCTTCGCCATCACCGACGAGCTGGTCGCCAACGGCGGCGTGCTGACCTGGAAGCCCGAAGGCACCCAGTACGGCGACGACTTCTCGGTCAGCCTCATCATTGAGCCCGGCTCGATTCACAAGGGCGACAGCCGTCAGAACGAGCTCACCCTCACCGTGCTCGAGCAGGCGCTCGCGCCGATGCAGATCCCCGAGGACGGCTTCGGTCCGCTGTGGACCATCCAGCCCCGCGACATCACCTTCGATCCCCCGGCACGCGTCCGCATCGAAGGTCGCCGCATGCCGGTGCTCGGCCCCAGCGACATGGCTGTCGGCGAAGAGACCGACCTGTACGGCGCGTCCCTCGAGACCGGCTGGAAGTACTTCGGTGCCATCGAGATGACCGAGGACGACATCGACGGTCGCATCACGCTCGAGACCACCGAAGGCATCATCTCGCACGGTGCATGGGGCCACGTGTTCGGCGCTTCGGGCTCCGACTGGGGCTTCCTTGCCGAGTGCTTCAGCTACCCCAAGCCGGGCGAAGCTCCGTTCACCACGCGCGTGCCCTGTGCGGTCGTCGACGACAACAAGCAGTCGTGCATCAACGACCCCGCGAACCACACCGGCATCCTCAAGTGCGAGCAGATTGACTACAACGGCCAGTGGTCGCGCGTGTACTCCACCACGACCGAGCCTCGCTGCAACGGTTGCGGCGGTGCGAACGCCCCGTACGTCCTCGCCATGGGCGCCGACGACGTCGGTGCTGGTGACCTCACCTCGGTCAACCTTCGCCTCAAGGCGGTCGCGCTGTGCCCCGAGGAAGAGGGCATCTCGGACATGGCCGCGTTGTACGACAGCATCCGCGCGCGTCAGGGCCTCTCGGCGAGCAGCCTCGAGTTCCTCTACGATGTCACCGATGACTCGGTCGACTCGACCCTCGCTTGGCGCAACTTCTCCAAGCAGGCACGCGTCCAGGTCCGCCCGCCCATCAACTGCGCAACCGACGGCGGCAACTAGTTCGATGTCGAACGAGGCGTACTACGCCTCGCCTACGGGGAGGGCCGTCGCATTCGCGGCGGCCCTTTTCTCGTGCGCGAGCCCGATGGGTTGCGACGGCGGCTCCGAGGTCGAAGAGACCGAAGGGGAGGGGTCGACCACCGAGATGAATCCGATCGCCGAAGGGTTGCTCGAACTCGGGGCCTTCGGAGAGGCGCGCCTTTTCGTTCCGTACGTCGGGGGTGAAGAGGAACTCGTCGAGATGGGGCTGCAGGGCGGCTTTCACATCTTCGTCGATGGGCGGCTCCGGCCCGACGATGCACCGGACGAGCTGATCGTCGAGCTGGTGATGACATTCGCCGATGACGGCACCGAGGTCACCCGCATTCGACACCAGCGCGAGCCGGACATCCCCGACGCCGACGGATGGCCCACGCTGCCGGAGATGATCGTGTTCATTCCGGACCCCGCGTCGGTCTACGACCGCGTCGTCGACATCGATGTGCGCGCCGAGACCATCGACGGCACGCTCCTCGACACGACGCAGACGCAGCTTCTGCTGCTCGACGGTGAGTAGGTTCGCAGCGAGCAGCCTGTGGTGCCACCCATCACGACGCCTCGCTTGTCTTCTTCGCTCCTGGCGGTGTCGCCAAAACTTCCAGTACGCCCGGATCAGCTGCGCTTTGGCTCCTACCCAGGAGCGAAGAATCCGTCGCGATCCGCCGCGCCGGGTTGCACCACAGGCTGCTAGGGCTGGAAGGTCGCGCCGTCGGGTGCGCCTTGGTCGAGCCAGGCGGTGAGCAGCGCGAGGTCGGCCGCGGTGATGCGGCCGCCTTCGTCCGTCTCGCAAAGCGCCATCGGCATGTCGCCGATACGCACGACCCGGTCTCGCACCGCTTCGTAGGCGGGCTGCCCGCTGTAGAGCGAGTTGGCGCCGTTGTACGGGTTGGTGAAGTTCGCGAGAACCTGCAGTTGTGTGCCGCCTTGGAACGGGATGTAGGGCGAGGTCGCGTTGCTGGTGTAGTGGCAGCCGCAGTTGCGCTCGAGCGCTTCGCCGACGCTCAGCGGAATCTTGCCGGCTTCGTCACCGGCGACGATGGGGTTCTCTTTGAGCGGGTCGATGACCGCAAGCGAGCACTCGTTGATCGTGGGCACCGAGGTGCTGTCTGCGTCGTCTGCGACGCACACGTCGTCGACGCATGTCCCCGGAAGCCACGTGCAGTCGACGGGAGACTGGCACTCGAGGCAGGCCGCTTCATCCGGGAAGTCCTGCTGAATGCCGCTGAGCTGGGTCTGGCACGCATCCCAGCAGACCTCTGCGTCGAAGTCGCCCCAGCACGTGCCCTCGTCTCCGTAGGTGCTCAGCAGCCCCGGAACGACGCTCTGTGTCGCGTCGACGCACTGGATGTACCGCCCGCAGACACCAAGGTTGATGGTGTCGGGCCCGGCACCGCCCGAGTCTCCGCCGGTGGCCGACGCGGCATCATCACCACAGGCGGCGATGACGAGCAGAATCGCCGCACAGGCCCGGTGCGTGCGTCTCGTAGGTGGGAGTATGGTTCGGGCGGCATCCGAACGCCAGAATCGCTCCGGGACGGCCCGTGAGGGGGCGCCTCATTCTCCGCGGCGCCGCACCCACTGAACGCCCGGGAGTCGCTCGAGTTTGCCGAGCACGCGCAGCAGCTGGCGATGGTTGCGGACCTGCAGGATGAGGTCGAACCGTGCTCCGCCGTCTCCGTCACTGCGGACCGACGTGTCGCTGAGGTTCACACCTTCCGTCGTCACGCCGTCGGCGACGTCGCGAAGCAGACCCTTGCGGTCGTGCGCCAGCAGCTCGACCCGGACCGGAAAGCGCGTGCTGGCCCCGGTGCCCCAGGACAGCTCCATCCAGCGGTCGGGCTCGCTCGAGCCGCGCACGTTGGGACAGTCGCGCCGGTGGATCACGATGCCGCGCCCGCGACTGATGAAGCCGATGACCGCGTCGCCCGGCACGGGCTTGCAGCAGTTGGCCGGTCGACTGAGCACGTCGTCGACGCCCGCAACGGTGGCCGAGGTGGAGACGGGACCCGCCGCGGGGCGCGTCTCGGGAAGCTGAACGTCGTCGGGCTTGGGCTCGAGGTCGAGCAGGCGCTGGCCGATCGAGCGCGCGTTGATGTCGCCGAATCCGACCTTCGCCAGCAGGTCCTCGAGCTGCATGTCATACAGCCCGGCGACCTCGTCGAGCTTGTGCTTCTCCAGTCCGAGCCGGCCCAGCTCGCGCTCGATGATCTCGCGTCCGGAGACGATCGACTCGTCACGCTGCTGCGCCCGAAAGTGCTGCCGAATCTTCTGTCGGGCGCCCGCGGTGCGGACCAGGCCCTCGTGCGGGTTGAGCCAGTCGCGGCTGGGACCGCCACTCTTGGCCGTGATGATTTCAACCTGGTCGCCCGTCTGGAGCGCGTGGTCGAGAGCGACCATCTGTCCGTTGACCTTGGCCCCGCGGCAGCGATGGCCGACCTGGGTGTGGACGCGGTACGCAAAGTCGATGGGCGTCGCGCCGACGGGCAGATCGATGACCTGTCCCGCGGGCGTGAACACGTAGATCTGGTCGGCGAAGATGTCGGTCTTGAGCGAGTGCGCGACGTCGTGGGGGTCGGTCACGCCCTTTTGCCACTGCATCAGCTGGCGGACCCAGTTGATCTTCTCGTCGAACCGGCGGTCGGCCTTCTTGGCTTCTTTGTAGCGCCAGTGCGCCGCGACCCCGAACTCGTTGTACTCGTGCATCTCGCGGGTGCGGATCTGGACCTCGAGCGGTCGCTGGTCGGGACCGAACACAGCCGTGTGCAGCGAGCGGTAGAAGTTCTCTTTGGGCTTGGCGATGTAGTCGTCGAACTCGCCGTCGATCGGGACGTACATGGCGTGGACCATGCCCAGCACCGCGTAGCACTCGGCGACTTCGTCCACGATCACGCGTACGGCGGAGACGTCGTAGATCTCCTCGAAGCCGACCCGCTTGCGCTGCATCTTCTTGTAGATGCTGTAGATGTGCTTGGGCCGGCCGGAGACCGAAGCGGTGAAGCCTTGCTCGGCGACCTTCTCTTCGAGGAGTGCGATGACCTGTTCGATGCCGTCGGTTCGCTCCTTGCGCTTGGAGGCGAGCAGCGCCTTGATCTCTTGGTAGACGTCCGGCTCGAGCCACTTGAATGCGAGATCCTCAAGCTCCCACTTGAGCTGCCAGATTCCCAGGCGGTTCGCGAGCGGTGCGTAGACCTCCATGGTCTCCGAGGCGAGGGCGTGGCGCTCCTCGTCGCTGGCGTCACGAAGCTGGCGCATCTCGTGGACGCGTCCGGCCAGCGCGAGCAGGACGACGCGCAGGTCCGAGGCCATCGAGAGGAACATCTTCCGCAGGCTTTCGGCGGCCTCGTCCTCGAGGTGGTTCCAGCGGATCTTCCGGAGCCGGCTGACGCCCTTGGCCAGCGCGACGACCTCGGGGGGGACATCGTCGGGTTGGTCCTCGGGCGGAACGGCGTAGATCAGCGCGGCCGTGAGCGCGGCGGCATCGAGGCGAAGCCCGAGCAGGACCTCGAGGGTGTCGACCGCACGCTCGCCAACGCCAGCATCCGCGTAGTTGGCGAGCCACGTGCCGTACTTCGACAGCAGCGCGGTCTCGTCGGCGTCGCGACCCTCCGCGGCCGATTGAAGTGCTGCGTCGAGTCGTTCGGTCCAGGCGCGGTTGCTCATGTCAGCCTCCAGAGGCGAGGGCGGCCGCGTCCGCGCAGGGCGGGGTCGCGTCCTGCAGGTCGTCGAGGAAGCCGTCGGGGAGCACGACCTTCTGCGTGCCGGCGGTCTTGCCTCGGGGCACCCGCATGGAGCGGGGCGGGAAGGGCTCGTCCTTGGGCAGCTGCTCGAGCACGGCGGTGAGCTCGGCCAGCGTTGCGGCGGTCATGATCTGCTGACGCAGTCGGGCACTGCCGCGAAAGCCCTTCGTGTACCAAGTGGCGTGCTTGCGAAACATCCGGACGCCGGTGGTCTCGTTGAACCACGCGATCAAGCGCCGCACGTGCTCGAGCATCACCTCGACGATCTCGCCGAGCAGCGGTGGGTTGGGCGGTTCGCGGCCGTCGAACACCTCGGCGAGATCGCGAAACAGCCACGGGCGACCGAGGCAGCCGCGACCTACGACCACGCCGTCGCAGCCGGTCTGTCGCATCATGCGGAGCGCGTCTTCGGCTTCCCAGATGTCGCCGTTGCCGAGAACGGGGATACTGCTGACGTTCTGCTTGAGGTCGGCGATCGCCTCCCAGCGCGCCGTACCGTCGTACAGCTGCGCCGCGGTGCGAGCGTGCAGCGCGACCGCGGCACAGCCTTCCCCCTCACCGATGCGGCCGGCGTCGAGGTAGCTGAGGTACTGCTCGTCGATGCCCATCCGGAACTTGATGGTCACCGGGATGTCTTCGCTGGCTTGGACCGCAGCGCGGACGATGCTGCGCAGCAGGTTCGGCTTGACCGGGATGGCCGCCCCGCCTCCTTTGCTGGTGACCTTGCGGACCGGGCAGCCGAAGTTCATGTCGATGTGGTCGACACGGCCCTCGCCGACCAACCGCTTCACCGCCTCGGAGACGTAGTGCGGGTCGACGCCGTACAGCTGCAGGCTCCGGGGCGTTTCTTCGTCGCCGAAGTCCGCGAGCTTGAGCGTCTTGCGGTTGCCCATCACGAGCGGGCGCGCGGTGATCATCTCGCTGACGTACAGGCCCCGCACCGCGCTCGCGTCGGTGCCACCGAGAAAGCGCCGGCAGATCGCGCGGAAGGGGTAGTTGGTGACCCCCGCCATCGGGGCGAGCACGACCGGCGGCCAGACCTTCATTGGCCCGAGCTCGATCGGGCGAAACTCGCCGTCTTCAGCCGGCTTCACATCCGCGTTGATCGAGCTGCGGTAGGCCGCGTCCATGAGGGCTCGGGATAGCACGAGCGGGTCGTGGGGTCTCGTTTGCCCGTATTTTTGGCCTCGCGCGCCGATCTGATAAGCGCAGACCCGTGCCCCGTACGCGCGCCAAGAGACGCTCGACCAAGCCCGCCCGGCGGCGCGGTCCGGCTCGGGCTGCGCGGACCTCCAACCGCAAGGCCAAGTCCGGCGTGCCCAAGAACGGAAAGGGCAAGAAGAAGCCCGCCCGACCCCCGCTGGACCCCGAACAGCGTCGGACCCGCAACCGCACGATCTTGGCCATGGCCATCCTTGCGCTGGTGAACGCCTACGTGTTCGTGTGGAACGAGGACGGGCTGTTCAGCGGCCTCGGCTCGCTGCAGGCGGCCTCCATCGAGAGCCGCTCCGGCCCGCTGCCGCCGCGCGCGGACGCACCCGAGCACGCGTGCGGCGGGGATCCCGTGCGGGTCTTCGAGGGGCTCGACGAGCTGATTCGCGTCGACACGTCCTTGCGCGGCGGCACGACGCTCCGGCTCGCTCTGCTGTCGATCGGGACGCCCGGCGCGCAGATCGACGAGGTCGAAGCCGCGGTGCGCTCGAAGGTGGACCTGGGCCTGCTCGGTGGAAGCGGCGCACCCCTTCGGGTGGCGTCCGACCGCAGCGGAGGCGTCCACGCGCTCGAGATCGAGCTGGCCGAAGGCCACGTCCTGCAGGCGTGTCGCGGCGAAGACGGCTTCGAGGTTCGCAACCTTCAGCACCCGCACCGCGCGGATGTGGAGGTGCTTTCGCTCGAGCTGGGCAAGACCGCCGACCTCGCGGGGGCCGTGACGGACGCGGGCGAGAAGCCCGAGCTGGCCGAACGCATCGCCGAGACGCTCGCGGCCGACGTCGACTTCCTCACCGAGACTCGCCCGGGCGACAAGCTCGAGGTGATGGTCGAGAAGCGCTACCTCGGTCGCAAGTTCCACCGCTACGGCCCCGTGCTCGCGGTCGCCATGCGCGGCGCGACGCGGCGCGTTGCGTACTACCGCTACAAACCGCCAGGTCGCGACGCCGGCTTCTTCGACGCCAGCGGCACGTCGGTCGAGCGTGGCCTGCTTCGAAGCCCCGTCGCGTACTTCCCCGCCGATGCGGGGTCGCGCGGGCTGCTGCCTCCCTCGGTGGAGATCATCGAGGGGCGCATGGGCGCGGTGTACCGCCTGCCCGAAGGCTCGCCGCTGGTCGCGATTGGAGCCGGCACGATCGTGGCTGCGGGGGAGACCCGCAAAGAAGGGCGCTTCTTCGACCTTCAGCTTCACGACGGCACCATCGCGCGGTACTGCCACCTCTCGCGATTCATCGGGGACATCGCCGAGGGCCGAACGCTCGCACAGGGCGACGTCGTCGGCCTGGCGGGACACTCGGGGCGCACGCCCAACGACCGACTTCGGCTGGAGCTGTGGGTCGACCGCGAGGGCACCTTGGCCACGATCGACCCACTCAAGCTGACCGGGGAGGGGCAGGCCCGCGCGGCCGTCATCGCGGCGCCGATCGACGACGACGACCTCGAGCGCTTCGAGGACGACATCGCGCCGCAGCGTCGGGCCCTCAAGGCTGCCCGCCGGTAGGGAATCACAGCGGTCAGCAGCCGACGCGCTCGGTCGCGACGACGAGGTCGTCGACCCACAGTTCGTTGTCCAGGTTGCTGAAGCTGTGCCAGCCGACGATGAACTCGTTGAACTTGCCAGTGAGGAACTCGGGTCCGAGCGCACCGTTGTTCCACTGGCTCGGGTCGTTCACGAGGTGAACGCTCTCGCCGTCGCGCCACGCCTGCACCGAATGCGCGCCGGGCTCGGCGATGAAGGCGACCTCGATGCAGTTCCATCGGTCGGCCTCGATTCGGGGGCCACGGCCCCACTGCTCCATCGTGGGGGAGATGTCGTCGCTGGGCACTTCGTTCGTGCCGATCACGCCCTTGATCTCGCCGAAGCGGACCTCTTCGTTGGCTTGTCCCACCGAGCCGCGCACGCCGAGGAGCGTCTCGTGGTTGTTGCCCGGGTTCTGCCCGAGCGCGACCGTCGTCCACAGATACGCGCGCACGTACACGCGGTCGATCCCTGAAGGCAGCGGCCGGGTCAGCATCGCTGGCGTGGAGCCGCCGCGGACGTGCAGCGCTTGCGTCCCCCCGCGTGCTCGGCTGTCGTCGGCGAGCGCGAACGCCATGCCGCCGGGCTCGTTGTTCATGTTCACGACGTAGCCGACGAAGCTGTCCCAGCCGTCGGGCACGGTGTTCGGCGCGGCGGCCTCGAAGTCCTCTTCGAAGAGCACGGCGGCGGGGTTGGGTCCGGTGGTCGTCGACGCGTCGCCGCTGCTGCTCTCGTCGTCGGAGCCGGTCGTTGTGGAGCCCTCGTCCGGCGGGGCGGCCGTCGTGCTCGACGTCGTGACCGCGCCGCTCGAGCCGCTGGCCGCGGGCATGGCATCGCCGGTGGTCGAGTCCGTCTCGGTGGCGGTAGCGTCGGTCCCTGCCGGCGAGGAGGGGCCGTCGTCACAGGCCGAGAGCAAGAGAGCGGCGGCGGCGAAGGCAAGCGGGACGCGGGTGGGCACGGGCGATCAGTGGGCGCCCGCCGCCCAAACCGATGAGAAATTCTCGGGTCAGCGGCCGAAGTCCGAGGCGACCTGCGTGGCGGCCTCGCGCGTCTGCGCCGGGAGGGCCTCTTCGGCAACGATTGCGTCGTAGGCTTCGCGCGCGGCCTCGACGTCACCGCGGCGAAGGGCCAGTCGTGCGAGAAGTAGGCGGGCGGCAGAGGCGGCCGGCTCAGGCGCATTCCACCGCAGGGCGGCCTCGGCCTCGACTCGGGCTTCTTCGTCGCGTTCGAGAACGTACAGCTGCTCAGCGATCGCATAGCGCGTCATCGTGGTCGGGGGAGCTTCGGGGCCGGCGAGCTCGAGAAAGCCGGCATGCACCGTTTCGAAATGCTCGAGAGCCGTCGCGTGCTCTCCTGCGTATGCGTTGAGCTGGGCAAGGTTGCCGAGGACCGAGAAACGATCGGGAGACTTCGGACGCTCCCGTTCGTAGACAGCGACAAGCCGTTCGAGCACGTTGCGCGCTTCGTCGAGACGGCCGACGTGGCCGAGCGTGGCGCCCAGGCGGTTGAGCAAGCATGCGTGGGCGACGGTGTCTCGCTGAGGGTGTCGCGCATCCTCGAGCCGAGCAAGGCCCGCCTCAAAGTCCGCGATCGCTTCATCCGATCGACCGAGTCGGTGTTTCGCTTCGCCACGGTCGCAGTGCAGGTCGGTCCAGATTTCGATGTCGGCGTCCGGTGCGAGGGCTGCTGCTGCGGCGTCGAGGGATGAGATGGCGGCATCGAAGTCGTCGACCGCCAGTTCGAAGTGACCGCGCGCGCTCAGGAAGTCTCCACGCGCGGAGGGGTCGGAGCGCAGGTCTGCCGCATGGCCAGCCGCCGCCAGCCACGGCCGCGCGGCTTCCGTATCGTCGAGCATGTGCGCGTGTACGCGGACGAGGTTGATCGCCGCGTAGAACGCAGTCTCCATGTCGTCGGCCCGCACGCCGAGGTGGTATGCAGCTTCAAGAGTGGCCCGTGCCGCGCGGATGTCACCGCGGGTGAGCACGATGTACCCCTCGTGCAGCGCCGCAGCGCCTTCGACTCTCACGTCTCCGACTTCGCTCGCGAGCCGGCGGATCTCGGCGAGCGCGCGCTCGTGCTCATGGCCCTCCTCCCCCCATCTGCCAAGGTCCTCGGCTGCCTGAAGGTCGGCCGCGATGCGGCGATAGGCTTCAAAGAGTGGGCTTGGGGGCTCCTCGGTGCACACGCCCGGTGGTGGCAGCCGCTCGATCACCGATGCGACATGTTCGTCGAGTGCAGCGCTTCGAAACCGGGGCACGAGACGCTCCCAGCGGTTCCTGTCGTGTTCCAGGCACCGCAGCGTTTGCTCGGTAGGCGATGCGCAGAATGTTTCGGAGGCGAGGTTCCAGGCGCTGACGTAGGCGTCGGCGGCACCGCGTGCGTCCGCAGGGACATCGACAGCAGGCGGCATCGCGGTGAGCGGGCAGGGCTCATCGGCGCGCGCGAGCCAGAGCGCGCCAGCGACCACCGTGGCACCCAGCGCGAGAGCGGCGGCCCCGCGCCACCGACGACCGTTCATCGCGCGCAGGAGCTCGGTCGGTGCGTGGGGGCGCGCGGCAGGATCCGGCGAGAACCCGCGTGTAAGCGCATCCCGCATCGCGCGGCTGCGGGGGCGTTCTCCCCACAGCTCGTCGAACGTCGTCGCGAAGGCGAACACGTCGCTCGCGACGGTGGGCGAGGCTCCGTCGGCCAGCTCGGGCGCGAGGTAGCGCGGCGTGCCGCGACCGCCGAAGTCGGCTACGCGTACCGTGCCGTCCGCGTCGAAGAGCACGTTGTCGGGCTTGAAGTCGCCGTGGATGATGCCGCGCTCGTGCGCCGCGTCGAGTCCGGCGGCAGCGGCGTGCAGGGCCGCGCGCAGCTCGGTGTCGGTGCGTGGGCCCGACAGCCACTGCCGCAGCGTGCCGCCGCGCAGGTACTCCATCACGATGAAGGACGCGTCGGTCGCGTCGTCATGGCCGACCGCGAACACGCGCGCGACGTTGGGATGCTCGACGCTCGCGATGCGGCGGCTCTCGGCGAGCAGCATCGTTCGCTCGTCGGTGCGGGACCCGTCGCTCGCGCGATGCCGAAGCATCTTGAGCGCGACGTCGCGGCGCAGCAGCGGATCCCACGCGCGGTAAACGACCCCGTTGGCGCCACTGCCGAGTCGGTCGCGAACGCGGTAGCGCCCCAGCTGCACCGGCGTCGACGCCCGCTGGCCGAACATCCGCGCGGTCACGAAGGCAAGCGCCCGCCGCTCGTCGAACGTCGCCCGTGCGGGCTTCGTGGCGGTCAGGTCGTCGTCGATGCCGTTGGGAGACGGTTCGGTCATGCGGGCGCGGGGTCGTTTGCTATCGTCCTCGCGAATGGGCGAGCTCGAAGCCTGGACAGCATGGCGCAACGGAGACGGCGCTGCAGGACAAGCGCTCGTCGAGCAGCATTTCTTGGCGGTTTACCGCTTCTTCTCGACCAAGCTGCCCGACGAGGCGGACGACCTCAGTCAAGCGACCTTTGCGGCGTGCGTCGAAGGGCGCGCGAGCTTTCGGGGAGACGCCTCGTTCCGGTCGTTCGTGCTCGGGGTCGCGCGCAAGCAGCTGCTCCGCCACTTGGAAGGTCGCGGCCTGCTGATGGGTGGACGGGCGGTGTCGGAGGTTTCGATCGCCGACCTGGTCCCGTCGCCGAGCAGCGCCGTCGCGCACGCGGAACGGCGGGCGCTGCTGATCGACGCGATGCGCACGATCCCGCTCGACTTCCAGATGGTGCTGGAGCTGCACTACTGGGAGGGGCTGCCGACGCAGGCGGTGGCCGAGGTCCTCGAGGTCGCCCAGGGCACGGTCAAGAGTCGGCTGTCGCGCGCGCGGGAGCAGCTCAAGTCGGCCCTGGAGCGTCAGCAGGCGAGCAGCGGGGTGCCGCTCGAAGATGAACTTCGAGCGGCGTTTCGCGACTGAGATCAGTCCAGGAAGCCCTCGCACAGCCCGGCCATTCCATTCGAGGTCAGCGAACACGAGAAGGTCTCGGCACCGAAGTCGACGGTGCAGGTTGCATCGCCCTCGGGCAGGTTCGCCACGTTGGTGTACGTATCGCCATCGACGGTTCCGGGCGCGAAGAAGAGCGCGAGCAGCTCGGGCGGAATGACGTCACTGGTGCACCCCCACGTGATGCTGCAGCCGTCTTGGACGACGCTGCAGCTGAGCATGGAGAACCCATCGTCCGTGCAGAACTCGGGCTGGTCATTGAACAGCTGCAGCGTGTAGTTGCCTTCGACCACCAGGCACTCCTCAATGATGGTGCCCGTCTCATCCACGGAGCCGTCGTCACCGGCGCTGCTCGACCCGCCGCACGCGGGATCGGAGGTTGGACGACACAGCCCCACGCCCGAAAGGTCGGGCATGCGGAGGTCGCACCACTGGCCCGCAGCGCAGTTCAGCGTGCTCTCGCAGCCCAGCTGGCACGTCCCCGCCGCGCTGTTTTCGCAAACCGAGCCGCCTTCGCAAATGTTGCCACCGCACTGCGTGGTGCCGTCGCCGGCGTTTGGCGTGCAGTCCACCCCGTCGTCGGCACCGGAGTCAGCGCTTGCCGCAGAGGCGCCGCTGGTGGCCGCGGAGCCGCCGTCATCGTCGACTTCGGTATCGATGATGCAGGCGGGCAGGAGCAAAACGGCAGTCGTCAAGATTCGAAGTGAAGCGTTCATCTGAACTCTCCCCTCCGTCCGGGCGCGGCCGGATCCGGTTCCGAACTTTTTTCAGCTCAGGCGGGACTTGTAGTCCTCGTAGCCGAACCGCCGGTGCACGGTGATTGCGCCCGTGGCAGGGTCGGCGGTGGCGATCGAGGGCAGGCGGACGCCGTTGAACGTGGTCGTCTTGACCATCGTGTAGTGGATCATGTCCTCGAACACGAGCTTGTCGCCGACCTGCAGCGGCTGCTCGAAGCTCCACGAGCCGATCACGTCGCCGGCGAGGCAGGTCAGCCCGCCGAGCCGATACGTGTGGGGCTTTTCGGCGGGGTCGAACCCGCCGACGATCGTGGGGCGGTAGGGCATCTCGAGCACGTCGGGCATGTGGGCCGTGGCCGAGGTGTCCAAGATGGCGGTCAGCCCGTCGTTCTCGACGATGTCGAGGACAGAGGCGACGAGCACGCCCGTGTTGAGGCCAATCGCCTCCCCGGGCTCGAGGTAGACCTGCACGTCGTGGCGGGCCGCAAAGTCGCGGCACAGCGAGACGAGCAGGTCGATGTCGTAGCCGGGTCGCGTGATGTGGTGCCCGCCGCCGAAGTTCACCCACGACATCTGGCCGAGCAGGTGGCCGAACTTGGTTTCGAAGGCGGCGAGCGTTCGCTGCAGCGCGTCCGAGCCGAGCTCGCACAGGGTGTGGAAGTGCAGCCCGCTCACCGCCGACAGGTCGACGCCCTGCAGCGCGGCCGCGGTGGTGCCCAGCCGAGAGCCCGGCGCGGCAGGGTCGTACAGGGCGACCTCGACTTCGCGGTGCTCGGGATTGACGCGCAACCCCAGCTCGACGCGGATGCCCGTGCGGTCGGCGTACGCGTCGCGGCGCGGCGCCAGGCGGGCAAGCTGCGAAGGCGAGTTGATCACGATGTGGTTGCACAGCGTGAGCAGCTCGTCGAAGTCTGCGTCGCAGTACGCCGGGGCGGTCGCGTGGACTTCGCCGCCGAACTCCTCGTGGCCCAGCCGCGCTTCGTGGGTGGAGCTGGAGGTGACCCCGGGCAGGCTCTGCTTGACCCGCTCGAAGGTGCTCCACATCGCGTAGCCCTTGAGCGCAAGCAAAATGCGGCAGCCGGACTCGGCCTGCACGCGCTCGAGCAGCGTCAGGTTGCGGTCGAGTGCGCCGAGGTCGCAGACGAACGCGGGCGTCTCGAGGTTCGAGATGTCGTAGTCGAAGACGCCCACGCGATCACATCTCTTTGACGTGCCAGGGCAGGCCGGACTCGCCCAGGCGCTTCAAGAACGGCGCCGAGTCGAACTGCTCCATGTGCCAAACGCCGGCTTTCTTCCACCGGCCGGTCAGCATCATCTCGGCGCCGACGGTCGCGGGGACGCCGGTCGTGTACGAGACGGCCTGGGCGCGAACTTCCTTGTAGGTCTCGGCGTGGTCGCAGGTGTTGTAGACGAAGGCCGTCCTGTCCTTGCCGTTCTTCTTGCCTTTGACCAGGCAGCCGATCGAGGTCTTGCCGGTGTAGTTGGCCGCGAGGCTCGCGGGGTCGGGCAGCAGCGCTTTGAGGAACTCGATCGGGATGATCTCGCGACCCTGAAACTGCACCGGCTCGATGCTGGTCATGCCCACGTTCTGCAGCACCTCGAGGTGCTTGAGGTACGACTCGCCGAACGTCATCCAGAAGCGGATGCGCTGCAGGCCGGGCACGTGCTGCACGAGGGACTCGAGCTCCTCGTGGTAGAGCAGGTATGCGGTGCGGACCCCAACCTCGGGAAAGTCGAAGTCCATCTTCTGGGACATGGCTTCGATTTCTTTCCACTCGCCGCCTTCCCAGTAGCGCCCCTTCTGCGTGATCTCCCGGATGTTGATCTCCGGGTTGAAGTTGGTCGCGAATGGGTGCCCGTGGTCGCCGCCGTTGCAGTCGAGAATGTCGATGGTCTCGATGCTGTCGAACAGGTTGTCGCGGGCGTGCGCGCAGAAGACGTTGGTCACGCCGGGGTCGAAGCCCGAGCCGAGCAGGGCCATCAAGCCGGCCTTCTCGAAGCGCTCGCGGTAGGCCCACTGCCACTTGTATTCGAACTTGGCCTCGTCGCGCGGCTCGTAGTTGGCGGTGTCGAGGTAGTGCACGCCCGTCTCGAGGCACGCATCCATGATGGTCAAGTCCTGGTAGGGCAGGGCGACGTTGATGACCAGCTCGGGCCCGAACTCGCGGATGAGCGCAACGGTCTGTGGGACGTCGTCAGCGTCGACGGCCGCGGTCGTAATGTCGCGTCCGGTCAGCTCTTTGACCGACGCCGCAATCGCGTCGCAGCGGCTCTTGGTACGGCTGGCGAGCATGATCTCGCCGAACACGTCCGGGTTCTTGGCGCACTTGTGGGCGACGACTCCACCGACGCCGCCCGCTCCGATGATGAGGACCTTGTGCATGAGAAGCGCCGCAACCTAACACCTTTTTCGTGAGGGAGCCGCGGGGTCCCCCCAGGGCGATTTGCGTTCCTTCGCGTATGCTTGGGGCGTGAGCGTGCTGCTGCGCGTGGGGTACGACGGGACCGATTTTCACGGCTATGCCGGCCAGAAGCCGCGGCCGGACGGGTCCAAGATCCGGACCGTACAAGGGGAGCTCGAGCAGGCCCTTGCCACGCTGTACAAGGTACCGGTGCCGACGCGCGCCGCGTCGCGGACCGATGCTGGTGTCCACGCGTTTGGACAGCTGGCTACCTTCACCCCCCCAGCGCACATCCCGATGCCGGGCTTGGTTCGGGGGCTCAACGCCCAGCTTCCCGACGACATCGTCGTGTTCGCGGCCTGGGAGCAAGACGGCGACGTCGATGTACGCCGCGGCAGCGAGGGCAAGTACTACCGCTACCGGATTCGCTGCACCGAGGTTCGCGACCCGCTTCAGCGGCGCGCCGAATGGCACCTGGGTCGCCGGCTCGACCCGCGACTGATGCAGGCAGCCGCGACCTCCTTCTCGGGCACCCATGACTTCGGCAGCTTTCGGGCGTCGGGCTGTCAGTCCAAGACCACTGAACGGACCGTCGAGCAGGTGGAGATCACGTTCGGGGCGAGCGCGCTCGGACCGATGAGCGACCGCGGCCGGCTCGACGCACGGGTGCGCAACGGCGATCCGGGTCCGGGTCCCGCGTCGGCGTGGGGCCCAGACTGGCTCGAGGTCCACGTATGGGGCCAGGCGTTCCTGATGAACATGGTGCGCATCATGGTGGGCACGCTGGTGGAGGTCGGACTCGGTCGTCGAACGCCGGGAAACATCGTCGACCTACTGCGAACGCCCGATCGCACCCAGGCGGGGATGACCGCGCCGGCCTGTGGATTGACGCTGGTCGAAGTGCGGTGGCCAACAGCGCCGATGCCCTGATGCCGCGCGTCCCGAGTTGACACCGGGCCCGGCCCCGGCGGACGCTTCCGTTCGTGACTGACGCGCCGCTCCCCACGTCCCGACGCGAACAGAAAAAGGCCGAGGTGCGCGAGGCCTTGATCCAAGCCGCCGACGCGCTCTTCGTCGAGCGCGGCTACGAAGGCACCACCGTGGATCAAATCGCGGAGAAGGCCGGTGTTTCTCGCCGCACCTTCTTCAGGTATTTCCCGAGTAAAGAGGCCATTGCGTTTCCGTACGCGGCGAACCGACTCGAAGCCTTTCGTCAATTTTTGACCCAGCGCGTCTCGGAGGAAAAGCCACTGGTGGCGGTGCGCGCAGCGTGTCTCGAGATCGGCGCGATTCTCGTCGGCAGCAAAGCCGAAGAGCTGCGCCGTCAGGCGATCGTGGACCAGTCGGCAGGGCTGCTTGCGGCCGAGCTCGAGGTCTACCGCGCGTGGGAAAACGCGATCGCCGAGGCGGTGATTCGCGACGAGACCGCCGAAGAGCGGGTGCGCTCGGGCAAGCTGTTTGCGGCGGCCACGATCGGCATCGTTCGGTCGGTGCTGCGCGAGTGGTACGACGCCGGCGGCGAGAAGGATCCGCTCCAGCTGTTCGAGAAGGCCTTCGGCTTGCTCGAGACCGGCTTCGCCGACGCCCTGTAGCGGCGGGCGCCCGAGCCTGCGGGAAGTTTGAGCTTCGTCCGCACGTAGGCGACAACAGAGCATGTCCGCGCGCGACCTGAAGGCCTCCGGGCGGGTCAGTGCCGCGATCCTCGGGTCGCGGGTGCTTGGCCTGGTGCGCGAGATGGTGTTTGCGGCGCTGTTCGGCGCTGGGGCCATCGCGGACGCGTTCATCGTCGCGTTTCGCATCCCGAACCTGCTTCGCGATCTGCTCGCCGAGGGGGCGCTGAGCGCTGCGTTCGTGCCCACCTTCACCGCGACGCTGACGAACGACGGCGAGGACGCGAGCAAGCGACTGGGCGACCTGGTGTTCGGGGGCATGCTCATGCTCACCGGGCTGCTGGTCGGGCTTGGGGTCGTGTTCGCCGAGCCGATCGTCGCGTCGATCTCGGGCTTCGACGATCCGAGCAAGCTCGCGCTGGCCACCCGCCTGACGCGGCTGATGATGCCGCTGCTGTGCTTCGTGTCGCTGGCCGCCGTGTGGATGGGCGTCCTCAACGCGCAGCGGCACTTCGTCGTGCCCGCGCTCGCGCCCGCGATGTTCAACGTGGTCTCCCTCAGCGCAGGCGCAGGCGTGTGGCTGCTCGATGGGGACACGCAGACGGGCGTCTTGGTGTGGTCGGGCGGCACGCTGCTGGCCGGGCTGACCCAAGCGGGCATGCAGGTCGTGGCGCTGTGGCGCGTCGGCTATCGGCCGTGGCCACGGCTGCGCGGGCTCACCACCCATGAGGGGGTCAGGCGCGTGCTTCGCTTGATGCTGCCTGCGGTCGTCGGCGTTGCCGCGGTGCAGCTCAACGTCATCATCAACACCCGCTTCAGCGGATTGCTCGGGGATGGTCCGGTCGCGCAGCTCTCCTACGCGTTTCGGCTGTTCTTCTTGCCGCTGGGGATGTTTGGCGTCGCGCTGGCGACCGTCACCACGACCTCGGTCTCGGAAGCCGCGGCGCAGGGGGACCGGGCCGGCATCGCCCAGCGGGCGGGCGACAGCTCGGCCGCCGCATGGATGCTGGCGGGCGCCAGCGCCGTGGGCTTGGGCGTGTTGGCCGAGCCGGTGTGCTCGCTCGTCTACCAGCTCGGCGAGACCGACGCGGCCCAGATCACGGCTATCGCCGCGTGCTTGCAGTCGTACGTGGTGGGCCTGGCCCCGTACAGCCTGGTCAAGATCCTCGCGCCCGCGTTCTACGCGATCGACAAGCCGCGCGTGCCGCTGATCGCGTCCGTGACTGGCGTCGCCGTGAACATTGGCTTCAACGCGCTCACCTTCCGGCAGCTGGGCGCGCCTGGCATCGCGCTGGGCACCGCGCTGGGGGCCACGGCCAACGTCGTCGTGCTTCGCATCGCGTTTCGCCGTCACGTCGGCGCGCTGCCCTCGGGCGGCATGGGCCGGGCCGTCGCGCTGGTGGTGGGCCTGGTGGCGCTCGGCAGCGTGTCGTGGGCCGGCGCGCAGGGCCTGAGCGCGCTGAAGGACGTGGTGCCTTGGGAGGGTCTGCTCGGCAAGGCTGCACTCGGCGCGGCGCTGGCCGGCGTCATCGGGGCCGCATTCCTCGTCTACGCAGCGCTGCTCAAGGTGCTGAAGTACCCCGGGGCCGACCTGCTGCTTGGTCTGCCCGCAGGGCTGTGGCGTCGCCTCAGCCGACGCCGAGCACGAAGCTGACCGTGGTGGTGCAGCTGCCGCCGATGTTGAGCGTCTGCGCCACGCGGGCGCCGGGCACCTGCATGTCGCCCGCGCGTCCGGTGACCTGACGCTGCGCGTCGAGCAGCATGCGGACCCCGGTCGCGCCCACCGGGTGGCCACAGCCGATCAGCCCGCCGCTGGGGTTGATCGGCAGGCGGCCGCCGAGCGCGGTGTCCCCCGCCTCGATCCGCTCGGGCAGCGCTTCGGTGGGCACCAGGTCGAGGTGGTCCGTGATCATGAACTGCGTGATCGAGAAGCAGTCGTGCACCTCCATGCAGTCGACGGCGTCCGATCCCGGTAGCGCAGCACGAGCCCACGCGTCCTCGAGGGTGCCGCGCAGGTGCGGGAACACGTAGCGCTGCCCGCGGGTGCGGGCGACTTTGTCTTCGAACAGCATCGAAGACGTTCGGTGACCCCAGCCTCGGATGCGGGCGACGTCCTCGAGCGCGCGCCCGTGCTTGGCTGCCCAGCGCGTGGCGTAGGCCTCGGAGGCGAGCACGACCGCCGCGGCGCCGTCGGTGATCTGCCCGCAGTCCTGCCGCCGCATGCGGCCTTCGA
This sequence comes from Myxococcota bacterium, assembly GCA_039024335.1. Lineage (GTDB taxonomy): Bacteria > Myxococcota_A > Polyangia > Nannocystales > Nannocystaceae > CAJXVA01. The sequence goes on from JBCCQM010000023.1 coordinate 48,574, forward strand.
CGACCGGGTTTGCGTCGTCGTCGAGGCTGAAGCTCGCGTCCGAGAACGACCACCGGCGCGTCTGCGCGTTCGGGTTGCGGCGACCGTGGTCGAACGCCTGCTTGGACAGGGCCAACAGAGGGCGGTGGTCGAGGCCGAAGCGCTCGGCGTACTCGTCTGCCAAGCGCGAGAACATGTGCGGCCACAGGTACGTGGCGTCTTGGCCTTCGCGGCCAGCCCACGCCGCCGCGCCGAGGTGCTCCGCGGCTTGCGTGCCCGACGTGTTGCGCATCTGCTCCACGCCGACGACGAGCGCGACGTCATAGCGGCCCGCGGCGATGTCGGCGGTGGCCGCGAGCGTTGCGATGCTGCCCGACGCGCACGCGGCCTCGTGTCGCCCCGTGGGCAGGCCGTCGAACGCGGGGCGCTCGCTCGCCACGAACCCGCCCAGGTGCCCCTGGCCGCTGAACAGCTCCCCCGCAAAGTTGCCGACGTGCGCCACGCCGACGTCGGCCTCGTTCACGCCGGCCTGCTCGAGGGCGCCCTCGATGGCCGCGTGCATCATCTCGAACGCACCGTGGCCATCGCGTGACCAGTTGATCGCGAAGTCGGTTTGGGCCCCGCCGAGGACGAACACGGTCATGCGCCGACGGTATCACCGGGTCGTCGCGCCCGGCCGCGCGGGCCCGTATGCTCAGCCGCGGTGACCGACGCGATCGACAAGCAGGTGGCCTGGTACCTCTCGGAGCTCGACCTCGCGGGCGCCGTGTTCGTCGACGGCGGCGCGAACGAAGGCGCGCTGCTGCGGGCGCTGTGGGACGCAGCCGGCGGCGGCTTCGAGGTCCACGCGGTTGAACCGCTCGCCGAGAATGTCGCCAAGATCCGCGCGCGCGAGCCCGAGGGCGCGGGCTGGACCGTGCATCCGGTCGTCCTCACCGACGACGACGCACCTCGTCACGTCACCGTCGAGCACGACGGGCCCAGCGGGCACAACTGCGCGGTCACGGGGTCAGGCACGCTCGAGGTGCCCGGTCGACGGCTCTCGACGCTGGTGCCCAACGCCACGGTGGTGAAGCTCGACGTCGAGGGACACGAGTACGCCATTCTTGACGAGTCACTCGACGCGCTGCCGAACGTGTCGGCGTGGGCTATCGAGTTCCATCGAACGAACGGAAGGCCACTCGAAGCGGCGCTGGGCGCGTTGGCACGGCGTGGCTATTCGCTGCATGCGGCAGGGCGGCGGGCGAGCGATCCGCAGGGGCCGTGGATCAGCGGTTCCGTGCCGCCGACGCTCCACTGGGGCCAGATTCCGGCCGCAAAGCGGAACGCGGACGGTGGCGTCTTCAAGATGGTCCACATCATCGCGCGCCGCAGCGGCCCATCGGTCGGGTAAGCTGGCGCCGTGATGAGGCGGAAGGCTGCGGCGTTGGCCGTGTTCGCGACGGCGACCACGGGCTGCGCACAACCGTACTTTGCAAGCAGCGGAACCGACGCGGCAGAAACCGACGCAGATACCGAGGGGGGTGCGAGCAGCGTCTCCGACCCGACGGCGGACAGCGGCTGGGTCACGGCGTCGGCCTCGGGCACGACCGGTGAGACCGAGAGCGACAGCAGCTTCCAGCCTAGCGGGCCCGACGACGGTGGCAGCACGGAGGGGAGCGACGACGGGTCGTCGACGACGGCCGCATGCGGCGATGGCATCGACGTCTACGAGGACGACTCGATGACGATCTGCCCGCCGGAGCGCAGCACGACCGAGCGCCTGGTCGAGTGCGTGTGTACGTACAACCCGTCCGTGCTCGATCCGGCGGTACGGCCGAGCGACGCGGGAGACCCGCTGTACTACGTCAACCGCTGGTACTCGATCGACCCGTGCTTTCCCTACACGCCCGGCTCGGGCCTGCTGCAGCACATCCGCGACACGTACATCAACGCGGTCGACGACCTCGAGCCCGAGATGCTCATGCAGTGCGGCGACTACGAGCAGTCGTTCATTCAGGTGCCTCCGGGGTTCACCAACGACAACGATCAGCTGCTCGACTACGCGTGGAGCAGCCCGGCGCCCGAGGGCTACGAGACCACGCTGCTCGGCGAGCCCGTCGGCGTGGACGGGCAGATCGGGTTTGCGCCGATGTTCGCCGCCGCCGCCGAGGAGGGCATTCAGCTGTTCGTGCAGAGCGGCTTCCGCTCGCTGCAGACGCAGGCGGACCTGTTCGAGTACTACGCGGGCGTGGAGGGCGACCCCGCGCTGGCGGCCGTCTACTCGGCGTGGCCTTCACACTCCGAGCACCAGCTGGGAACCACGGCGGACGTCGGCTACGTGGTCAACGGGACGATGATCAGCCCGTTCGCGCCGCTCGAGGCCGACCTCCACGCATCCGAGGCCTTCCAGTGGATCCGGGCCAACGCGCACCGCTTCGGCATCGTGACCACGTACCAGCCGCGTCGCGTTCACGTGCACCAGTACAAGCCCGAGCCTTGGCACCTGCGCTTTGTGGGCATCGAGGCCTCCGACGCGATGAACGCCTGCAGCCTCTCCACCGAAGAGCTGCTCGCGTATCGCTATCAGATCGAGCCGCTGCCCGAGTTCGTCCACATGGACCTGGTCTACGACGCCGTCCTCGAAGGCGGCTGGGACCCGCAGACCTGCTCCGATTGATCAGAACGTAGGGGGGGCGGACGGCGGCGTCTGCAGGGCGCGGACGGGTCGCGAAGCAGCCGGTGCCGGGAACACGCGGGCACGAGAAGTGGTAGGGCGACGTCGTGCGTACCTCTCTCGCTGCTTCTGCTGCGCTGTTTCTCGTCGCCTGCAAACCAACTCCACAGTCGCAGTCACCGGAGCAGACCGCTCCAGCGGCCATGGATGCTCCTGTAGGGCAGGAGGAGGACGTCGCGGAGTCAGCAGCAGCGGATACCCAAGAGGCGCTTCCGCAGGTGAAGCTGCTGCGAGGTGAGCCGTACGCCCTGCAGGAGCGCTCGCTCGAGCCGGTTGGGCGCTCCCTCGTCCCTCGCGCGGAGGCGTTCCTCACGTGGATCGGGGAAACGGAGCGTGGCACCCGGCTGTTGACGCAGCTCAAGCGCAACGGTGTGCCGCGCGACATGGCGCTCATGGATGAACGCGGTCGTGCGCTCGCGAAGATGGTCTACGTGTGGGGCGTTCACGAGGCGCATGGCTTCGCCCGGATCCATCAGGGTGGGTCCACCGACGCAGTCGTGGACCTCGCGAGCGGAAAGGTGACCGTACCCAAGCCTCGGCTTCCCGACACAGAGACGGCCGACCAGACGATGTTGCTCGGCGCGGAGGCGTCGAACGAGGTGTGGGTCGTCTCCAAAGCGAAGTCGAAGCGCGTGTTCGCAGGCTTGTGGTCCGACCGCAGTGCTGTCGCCGTCGACGTGAAGACCGAGATCCCGTTCTGGCCCGGATGCCGCGACGCTCGTGGAGCGACGCTGGCCGGTTCAGCGGGGACGTTCGCGGACTTCAACGGTCATCCCCAGACCGAATGCCTGGCTGAGAAAGGGCGCCCCGTCACGCTGGGGACGTCGCTCTCCCCTGAGTGCGCGCGGGTCGACTTCCGTCCGGACGGAAGCGTCACGTGCCGAGCGACGACGGATGGCGACGACATCTCGGGCATCTTCTTCGGCGATTGGTCGATCACGCTCGATGACCGGGTCGCGACCGAACTCGTCAGCCCCACCGGCGCGGTGACGCCCGTGCCGATGCCGAACATCTGGGGCGTGTGGTCGGATAAAGTGCTGTTCTATGCCGGTGACGACGCGGTGTTGTGGCATCCCGAGAAGAGCACGCAGCTGCCCGCGGGCATGCTCGAGGTCGACGAGTCGGGCGTGATGGTTGCAACCCTCTCGCCCGAGACGCCGGTTCTTCCCCTGAGCCGCGATGACCACACCGCCTGGTTCGACTTCGATGCAGAGGTCGTCTACGTGCACGACGAAACGCTTCAAACCGAGGCTCAGTACCGCGCCGTCGGCAAGCGCTTCTTGGCTACGCGGCCCGAGACCAAGGGTGTCTCGCTCCATGAGGTGGATCTGCAGGCGCGCAGCGTTCGGCATGTTGCCGACTATCCGGACTGCGAAGCCGACGACGTTCGAGTCCGGGAACTTCACGCGGGCCAGTTCGCGGTCAGCTGCAGCGACATCAAGGCTCTGCGCTGGAGCGAGGTCGTCGACCTCGAGCGGGGTCTCCGAGGGCGCGCGAAGAACGGGTGGGTCGAGCAGCACCAGCTCGACCGAGACCGGATTCTCATCTCCAAGCGGACACGCCCGGTGCAGCACACCAAGGAACTGCGGTTCCACGCGTTTGCGGAGTAGGACGACCGTGCCACCAGCCTCGGGCGCGTACGAAGAACGTGCGGTCCGAGGCCTTTCGCGGGTTAGCGGTGGCAGACCAGGTGCGCCTGCGGGTTCTGGCGGAAGGGCGTCGTGTTCACGTCGGGGCAGTTCGCGACGATGAGCGACTTGAGCTGGCGGACCTCTTCGTGCTCCAGCGCCATGGAGTCGAAGACGAGCGGGATGACGTCGTCGTTGGCGACCGCGTCACGCACACCGCTGAGCAGGTCATCGGCGCGACCGGTCTCCCACATCGACTCGAAGTTCTCTTCGTAGTCGGCGACGAGGTCGGCGTAGTCGTCCCCGGTGAACACGAGCATGTTCTCGAACGTGTTGTGCTCGGCGTTGTCCGAGAGGTTGTAGCTGCCCGTCCACAGCTCGTCGCCGTCGATCAGGATGTACTTGTGGTGCATCTGCGCGGCGTAGCTGTAGTGCCAGCGGTAGCTGTACCACTTGTACCGAACGTCCACGCCCGACTCGCCCATCTGGAAGCCGAAGCGGAAGCCCCTGTCCATGCAGTTGCGCGTCTGGGTCTCGGTGTTCGCCTCTTCGAGGCACGCGTCCAAGTTATCGAGCTGAATATTGTGGGTCGTCAGCGAGATGTACTCCTGCGCGTCCAGGTAGACCTTGATGTCGAGGTCGGGGTCCGCGGCCTTCTTGGCCATGATGGCCTCGGAGATTCCGCGGTGGCGCAGGTGGCCGGAGGCGACGTGGATCGAGCCGGTCGCGCCGTCGATGGCGTCGATGAGCGCGTCGGAGACCTCGTTGCCGCCGTTCTTGCGGAAGGTGTCGTCACCGGGGGAGATATCGAAGTTCTCCGAGGTGAAGTACGCGTGCGTGTCGGGACCGTCGACGATGTCCTCGTCGGCGATGCTGATCTCGCTGGCGGTGAAGACGATGTCGTCGTTCGCGTTGAACTTGCGGCTGTGCTCCCACAGGTGGTTGAACTCCGCCTGCATGCGCAGGGCGAGCTCTTCGTGGCCGCGCAGGAACAGGGTGTTCTCGTCGTAGCGGGTGCCGGCGCTGTTGGACCAGTTCGCGCTGCCCGAGGCGATCGTCGCGGTGGCGGCCTTGTCCAGGTCCGCGCGCGGGCCGTCGATGATCATGTACTTGTGGTGCATGATCTTGTTCACCCAGCGGACGTCGATGCCGACGGCTTCGAGGCGTCCCGACTTCGAGTCGAAGCGTTCGTCCCCTTCGAGCCGTCGGTCGTCGCTGGCGGTCTCGAACAAGAAGCGAATCTCCACGCCTCGGGCGGCAGCGGCCTCGAGGGCGGCTCGTACGGTGCCGTTCGAGTAGCTGTACATCGCAATGTCGATCGACGTCTGGGCTTGGTCGATCAGCTCCGCGACGCGGATGTTGTGGGTCGCCTCGGTCGGCTGGGGCGAGAAGATGACGTCCGTCATCACGTCGTCGTCGGCGCCTTCGACCTGCGCAAGGTAACCCTGGGCGACCGCGTACTCGATGAGTCGTCCGAACGCGCGGGGTCCGACGTAGCCGATGCCGTCCAGCTCTTCGATGCTGTCGATCGCGTCGTCGTCGTCGGTGCCGGCGATGCCGTCGTCGCCGTCTCGATGCTCGATGATGTTGCGGGCAGCGCGAGCGTCGAGGCGCGCGTCGTCATCGAGCTCGCCGACGTCCACCGCGGGGTCGTTGACCAGCAGGAGCACCGCGGCGGCCTCGTCGGAGGCCGGATCGATCGCACCGTCGGCTTTTCCGGTGGGGATGGCGTCCCACTCGGCGTCGCTCTGTTCGACGGGCTCCGTTCCACACGCGGAAAGTCCGAGCAGAAGGGCGGCGCAAAGCGTGTGTCGAGTGACCCGGTCCATGACCAGAGGGAGAGCAACTGTAGTGCCAGGTGCTACATGTGTGTCTTTGTGAAGTTCACCAATGATCTCGGGGTGCTCGAAACTTCGACGTCGCGCGTGTTCCGCGGTTTTGGTGGCTAGGACCGTGGCCAGACGGATCCTGTAGCCACTGGGGACACGGCGATGGAAGACAGGAGCGCGCGAAAACCGCACAGGTCCGCAGCGCGCGACGTGAAACCAGACGGGCCTTCGGCGCATCCGAACCCGCGGTGAGAACCCCTCCGATCGAGCCCAGCGCGGCGGTCAGTCGCCATCCTTTGCGCTGCTACGCTCCGGCACCCATGCGCTCCGTGAGAACCGCTGCTGCGGCCTGCCTGTTGCTCGCCGCGTGTGACGGCGCGGCGTCGCGGTCCACGGGGCCCGCCGTGCCGACGGAGGACTGCCACGTCGGGAGCGCCGCAGCGCAGTGCGCCACGATCGAGGTCGCCGAGAATCCCGACGCCCCCGACGTTCGGACGCTCTCGCTCTCCGTCGCGGTCGTGCCCGCACGCGAGCCCGAGGGGCGTCCGCCAGTCGTGCTCATCGCGGGTGGCCCGGGGCAGGGGGCGCAGGCAGCCTTCGGTGCGACGCTGGGCGCCTTCGATGCGGTGCGCGAGCATCACGACCTCGTGCTGCTCGATCAGCGGGGAACCGGGGAGTCGCATCCTCTGTCCTGCGAGGACACGCAGGTCCTCGACCTCGACAAGGCGCTCTCGCTGGAGATCGACGCCGAACGTCTCCAGGCATGCCGCGACGGACAAGACGCCGACCTCACGCAGTACACGACGCAGCGCGCCATCGACGACCTCGCCCACGTTCTGACGCAGCTGGGCTATCCCGCGGCACACCTCGTCGGCGGGTCCTACGGCACGCGCGTCGCGCTGAGCTTTGCGCGGGCGTATCCGGACCGCACGGCGTCGATCGTCATCGACGGCGTCGCGCCCCCGGACTTTGCCTTGCCGCTGTCCTTTGCAAAAGATGCCCAGGCGGCACTCGATGCGCTCGTGCGGGACTGCGCGGCCCAGCCCGCGTGTCACGAGGCGTTCCCCGAGCTGGACGCGAAGACCCGCGCGGTCGCGGCACTGCCCGCCGCAGAGGTCACCGTCACGCACCCTCGGACGGGCGCACCGCAGACCGTGGAACTCAGCGGGCGGGCGCTCGCCAGCGGCATGCGAGGCATGCTGTACGCGCCCGAGCTCGCCGCCCTGCTGCCGCTGTCGATCGACGCGGCGTCGCGTGGCGATTACGACCCGCTCGTTGCTCAGGCGGCGCTGCTGGGCGATGGAATCGGCGGCAGCCTGGCCGAAGGGATGTTCCTCAGCGTGGTTTGCGCGGAGGACGTTCCGTTCATCACCGACGAGCGCGCGGCCGAAGAAACGGCCGACACGATGCTGGGCATGATGTTCGTCGAGCACCTGCGCGCAACGTGTGCCCACTGGGTGCGTGCGGACGTTCCGGACAGCTTCCGGCAGCCGGTCGTCAGCGACGTGCCTGCGCTGGTGCTGTCCGGCGAGGTCGACCCGGTCACGCCGCCCCGCTGGGGCGCACACGCGCTGGAGACGCTCTCGAAGGGACGCCACGTGATCGCGCCGGGCGCTGGCCACGGCGTGGTCACGCTGCCCTGTGCGGATACGGTGCTGGCGGAGTTCTTCGCCAGCGGCGACGCCTCCGGGGTGGACGCGTCGTGCCTGGAGTCGCGGACGCGACCTCCGTTCTTCATCGACTTCGCTGGCCCGGTGATCAACCGATGATCGTCGCAACATCGCTTCGCAAGACCTTCGGTGAGGTCGTCGCCGTCGAGGACGTCTCGTTCGAGGCGCCCGATGGCCAGATCACGGGCATTCTCGGGCCCAACGGGGCGGGCAAAACCACGACGATGCGCATGGTGTCGTCCCTGGTTCGTCCCGACCACGGCCGCGTCGACGTGGATGGACGCGACGCCGCAACCGCGCCCACGGAGGTCCGACGTCGCATCGGCGTGCTGCCCGACGCGCGAGGCTTGTACCCGCGCCTGACCGCGCGCGAGAACATCGCGTACTTCGGCGCGCTGCAGGGGATGGCGCGTGAGGCCCTCGATGCGCGGGTCGAGGCGCTGGTCGACCAGCTCGACCTCCGCAAGGTTGCCGACCGCCGCGTGCACGGCTTCTCGCAGGGCGAGCGGGCCAAGGTCGCCATCGCCCGCGCGCTCATTCACGCGCCCCAGAACGTGCTGCTCGACGAGCCGACCAACGGCCTCGACGTGATGAGCACGCGCGCGATGCGAGAGGTCATCCGTGAACTCCGCGACGAGGGCTGCGCCGTCGTGTTCAGCAGTCACGTGATGCAGGAGGTCTCGGCGCTGTGCGACACCATCGTCGTGGTGGCCAAGGGCACGGTCGTCGCCCAGGGCACGCCGGACGCCCTGCTCGAACAGTCCGGCCAGGACTCGCTGGAGGACGCCTTCGTCGCCATCATCGGGAGCGAGGAAGGGCTTCTGGCATGAACATGATCCGGCAAATCCTCATTGTCGCGCGCAAGGAGCTGCTCGACGGCATCCGCGACCGGCGCTCGGTGACCTCCGCGCTGCTCGTCCCGCTGTTCGGGCCCGTGCTCATCGCAGTGATGTTCACGGTCATCCTCACCGAAGAGGCCGACGACGGCCCGATCGCGCTGCCGGTGGTGGGCCCCGAAAACGCGGTGGCCTTGGTCGAACATCTCGCCTCGGCCGACATCGAGGTGGTCGCGCCCCCCGAAGACCCACGCGCCGCGGTGGCCGACGGTGACGAGGACGTCGTCCTCGAGATTCCGCCCGACTTCGAGGCCGAGTTCCGTTCGGGTCGTCCCGCGCCGCTGTCGCTGTACGTCGACAGCTCGCGCCGCGAAGCACGGGTTCCGATTCGCAGGGTTCGCGCGGCCATCGAAGGCTATGGCGCAAAGGTGGGCACGCTTCGACTCCTCGCCCGCGGAATCGACCCGCAGCTCGCCCGCCCGATCGCGCTCGGGGACGTCGATACCGCGACGCCGCAGCAGAAGGCCGCGAACCTGCTGGCGATGGTGCCGATGTTCGTGATGCTGGCGATCTTCGTCGGCGGCATGTTCATGGCGACCGACGCGACGGCAGGGGAGCGAGAGCGCAAGTCGCTGGAGCC
>JBCCQM010000024.1:0-57686 GCA_039024335.1 Myxococcota bacterium
AGAGGACTTCGAGCGCCGCTTCGCGTTTGCGCGGCGCAACGTGCTGCAGTCGATGATCAACGCGCAGGGGGATCCCAAGGCGTTCGCCAACACGCTGGCCCGCGCCGTCCGAAGCGGTCGCAGCTACGCGTACTTCCGCGATCTGGCCGAGCAGGTCGCCACCCTGAAGCCCGAGGCCGTGGAGGCACAGATCGATCGCGTTCTCCAGCCGAAGCGGTCGGTCACGATGATCCAGGGTCCGAAGGCCGGGGTCGACGATGCGGTCGCAGGAGCGAAGCTGACCGGCGTCGTCGCGCTGCCTGACGTCGTCCATGATGAGGACTCGTAAGCGTCGTGCCACACGGGCTCGCTGCGGACGCCCCCTTTGGGTGAGGGGGGTCCTTCGCGGGCCCTCCGTCGGTGGGGTTCGCTTTCGGCCTCGGCTTTTTCCCGCTTCGCGTCCCTTCGGGACGCTTCGCTTCTTTGCCTGCGTGGAGCTTGGGGAAGTGCGTGGACGAGGGGCGGATGGGTGCGGTTCACTGGGGTGCGCGAGATGACTTCGGTTCGTGACCTGGCGACACTGCTGCTCCTTCCACTCGTGGTCGTCGCGGCGGCGTGTGACAAAGACTCGTCGGGGACGGAGACACGAACAGCAGCAGAGGCAGAGGCGGATACCGAAAGCAGCGGAGGCGCCTCCTCGAGCAGCACGGGCGAAGTCGTCCCATGGGAGCCGGGGCCACACTGCCCGCGGGTTCCCTTCTACCGATGCTCGCAGCCCCCAGACCCGCAGTGGGTCCTCGTCGATGAGAAGGGCTGCCTTCCGAAGCCCTGTTCTCCGGACTTCATGCAGACTGGCTGTGCTGAGGGAGAGGCGTGCGTGCTGAGCGAGCTCTGCACACCTCACGTCGCTGGTTGCTACGAAGAAGGCGGAGAGTGTATCTGCGGAACCGACCCGACGTGCTCCGACTACGAATGCCGCGTCATCGCCGGCTAGCAATGAAGCGTCTTCTCATTTCGGTTCTCGTCGCCATCACAGGCTGCGACAAAGACTCCGGCCCAGCGGAGACGAACGCCGCAACGGACGGCGACGGGACCGACTCGTCGACGCCGACCGGCACCAGCGAGACGACAGCTTCCTCCGGCAGCACGGGCGAAATCGTCCCCTGGGAGCCGGGGCCACACTGCCCGCGGGTTCCCTTCTACCGATGCTCGCAGCCACCGGACCCAGAGTGGGTTTACGTCGACGAGCAGGGCTGCCTTGCCAAGCCCTGTTCACCCCACCTAGTGCCGACAGGTTGCGATGAAGGCGAGGAGTGCGTCATGAACGACGTCTGCACGTCACTTATCGGGGGATGCGAAGACGTCGACGGCACCTGCATGTGTGCGAATGATCCGACCTGCGTCGACTACGGCTGTCGCGTGATCGCCCGCTAGGGTCTTCGACTGCGCAGGCGATTTCGCTCATCTCCGGGATCGTTTGCGGAAGCGCACGAGCTTTAGACGCACATCGTGTGCCGATGTCTGCAACGTGGGCAGCGCCGGGACGTCTCTGGGTCCGATGGCGCACGCACACCGACCCACGGTCATGACTTCCAAGAGCAAAATGCCGCTCGCGGCCGTGCTCCTGGGCCTGACCGCGCTGACCGCGTGCTCGGATGACGCGGGTGCGACCGAAGACGCGGGAGACGCGCCGGCCTGCATCGGCAAATGCGACGGCTTCAACAGCATCACGGGCGCGCTTCCGCTCGCGCCGCACGCTGCAACCTGGGACGGGCGGGTGCTGCTTGCCGACGTCGAGGGCGCCTGCCGCGTGGTCGCCGTGCGCCCCGAGGCCATCGACCTTCGCGAGGGAGGCGGGCTGACGTTCGGCCCCGACGTGTTCTCCGAAGGCGTCGAGTGCCCCACCACCGTGGGCGCGCCAGCCCTCGCCATGGCCACGCCCGACGCTGAGAACCCCTACGCCAGCGACGACCAGGGCAACGCCGACCCCGACGGCGGCCATCAAACCTATGCGGTCGCGCTCGTCGAGAGCACCGAAGACGGGGCGCTGGTCCGCCGCAGCGGCACGCTGATCGTTGCCGAGGACGAGGTCGTGTCTGCGCGCTGGTCGGACGACGGCGACGCACTGGGCATCGACGGACTCAACCCGACCCTTTCCGCGGACGGTGGACTGCTGGTGTTCGAGCGCGACGAGACGCTCTGGTTCGCCCTCGCGCAAGACGACGGCTTCGGCGAGCCAGCTCCGTTGAGCGAGCTGCACCTACGCGCCGACGAGCTCGTCCGCGGCCTGCCGCTCGCGGTCCGCTACCCGCTCGCCGAGCAGGCGCTGCGCGCTGCCGACGGAACCGTGCTGGCAGCCGGTGCGCCACTCGTCGGCCGACGCCCCTCGCTCGGCCAAGACGGCACCGAGCTGTTCTTCGAAGCCGACGGCGGAACCCGCGTCGTCTCGCAGCGTAGCGGCTTCGCTCTACGCCACCTCGATGGGCACATCAACGCACGCACCGACGACGCACCCGCATTCCACCTCAGCCTCGGTCGCAGCGGCAGCGCCTACGCGCCGTATCCCGGCGCGCATCGCCTGCCCGTCCGCAACCATCGCCTCCCGGCCATGTCGCTGTTCGGCTTCGTCGACCGCGACGGCACGCTCGAGAGCAGCTACGACGAGGTCGACTTCGCCGCCTTCGCCGACCAAGACTACATCGCGTACCTGCCGATGACCCCCGCTGCGGGCCTCGACGGCAGCCTCGACGCGCAGCGCATCGCCGACATCTCGGGTCACTTCAACACCGCGGTCCTCGACGGCGGCGCCACACTCGGCCACGAGGCCATCCCTGGCGCGCACGGAGAGGCGCTGTTCCTCGACAGCGGCGCGGCGTTCCGCGTCCCCGCCAGCGAGATCACCACCGCACCCGACCGCGGCTTCAACGTCTCCATGTTCGTCCGCCCGATGGCAGACGACCTCGACGGCCAGCTCTTCTCGTGGCCCGGCGTCGTGACCGTCTCCCTCGAGGACGGCCAGGTCGCCACGCACATCACCACCACCACCGGAGAGCACGCCAGCGGTGAGCGCTTCCCCCTGGCGCGGGACGAGTGGACCCACGTCGCGGTCTCCTACGACGGCCCCTCGGGCATCATGCGCGTCTACTTCGACGGGCGGATGATCTCGCAAGACAGCTTCTCCCGCGGCTTCCCGACCGGCGAAGGGGGCGCGCTCACCTTCGGCGGCGCGACGGGGTCGGCCAGCGACGCCGTGCTGGGCCTCGACGAAGTTTCGGTCTCCCGCGTCGTCCGCTTCGACGACGAGGTCTACGCCGAGGCGCGCCGCGAGGAGTTCTTCCGGAGCCCCATCGCCAACGCCGACCGCATCCGCGAAGACGCCGACCTTCCGTTGGGCGTCGACGCCGAGGAGTACATCATGCCCGACCGCGCCAACGTCGAAGACGCCACGGTCGAACTGGGCATGCTGCTCTTCTTCGACAACCGGCTCTCCCGCAACGGTGAGGTCTCCTGCGCGACGTGCCACGACCCGGAGATCGCCTTCACCGACGGTCGCGCCCTCGGACCCCGCATCGACGGCGGCGACCTCAACCGTGCCACGCCGACCATTTTCAACCGCGCCCTGTCCACGCGTCAGTTCTGGGATGGCCGCACCCCCACGCTCGAGCAGCAGGCGCTGCAGCCGATCTTCTCGCCCGCCGAGATGGACTTCACCCGCGAAGAAGCGCTGGCGCTGGTGATGAGCAGCCCCGAGTACGTCGACCGCTTCAACGACGTGTTCGGCCGCGATCCCACGCTCCCGAACATGGCGAACGCGCTCGCCGCGTTCCAGCGCGCCCAGCTTACCGGTGAGAGCCCGGTCGACCGCTACGAAGCCGGCGAAACCGACGCCCTCACGGCCGCCGAGATTCGCGGCCGCGCGCTCTTCCATGGCAAGGCCCGCTGCGACGCCTGCCACTCCGGCTCGAACTACGCCGACGAAGAGCTTCACAACGTGGGCCTGCTCGACGACCGAGACCCCGGTGCATTCTTCACTCGCCGCGGCCGGACGCGAAGCCTTCGCGCCTTCAAGACCCCCACGCTTCGCAACATCGACGTGACCGGGCCGTACTTCCACGACGGCAGCGTCGAGACGCTCGAAGAGGTCGTCGCGCTGTACGTCGCCGGCCCCAGCGGTGACGGCGTCGACCCCGAGAGCCGCGCGCTCGACCTCGACGCCGACGAGCAGGCCGACCTGGTCGCGTTCCTCCGCGCCCTGACCAGCCCCAACGCGGTCCAGACCTTCGACGTCGACCTGCCCGCCGTCGAGTAGCGCCCGCGCCCGCGGAGCTCTACCGTGGGCGGGTGAGCCACCGCCGCAACGAGGCGCTCGCCCGCATCCGCGTGCTGCCGGGCAGCGTCCCGTACACCAACCGCCGACGGCTCAACGTCGGCGGTCGTTTCGATGGGCTCACGCTCGCGGACTTCTTGGCGCAGCGACACGCCCACATCGAGGCCTCGGTCTGGGCGGCGAGCGCGTCGGCGGGCCGGCTCGAGATCGACGGAGCGCCGGTTCACGACCTTGAACGCATCGTCCGCGCCGGCAATCAGCTCGTCCACATCATCCCCGACGAGGTCGAGCCCCCCGTCGCCCACGACCTGCGCGTCGTGTATGAGGACCCGCAGCTGCTGGCGCTGCACAAGCCGGCGCCGCTTCCCGTGCACCCCAGCGGCCGCTTCAACAAGAACACCGTCGTCGGTCTGCTGGCCGTCGCCTGCCCTGACCTCGCGCCGCACCCCGTCCATCGGCTCGATGCCGACACGACCGGGCTGCTGCTCATGGCGAAGACGCCCGAGGCCGCGCGTCACCTCGGCGCGCAGTTCGAGGCCCGCCGCGTCGACAAGCGCTACCTCGCCCGCATCCATGGAGCGCCCCTGCCTGACGCGTGGACGATCGACCGTCCGGTTCGCCGCTCGCCCGACGCGACCGGCAAGCGCACCGCGACCGAGGGGGCGGCGGCCCGCACCCACGTCCGCGTCGTCGAGCGCGGCGCGGAGAGCCTGATCGAGGTCGCGCCCAGCTCGGGGCGGACGAACCAGATTCGCGTTCATCTGGCCGCGGACGAGCATCCGATCGTGGGCGATCAAGCGTACGGACCCGACGCCCAGGACGCATTCATGAGCGGAGGCCCGCTGTGCCTGCACGCGTGGAGCATCACCGTCCGACACCCCGACGACGAGCGCCTCTGCACGTTCACCGCGCCGCCGCCCGCGTGGGCATCCACCGCGGTCGCACGTGAATGACCGGCGCCCCGGATTTCAAAGTTCGTCCGGAGACGGACCCACGTGCAGATGCGCGTGGCCTCGCGCTTTCGCCACGGCGACCTGCTTCATCCGCTCGCGTCGACGCGCGCGCGTGTCCTCGTCGAGGCCGCCTACGCAGCGATGACAGCACACGCCTTCTTCGTAGTCGGGGTGCTCGAGCTCCTCGGGCGCCAGCGGCTCCAGGCAGCCGTAGCACAGCACGTGCTCACCCGGCTCGAGTGCATGGTTCACCGCGACGCGCCGGTCGAACACGAAGCACTCGCCTGTCCAGGTCGACTGCTCGGCGGGGACGCGCTCGAGGTAGCGAAGGATGCCGCCCTTGAGGTGGAAGACCTCCTCCACGCCCTCGCGTAGCAGAAGCGACGTCGCCTTCTCGCACCGGATCCCACCGGTGCAGAACATCGCCACCTTCTTGTGCTTGCCCGGGTCGACGTTCTCGGCTGCCCAGGCCGGGAAGTCTCGGAAGGACTTGGTCTTGGGATCGGTCGCGCCCTCGAACGTGCCGATGCGGACCTCGTAGTCGTTGCGGGTGTCGACCACGAGCACCTCGGGATCGGCGATGAGCGCGTTCCAGTCTTCGGGCTCCACGTACGTACCGACCCGCTCGAGCGGGTCGATGTCGGGCACCCCCATCGTGACGATTTCCTTCTTCAGCCGGACGCGCATGCGACCGAACGGGGGCGCTGCGGCGTACGAGGTCTTCACCTCCATCGAGGCGTCGGGAAGCCGTGCGCGCAGCCATTCGACCAGCCGCTCCATCCCCGCGGGCGGGCCCGCGACGGTGCCGTTGAACCCTTCGGCGGCCAGCAGAATCGTCCCGACGATCTGCTCCTGCTCACAGAGAAGCCGCACGGGCGCCTGGAGCTGCGCGTAGTCCGGCAGCTCCGCGAAAGCGTACAACGCAACGATGGCGCAGCGATCCACGGCCGCGCACCGTACCCGAACGCTCCGTGCGCGCAAACCATCGAGCCCGTCGGACACCGGGCCGCCTTAAATCTCGCCATGTGCGCCGATGGGGTGTGAGGTAGCCGTTTGCCATTCCTCGGGGGTCAGTGTAGTCGTCGCGCTTCGGCCGGCCTCGCTGGCTCCGAAAAGGACTTGGTAGCCATGAACAAGCTTCAACTTCGCAGCATCCTCGGTCGCTTCGCGATCGCAGCCGTTCTCCCGCTCAGCCTCGCCGCGTGTGACGACGCCGGCGGCACCTCGACCAGTGACGGCTCGAGCGACACCGAGAGCGACGATGACGACGACGGTTCCGAGAGCGACACCGCCGTGACCGTCACCGTCACCGACACCACGCCGACCACCGCCACGGCGACGATGACCGACACGGCCACCGAGACCGCGACCGAAGGCACTACGGTCACCGACACCGACTCCGGCGCCGACAGCGGCTCCACCACCGGCGGCGAAGACAGCGGCTCCACCAGCACCGGCGGCGAAGAAAGCGGCTCCACCAGCACCGGCGAGGTCGAGACCACGGGCACCTCCGAGTGCCAGCAGCTGATGATCGACGGACCCCTCGCGGCCGCGGACCTCGGCGGCGCGATCGGATACACGGGGACCATGTTCTCCGCCGTCGGTGAGAAGGAAGAGGACCTCTTCCGCATCGAGTTCTACCCCGATATGGAGGGCGCCTACACGGAGGCCGGTGCGGTGATTGACCTCAGCATGGCGCCGTCGGACAACTACGGCAGCTGCCTCAACTGCATCCGGCTGCTCGAGGACATCAGCCCCGACGGCTCGTCCCTCGCCCGCCAGTACTTCCAGTCCGAGGGCACCCTCACCGCATCGACCAACGTCGATGGACTCGACTCCGAGTTCACGCTGAGCGGCGTTCGACTCATCGAGGTCACGATCGACGGTGGGACCTTCGAGTCCACGCCAGTCAAGGACGGCGGATGCGTCGATATCGTCGACGTCACCACCACCGCGATCCTCGCGCCTCCCGCGGGCTGGACCTGCAGCGTCGGGTCCTACAACGACGGCATGACCTGTGACTGCGGCTGCGGCGTCGTCGACCCCGACTGCGCCGACGAAACCGCCGCGTCCTGCGAGTCCTGCAACGGCGAGGGTTCCTGCGATGCCGAAGGCATGGACTGCAGCATCATCGACGCCGATGACAACGCCGTCTGCGACCTGACCCTGCTGGGCTGGAACTGCAACCCCGCGTTCTACGACGCCGACGACGGCTGCGACTGCGGCTGCGGTGCGCCCGACCCCGACTGCGGTGGCGATATGACCCTCGCCATCTGCGAGTTCTGCGACAACCTCGGCTCCTGCTCCGATCAGGAGTGCGACGGCAACACGCAACTCGACCCGGCCGACAACTCGGTCTGCGTCGAGCCGTAGCACCCCCGCGAGCGTGACGACGAAGGGCAGCTGGCATTCGCCGGCTGCCCTTTCTCGTTCAGCCCGGCGGGGTGAACGAGGCGCAGGTGCTGACGCCTGCGCCTGCGATGTGGATGCCCGCGCTGGCGTTGTACGTGGAGAAGCCGCCGCCGTCGTTGCCGTCGTAGTCCAGCCGCGTCACCTGGCTCGTGCCCGAGTTGGGGAACGTCTCGGTGAAGAAGTACACGTCGCCGCCCCAGAACCCGAAGGCGAACGCATTGGTGATGTCCAGGCCCGGCAGCGGGATATTTTCCAGCTCGGCACCGGTGTCTTTATCGAGCTCGACCAACACGGCTTGGCTTGCGTCGACGGGACCGAACGCGAACAGCTGCCCGTTGCCAGTCCCCGTCAGCTCGCCCACGGGATAGTCGGTGTTGCCCAGGACGGACAGCGAGTCCGACACCTGGTCATACTGGGCCAGCTGCGCGCCGCCGGGGCTGAAGTTCGGGTACTCGAGGTACCGGTCGCTCTTGTAGATGAACAACTCGTCGCAGCTGCTTCCCGCCGAGACCGTCGCGTAGCCCATGCCGAACAGCCACCAGTCTCCTGGCGTGTTGGTGTATCCCCGGTCTTCACACGCAGACAGGTCCGAAAGCGGGGCCCGGTACATCTTTCCGGTCTCCGCGTTCACGTCGTAGTAGTTGATCCAGGCGTACCCCTCGCGGTCGATCGCCATCGAGTTCGCGGTGTAGCCCAGCGGCGGTGAGCAACCCAGCACGCCCACCTCCGTGAACGTGTTCGCTGGCGGGTCGAAGAACCACACCGACGGCGGGGAGTTCGTGTTGAGCACGTAGATCCCGTCGAGCACGTTTTCGCAGGGGCAGTCCACGCCGTCGCCGCTGTCGGCCGAGTCGGGCCCCGAGTCTCCCGCGCCCACGTCGAACTTCTCGCCACCGCCGTCGCTTCCTGTCTCGTCGCCGTCGTCCCCGACCTCACCACCATCGGATCCGCCAACGGTTCCATTCGCGCCGCTGGCCGGCGGAAGGCCCGAGGAGAACGTGCCCTGGCCGTCGTCGCGTTCCTCGGCGGCGCAGGCCAACAGCCCACACACCACGATCCATCCGGCACGACGTTCCATCGGACGACGATAGCAGCCTCGCGTTGACACGGTGAAGGCCGGTTCATAGCGTGTCCACGATGCACATCAGTAGCGCCTTCGACTCGGGAAACATCGTCGTGGTCCACGCCACCAACCCCGCCGACATCGAGCTCGAGATCCGCCCCGACGCCGGCGAAGACCACTTCCAGTGGTTTCACTATCGGGTCAGCGGAGCCAAGGACACCGCGCTGACGATGCGCATCAGCAACGCGCGCCGCGCCAGCTACCCCGACGGCTGGAAGGACTACCGCGCCTGCGCCTCGTACGACCGCGACCACTGGTTCCGCGTGCCCACCCGCTACGAAGCCGGCGAGCTGATCATCGAGCATACGCCCGAGCATGATTCGGTCCAGTACGCCTACTTTGCACCCTACTCGCTCGACCGACATCACGACCTCATCGCCGAAGCGCAGGTCACCGAGGGCGTCGAGGCCATTCGCTTGGGCGCGAGCGTCGACGGCCGCGACCTCGACCTGCTCAAGATCGGCGACGCCGACGAGGGACGCCGCGCCTGCTGGATCATCTCGCGCCAGCACCCCGGCGAGTCGATGGCCGAGTGGTTCGTCGAGGGCATGCTCGACCGCCTGCTCGACGACGAAGATCCGGTCGCCCGAGAGGTCCGCGCCCTTGCGTGCCTGTACGTCGTCCCGAACATGAACCCCGACGGCTCGACGCGCGGCCACCTGCGTAACAACGCCGCCGGCAAGAACCTCAACCGTCAGTGGGAGACCCCCAGCGAGGCCGAGAGTCCCGAGGTCTTCCACGTGCGCGCGAAGATGGAAGAGACCGGCGTGGATTTTTTCCTCGACGTCCACGGCGACGAGGCGCTCCCGTACAACTTCATCTCCGGTGGCGAGGGCATCAAGTCCTGGAACGACGCGAAGGCGGCCCGAGAGAAGCGCTATAGCGACGCTTTGCTGGCGGCCAGCCCCGACTTCCAGACCAAGTTCGGATACCCCGTCCCCGATCCCGGCGAAGCCAACAACACGATGGCGAGCAACTGGGTTGGCGAACGGTTCGGTTGCTTGTCGGTCACGCTCGAGCAGCCGTTCAAAGACACCGCCGACACGCCGCATCCGCTCGGTTGGTCGCCGGAGCGCGCGCGCAAGTTCGGTGCCGCGCAGCTCGATGCGCTGCTCGTCGCGCTGCGAGCACCCCGAGACTGAGCGCGTTCGCGCGAGGCACTCTGCTTGGCCCAAGGCGGGTCGTTTCACCCCACCGGCTCGCCGGTTGGGCGCATCACCGCGATGACATGAGGGTGTTCAACCCCACAGATACTGCTACCCTGGGGGCCTTGGGGGACGCGCCCGCGGGGCGCTCGTGGCTGACGATGAAACGACTTGTTCAAGCTAGTGCCGTACTGACGACCCTGTGCATTCCCGCCATGGCCTCGGCGGATCCCGGCGGTGGTGCGCCCGGCCAGCTGACGGGCATCGAGATTGAGCAGTTCGGCAACAACTACGGTTACTGGGAGTACCTCCCCGCCGCGTACGACACCGAGAGCGACCCCTGGCCGGTGTTCATCTTCCTGTCCGGCATCGGCGAGAACGGCAACGGCACCCTGCCACCGGGCGGATGCAGCGGCCCCAACAACCCCGGCGAGTTCCTCTGCCGCAACCTCCGACACGGCCCCCAAAGCCATCTGTGGAGCCAACTGTACGGCGGCGGCGCCCCGGACCAGTGGGATGACGAAGAGCGACCCTTCATCGTCCTGTCGCCGCAGAACCCAGCGCCGCTGTTCGTCCTCGGCAACCCGTACCAGCCCGACGACATGGACGAGTTCCTCGACTACATCGTCGCGAACTACAACGCCGACCCGCGCCGCATCTACCTCACCGGCATGTCGATGGGCGGCTACAGCGTAGCGCTCAACGCGACCCAAAACTCCGGACGACTCGCAGCGACGTCGATGCTCCCCGGCATTGGAACCGGCAACGACACCGCATGCGAGTTCGGACGCACCGCGCTGTGGGCATTTCACGGAGACAATGACGGCGTCGCTGGCTTCAACGCAAACTCGCTCGCCTCGTTCGTGAACGCGGTGGCCAACTGCCCCGGACCGCACCCCGTCGCGCAGCTCACGATGTACGAGAACGTCGGCCACAACGTGTGGTCCCGAACGATCGACCCGGCCCAGGGCATGGACGATCCCGTGTACGACGGCTTCACAATCGGCGGTGGTGTCGTGCCGACCGTCCCGTACGACGTCGATCTCTACACGTGGCTGCTGCAGTTCGACCTGCCTGAGGTCGATGCCGGCGATGACTTCGAGATCTTCGAAGACGAGCTCTCGTTCGACCTCACCGCCGACATCCTCGACTTCGACGAGGTCGGGTTTACCTGGACCCAGACCGCAGGCGACCCACTCACGCTCACCAACGACGAGACACAAACCGTCACCGTCAGCGATCTCGAGCCCGGTGAGTACACGTTCCGCGTGTTCGCGCTGGACGAGGACGACCAGTACGACGAAGACACGATCACCGTGACGGTGCTCGAGTCGATCCCCGTCGGGTCCACGGGCTTCGCTGGCAGCAGCAGCACCGGCGACGGTGAGACCACCGACGGCATCAGCGGCGGCACCGACAGCGGCAGCACGAGCACCACCGGTGCCGGTGAAGAGTCCAGCACGGGCGCAGGCTCGCGAGGCTCCGACGGCGACTCGGACTCCAACGGCTCGTCCTCGAGCGCGTCGGGCTCCAGCGGTCCGGACTCCGAGTCCGACTCCAACGGATCCGACTCCGACTCGGCCGGTTCGGACTCCGACTCTGCGGGTTCCGCGAGCGGCTCGGCCAGCGGCTCCGCGAGCGGTTCGGCCACGGCGGGCAGCTCGGCCGGGGACGACTCGGACAGCGGCACCGGCGGCGAGACCGACAGCGACAGCGGCGGCGGTGCTGCCGGCGGTGGCGGTGGCTGCCGCGTCGATGGCGACGGCGCGCCCTCGCTGTGGATGATGGGCCTGTTTGGCCTGGCGTTCATCCGCCGCCGACGCTAGCGACCTGCGGCCTCAGCCGCGCTGCAACGCCTCCGGAATCGAAGCTTCGAACCGGAGGCGTTGTCCGTTTCGGTGATCGATCTCCAGTGCCTGCGCGTGCAGGCTCAAGCGCGCGCCCTCGGGCCACTGCGGCGGCTGACCATCACGCCCGTACAAGTCGTCGTAGACCAGTGGATGTCCGGCGTGGGCGAAGTGGACGCGAATCTGGTGCTTGCGGCCCGTAATGGGCTGAACCTCGACGAGGCTCCAGTCGTCGCCGTGCTGCCGGCGCGCGAACTCGGTGCGGCTGGGCTTGCCTGCATCGGACACCCGCACGAGCGTGGCGTCGTCGGCCTGAAGCGGCCACGACCATACGCCAGACTCCGGCACGACCCCGTGAACGCGGGCCGCATACGTCTTGCGGGTGGTTCGCGCTTCGAACTGTCCCGTGTAGAACGCGACCAGCTCGCGGCGGCGTGCGTACACGATCACGCCGCTGGTGTTGCGGTCGAGCCGATGCACGATCGAGGGCCGGGCTTCAGGATCGGGGAGTTCGTCCTCGTACCGAAGCTCGAGCCGCCGCAAGAGATTGACCGACTGCACCCCCGCGCTGGGATGGACCGCAATGCCCGAGGGCTTGTCCACGACGACGAGGTCCTCATCCTCATACAAGATGTGCAGCGGCACCGCCCGCAGGGCGTCCAGGTCCTCCTCTGCCTTGGGCAGCGTAATCGTGACCACGTCTCCCTCGGCAACGCGACGGGACTTCTTGGTGCGCACGCCATTGAGCGTCACCTTTCCCTCGGTCACGTAGCCTGCAAGCTCCCGACGAGACCGCCAGGGAAACACCGTCGCCAAGAACGCGTCCACGCGGAGGCCTGCTTGGCCTTCGGCCACCACGTGCTCGACGTCGTGCATCGGCTCGGTCACGGGCCCATGCTAAACCCTGCCGGTGACCAAGCCGATCCCGCCGAAGTTCTACACCGAGGATGCAGACTTCCCGGCGGAGATCACCGCGCGTGCCATCGGAGTGGTCCGCTCGCCGCACAAGGAGCGGCACGGGACGCCTCGACAGGCCGTGCTCGCCGCCAAACCCGATCTGCGCGCGTCCGAAGAGACCATCTTGGAGCTGTTCCCCAGCGTGTTCGGGCAGCACGCCACCGAAGACCTCGAGGGCTTCGAGATGCTGTGGGTGCTCTCGTGGATGCACCTCAACCACGGCTGGCGGAACAAAGTGCCGGTGCCCGGCTTCAAGAAGAAGGGCCTGCTCTCGACCCGCGCGCCGCATCGGCCGAACCCCATCGGGCTGTCCGCGGTTCGCCTGCTTCGCGTCGACGGGCTCAAGCTCCACGTCGAGCGCACCGACCTGCTCGACGGGACGCCCATCCTCGACGTAAAGCCGTACGTGCCCTACTGCGACGCGTTTCCCCAGGCCAAAGCCGGCTGGGTCGACGAGCGCGGCAAAGCCCCGGGGAACTAGACCTCAATCAAGCGATGCTTGTTCGAGGTCTAGTTCTAGTCTCTTTGGAGGGGCCTTTCGAAAAGGCCCCTCGCTGCAGGCGACAAGTCGCCCTCCGCTTCACCCAAAACGGACGCCTGACGGCGTCTGCTTGCTCTCAATCATTCGCGATCTCAACAACGCGCTTGATTCAGGATTCGTAGCTCCTAAAGCCGGTCTGCGGGCAGCTCGAGTCCCCCGCTGAAGTGGCGGGGCTGCTTGCCGTGCGAGACGCGCGTTCGGTGGATGAAGACGCCGGGCTCGTCCTTCATGTCGGACTTCATCGCCTCGCACCACGCCGCGTAGTCCAGCCACGCCCCGGCATCCTCCTCGTGCGAAGCACAGGTCATGCCATGGACCCCGGTCTTGCGATCGGGATGGCCTGCACAGTCCGCCTCGTGCTCCGGCCAGGTCGCCGCCGCCTCTTCGAGCCGCGTACACCACGGGTCACGCTTCCCGAACGGATCGGCGATGCCGCCCTGCGTGATGACGAGGGAGACCAGCGCGCCCTGCCCCTGGTCTCGCACCGCGGCGAAGCAGCCATCGGCCCAGTCCTGAAAGCTGGCGTCGAGGAACAAATACTCCTTCACGCGGCGCGTCCCCGCGACCGCAACGTTCCGCAAGGCGATGCCTCCAGCGCTGTGCCCCTCGGCGGTGACCCGTGGTTCGATGCGCGAAGCGGGCACGCCAAGCTCGGCCAGCACCTCGATCGATTGGTCGAGCATCGGGTCGAACGCGTCGATGTAGCGGACGTCGTCGGGGACCGGCGTCATCCACATCCGGTCGTACATCTTGTTGCTCCAACCGCGCCACGACGGCTCCATGCGCTTGCCGGAGCTGATCGGGTACACGAGCGCCGCGTTCGGGCCCCCGCGCGCCTGCAGCTCGGTGACCGCGTCGATCGTCTGCTGAAGGCGGTTCCAGCCGACCCAGGCCTTCTTCGGCACGCCCGGGGCCTCGCGCGCCACGTTCTCGGAGTAGGTGCCGTGAAAGTGGACCACCAGCTCGAACGGCTGCTCCGGGCGGACACCGGGGGGCACGAAGATGACGACGTCGCGGCCACCGTTGCCGCGCAGCTGACCCATCCACAGCGCCCCATCGCTCTCCAGCGCGTCGGCGAACGCCTGCAGACCCGGTCGGACCGTTGGCGCGATGACGCGGACCCCGGCCTTCACGTCGGCGTTGGGCAGTACCGGGACGTCGGGCGCGGGCTCTTCGGGCGGAGCGGGCTGCTCGCGCACGGTCACCTCTGGCTCGGCGCGCTCCGGCTCCGGCTCCGGCACGACGGGTGGGTCCGCGCGGACCTCTTCGGCCTCTCGCGGGCTTCCGCACGCCGCGATGAGGACCGAGAACAGCAAGCAAGGCCGAAGCACGCGTCCGCAGTGTAGCTCGCGGCGCCACGACCCGGCACCATGGGCCGCCATGAGCGAGTCCGCATCGAACTCCGGGTTTTCTCGCGCGTTCTGGGTCGCGAACGTCGTCGAGCTGCTCGAACGCGCCGCTTGGTACGGCGTCTTCGTCGCGATCACGCTGTACCTCAGCCGCATCCTCGGCTTCAGCGACATCGAAGCCGCGACGGTCTCCGGCGTGTTCTCTGCTGGCCTGTACCTGCTGCCGACGTTCTCGGGGGCCTACGCCGACCGCATCGGATTTCGCAACGCGCTGCTGCTCGCCTTCGGCCTGCTCACGCTCGGCTACGGAGGCATGTGGCTGCTGCCCACGCTGTTCGAGAACGCGGGGCTGGTGAGCTACGGGCGAGAGGTGGAGTTCACCGGCCTGCGCGAGACCGGCTACAAGTGGATCTTCGTCGCGGTGATGCTGTTCGTGATGGTGGGCGGCTCGTTCATCAAGTCCGTCATCACCGGCACCGTCGCGAAGGAGACCACCGAAGCGAACCGTGCCCGCGGCTACTCGATCTTCTACGCGCTCGTGAACATCGGCGCGTTCGGAGGCAAGACCGTCGTGAAGCCTCTGCGCGAGAGCATGGGCAACGAAGGGCTCGTGGTGCTGAATCTGTTCGCGGCCGGCATGACGCTGCTCGCGTTCGTCCTCGTGCTCACGCTGTACAAGGCCCGGCCGGGCCAGGGCGAGGGCAAGTCGGTCAAGGAGCTGTGGGCCGCGCTGCTTCGAGTCTTGGCGCAGCGGCGGCTCGTCCTGCTCATCGTCATCATCACCGGCTTCTGGATGGTGCAGCACCAGCTCTACGCGACCATGCCGAAGTACGTGCTGCGCATGGCGGGCGAAGACGCCTCGCCCTCGTGGTACGCGAACGTGAACCCTGCCACGGTCGTCGTGACGATCGCCGCGGTCACGGCCTTGATGAAGAACCGCTCCGCGCTCACCTCGATGACCGTGGGCATGTTCGTGATGCCCATCTCGGCGTTCGCCATGGCGGCGGGCAACATGACCGACGGCAGCGCGATCCTCGGCATGCACCCCGTCGCGCTGATGATGATCGTGGGCATCATGTTCCAGGGGCTGGCCGAGAGCTTCATCTCGCCGCGGTTCCTGGAGTACTTCTCTCTGCAGGCCCCCAAGGGCGAAGAGGGTCTGTACCTGGGCTTCAGCCACCTGCACTCGTTCCTCGCCTCTTTGCTGGGCTTCATCACCAGCGGCTTCCTGCTCGATGCGTTCTGTCCCGACCCGACGACGCTCTCCGAAGCGGACCAGGCTCAGCGCCTCGCCTCGCTCGCGGGCAACGGCGCCATGCCCGAGGCCTACGCACACGCCCACTACATCTGGTTCGTGTTCGTGGGCATCGCGTCGGTCGCCGCGATTTCGCTGGTGATCTACGGACGCCTGGCGCGAGACGACGCGTAGCGCTGGACGAGGGCGATCAGCTCTTCGCCCATCGCCTCCACCGTGGACTCGCGCACGCCCGGCACGCGCCGCAGCTCATCGAGCGTCTCGGGGCGCTTGCGGTCGATGCCGAGGATTGCCCGCCGCGGCAGCAGCTGGGTCGGCTTCACGCCGAGCTCCCGCGCGCGGCCCCGACAGGCCCGGCTCAGCTCCGGGGCGATCGAAGTGATGCCCGCGGTCGGCGGAGGCCGCTTGAGCTCGCGCTCGTCGTTGTCGTCGTCGCCCGCGACGCAGATGACGGGACCGCTGGACCCGAAGCGGCGACGCAGACGGCCCATTTCGATCGCCTCCTCCACGGCGTCCGCGATGGCGCCGGCGTCTCGGTGCTCGAGACTGCCCAGCTCCGGCAGCGTCAGCAGGTCCGCGCGGGCCAGACGATTGACCTCCCAACCACGCAGCGCGCGGCTGAGGGCCTCGAGCGGGACCGGACGCTTGAGTCGTCCCACCACCCGCACCAGCATCGCGCGCTCCTTCTGGGTGAGGCGTGGACGCTTGACCGGCTTGGGTGCGCGCCGCAGCGAAGGCCGACACGCATCACATCGGCCGCATGAGACCTCCACGTCGTCCCCCTGCAGGTAGCGACACAGCGTCTGCTGGCGACACGTCTGTTCGGCCTCGGCGTAGCGCTGGAGCTCGAGCAGCGGCTCGGTCCCGCGTCCGCCGGCCAGGTGCCGCTGGATGGCGAAGTCCGCCTCGCCGTAGAACAAAAGGCAGCGGCTGGCTCTGCCGTCGCGGCCCGCTCGACCCGCCTCTTGGTAGTAGGCCTCGGGGCTACCCGGCGCCTGCAGATGCACCACCAGACGCACGTCGGGAAGGTCGACCCCCATGCCGAACGCGCTCGTCGCCACGAGTACGCGCGCCCTCGAGGTCTCGAACGATCGCTGTGCCCGCGCCCGCGCGGTCGCGTCTCGGCCCGCATGGTAGGCGGCCACCGGCATGCCGTCGGCCCGTAGGCGCTGGGCGACCACGTCCACGGTGTCGCGGGTGCTGCAGTACACGATGGCCCGCCCAGTCCCCACCGCCTCGCGCAGCTTGAGCCGGTCGAGTTCGTGCCGCAGCGCGGCGACCCGGTCGTGGTCGTCCTCGAAGCGGCGAACGATGAACGAGAGATTCTTGCGGGCGAACGGTGCCCGCACGCACGTCGGCGCGTCCATGCGCAGCCTCGCTGCAATCTCGTCGAGCGTGCGCGGCGTGGCCGTGGCCGTGAGCGCAAGAATCGGACCTTGAAACCAGTCGCGGAGCTCGCCCAGCTGGAGGTACTCCGGCCGAAAGTCGTGCCCCCACTGGCTGATGCAGTGCGCCTCGTCGATCGCGACCATCGCCACGCCGCCAGCCTCGAGCCGGGCTCGAAACTCCGGCATCGCAGCCCGCTCTGGCGAGACGTACAGCAGGTCCAGCTCGCCCGCGTCGAAGCGCGACTGCACGTCGAC
The DNA here is from genome assembly GCA_039024335.1 of Myxococcota bacterium. GTDB lineage: Bacteria > Myxococcota_A > Polyangia > Nannocystales > Nannocystaceae > CAJXVA01. The sequence goes on from JBCCQM010000024.1 coordinate 17,532, forward strand.
GCGCTGCTCGGGCCGCATGTGGCTGTGCAGCGCCGCCGCGTCCACGCCCCGCCCCGACAGCTGCGCGACCTGATCGTCCATCAGCGCGATGAGTGGGGAGATGACGACCGTGGTCCCCTTGCCGCGACGCCGGGCGACCAGCGCCGGGACCTGATAGCAGACGGACTTGCCGCGACCGGTGGGCAGCAAGACGAGCACGTCGCGCCCGGCGACCGCGGCCTTGACCGCGTCGCGCTGCCCCGGCCGAAACCGAGGGTGGCCGAAGACCTCGCTCAGCACCGTGCGAGCGTCGGCGAAGGAGCCGAGTCGGGGCATCGGACCTTGGAGTTCAGGACTTGGGCTTGCGGCGCAGCGATGCCGGTGGTGGCGGCTTCTTCACCGGCGAGCGCGGTCGCGGCAGCACGCCGCTACGACGCCCGGACGAAGGGCCGTCGGAAAGGTCGGGCACGGGCAGTCCACCCGAGCTGACGCGTTCCTCTTCATCCTCGACGACCAGCTCGGTGAGCGAGATATCCTGCGTATCGTCGGCCGGCACGGCCTCGACCGTGGGCACGGCCTGGTACACGGCGGTCGCCTTTGTCTCCGACGCTTCGGGCTTTTTCTTCTTCGCGGGCGCGGGCGCGGGCGGAGGCGACGCGGGCGCAGCAGCCGGCAGCGCGGGAGGCTCCGCAGCGGACGCGACGGCGGGGGCTTCGACCTTTGGCAGCGCGCCGCTGGGGTCCTCAACCTCCGGGATCGTCAGTCGAGCGCGAAACGCCTCGGGAATTCGCGAGAGGTGCCCGGCCAGCTCGTCGCGCCGGATCCACTTCTCTTCGCGACGCTCACCCACCTCCACCTTGACGGTGAGTTCCTCCCGGTTGGGGCTGTGCGCCATGATCGTGTGAATCGACGGACGGTAGTGCTCGACGATCCGCTCGGCCACGTTGACGAACCCCGCGGGCGTCTCGACCACCTCGTCGCGCAGCGCATAGCCGTCGCTCCGCGCAGGCGAAGCGACGATGCGGTCGGCTTCGCTCTGGAGCGCCGCCCAGAGCATCTCGACCGTGCGTCGGTCCTCGTCGGGCAGCGGGTTGCCGCCGCCGTCGGGCAGCACCCCGCGTCCAAGAACGCGGTCCCCCGATGCGCTGAGTCCCAGCTTGAGCACCAGCGGACCGCCGGGCTTCTTCACCAGCTCCAGCCGGGCCGTGTCGGCCGTGATCTCAGCGGTGCTGATCAGCAGGTCGTCCAGCGCGATGTGTGCAGGCTCCTCGGTGCGCCGGAGAAGGCCCCGCTTGGTGCCGACCTGCAGCTTGAGGCCTTTGCCGAGCAGCGACCGGAGTCGGCGCGGCTGCTCAGGTTCGGTGTCTTCGAGCTCGAGGTTCACGCGGAGCCCCGGCAGCAGCTCGAGCGTGGCGGTGTCGTTGTAGCGGCTTCCCTCGAGGGTCCGCCGCACGACGCGACGCATGGGCTGAGCGCGAAGCGGCAGCGCGAAGCGGTCGAGCGACGCGGTCATGCGCGCGTGCAGGCCATCGATCTTCCGACGCAGGTCAGAGACCGCAGCGTCGCGCGCTCCCTGATACTGCGCAAGCCAACCGTCGATCATCCGACCGAGCGCGTCGGCAGCCTGGTGGCCATGCTCCTTCATCTCCGGCCGCGTCGCCTCCTCCACCGATGCGAGCAACCCGGACTCGCCGACGCGACGGAATCGCTGCAGCTGTTCGCCGATCTCGGAGAAGGAAAACTCGGCCTGGTCGAGCTGCTTCCACAGCTCGGAAATCTCCACGTGCGCCACGCTCACATCGCGCGCGCAGAGGCAGAGCTCGACGATCGTGTCGAGGATGTTGCTGGGCAGCTCCGAAGGCGCCGAGTCTCCGAGCAGCACTCGCGTAGCGACGGCGTTCAAGGACGACAGCGTATCAGAGCGGCGCCTCGAACTGCTCCGGCCGTAGCGCGTGTGAGCCTGGTCAATGCCCCTGCAGACACAGATGGGCCGCGGTCGCGGGTCGGCCAAGCACCGCCTTGCTAGCGTCGCCCCAATGGCCGCGGACGCCCGGCGCAATTTCTCCTTCCGCGTCGCCCTTCGGGCGGACGAGGTCTGGGAGCTGCTGTGCGCCCGGGAAGACGTGCGCATCAGCGACGAACCGGCGCCCGCTCCCCCGCCGCCCCGCGGGGCGCCATACCTCGCGGCCCGCCCGCGTCCCGATCAGTTCCGCTTGCGGCGGTGGGCCGGCGACGCGGACGCGGTCTCGCCAGTCATCGTGGTGGACGTCGACGAAGACGATCGCGGATGCACCGTCTACGGCCACTTCGAGCGCGGTCGCTCCGGCTCCCTCGCCGAGTCCACCACGAGCTACCGCAAATACATACCGCCGGTCGCCGGCATCTTGGTCGCGCTGTCGATCGGAGGCGCGGTCCTGGGCGGCTGGTGGGCGGCGATCTTGCTGCCCGTGCTGCTGGTGCTGTTCGCCCTGCCCGCGGGTGCCGTGATGGTCCCAATGCTGATGCTGTGGAACCAGCAGTCGCGCATCGAGCAGACCGAGTCGCTCTGGGGGCTGGTGGGCAAGGTCTTCACGCCGCTCGCGCTGCCCGAAGGCGAAGAACCGGACCCATTTCGGTAGCGGCGCCCGCTCGATCGGGCAGCCCACGCGGCGCCGGCCCGGTGTAGGGTTCGGCCGATGCTCGCAGCCTGGAGTCTGTGCTCATGATCGTCAGTAGTGGCGGTTCCGTCCTTCGACTGCTGTTCTGGCAGTGGAAGAACTCCCTGATCTTCGTCTCGACCGCGCTGGTCGCGATACTTCTTCACGACGTCGTCGGCTTCAGCTGGCTCGAAGTGCCGACGGTGCCGCTGGGCATCATCGGCGGCGCGATCGGCATCTTCGTCAGCTTCCGGACCAACTCCGCCTACGACCGCTGGTGGGAGGGCCGCAAGCTTTGGGGACGCATGATCAACACGTCGCGCCACTGGGGCACGCAGGTGATGGCGTACTTCCCAAAATCCGATGGTGCGCCGTCGCAGTTCCAGCGCACGCTCATCAAGCGGCATCAAGCCTACGTCCACGCGCTGCGCTGCCTGCTCCGCCAGCAGGACCCGTTCGAGGACCAGGAGTTTCTCGACGCCCTGCCCGACGAGGTCGACCCCCTGCGCCGCGAGAGCAACCTGACCAACGCGCTGCTCTCCAAGCAGTTCGAAGACTGCACCCAGGCCAACCAAACCGACGTGATCGACGACTTCCGCTTGTCGAACTTCGACCTGAGCCTGCGGCACCTGCTCGACATTCAAGGCGGCTGCGAGCGCATCAAGAAGACGCCGATGCCCCGCGGCTACGGCTTCATCGCCGAGCGCCTCGTCCAGATCTTCGCCATCTTGTTCCCGCTGGGCGTCGTCGACGCATTGGGCTGGTGGACCCTGCTGATCAACTTGATCGTCTGCCTCGCGTTCGCCCTCATCAGCGAAGCTGGCCGCGTTCTCGAGGACCCCTTCACGATGTTCTACAACGGCCTGCCGCTCGCGCAGATCAGCCGCATGATCGAGAACAACCTCGAAGACCGCATGGGGACGCCGGTCGGTGACCTTCGCCCGATGCTCACGCCGAACGAAAACGGCATCTTGATGTAGCGCAGCGTTTGCGCGTGAACGTCCACCCGGCGCCGGGCTGCTAGGCTGCCGCGCATGACGGGCTGGGTCCTGTGGCGCTTCGTGAAGTTCGTCTCCGTGGCGCTGCTGGCCAGCGGAGTCTTCGGCAGCATCTTCGGGGCCACGCCCGCGACGCGACGGCGCGCGGGGCAGAGGATCGCCACCGTGGGGCTGTTCGGCGTTTGGCTGGCCGGCTATGCGCTCGCCAAGAAGACCGGCGTCTCGATCGGGGAGCCGTGGATCTCCCGCTCGCTGCTCGCCGGACTCCTCGCGCTGGCCGGCGCCTGCATGGCGGGCGCCTCGGACCGCGTACCCCCGTGGGCGGCCGCCCTGGGCCTTGGCGGCCTGCTCAGCGGCTTCGGCTGGATGTCCTCGCGCACCCTCGAGCAAGCGTGGATGCTGGGCGCTGCCGTGCCCGCCGTCGTAGCGGCCGGCACGGTGCTGTGGATTGCCCGCCGAAACGACCCGGTCGAGGCCGACCCCGAGCGCGACGACGCGACGTTCCAGTGGTTCACCTGGCTCGCGCGCGCCGAGGGCGTCTCGCTGCTGATGCTGTTCGGGGTGTACATGCCGCTGAAGTACGGCGCGGGCATCGTCCTCGACAATGGTCAGGGCTGGTTCGGATGGGTGCATGGCGTGCTGCAGCTCGCGTACATCGTGAGTCTGCTCGTGACCGCACGCGTGCTCGGCTGGGGCCTGCTGCGCACGACGCTGGGCTTCGTCGCCAGCCTGGTTCCGCTGGGCACCTTCATCTTCGAGCGTCGCGCCCGGAGCAGCTGAGGCTGCTACCCTCCGCGCGATGCAGACGGTCACGATCGACAGCCGCTTCAACGGGCCCGACGGATCCGCCAACGGAGGATACGCATGCGGCCAAGTCGCCGCGTTCCTCTCGGGCACCGCGACCGTGCGGCTGCGGGCCAAACCTCCGCTCGATACGCCGCTGACCGTCGTCCACACCGACGCTGGCGTGGAACTGCACCACGAAGACGTCGTGGTGGCGCAAGGACGCACCGGCACGTTCGACGACGAGCCCGTCCCGTCGGCACCCACGCTCGAGCAGGCCAAGGCCGCCGAGGCGGGCTACACCGGGTTCTGCGACCACGTGTTTCCTCGCTGCTTCGTCTGCGGCCCCAAGCGCGACGAGGGCGATGGCCTGCGGTTGTTCACAGGACCCGTGGAGGGCCGCGAACTCGTTGCCTGCAGCTGGAACCCGTCGAAGGCGTTCGAGACCGCAGACCGCACGATCGACCCGCAGTACGTTTGGGCCGCCCTCGACTGCCCCAGCTTCTTCGGGCTGCGCGTGCCGTACGACAAGGTCTTCCTGCTTGGCGAAATGACCGGTGCCCTGCTCGCGCCGATCCCCGGTGGCACGCCGCTGATCGTCTACGGGTGGGGACGCCGCATCGACGGCCGAAAGAACTATGCCGGCTCGGCCATCGCGACGGCCGACGGCACGGTGTTGGCGAAGGCCCAGCACCTTTGGATCGAAGCCCGGCCCGGGTGACGCCCCGCGCGGCGTCACGTACCATCACGGCGCGATGTGGGAGTACTTCGTCCAGGGCACTGACGGTCGCGTCCGGCAGATGTCGGAGGCGCAGCTCCGCAAGAAGCTCCGCAAGAAGCAGCTGGGCGGGCTCGACCTCGCCCGGCGGTCTGATGAGCCCACGTGGCGGCCTCTGGGCGAGCACACGATCTACGCAGATGAGGTCGCGTTCGTCGGCGACCCGCTCGAGCACGCGCGTCGCGGCAAAGTCACCGGCTTCGGCTTCCACTTCCTGGCCTACCTCGCCGTGAACCTGGTCGCCGGCTTCCCCCTGCCGCTGCTCGCGCTGTGGGGCATCGGGATCGCGGCCCACGCCTCGAAGGTGTACCCCCACGCGAAGGCCCTCAGCGACGTCGGGCGGCTTCCCCTCTTCGGCACCTTCGGCGGCAAGAAGGCGCTCCCGCCGGCCCCCTTCGCGCCTCTCCCGGGCAACACGGCACCGCATGCCGCCGTCCCCGCGCGGCCCGTCACGCCCATGCCGCTGGCGGCACCTCTCGCCTCGCCACCCCCGAGCGCGCCGGACGAACCTGCCGCGCGTGGCGACATCGGGCTCGCTCCTACGCTCGGACCCCAGATGGGCTCGGGCGCTGCGACCCATCGCAGCGTGGAGGACCGCCGACTCGAAGCCTCGGTGCGAGGCAAGCTCTTCGGCGACGACGCCGCCACGCCCGTGCAGGTCGGTCGCTATCGGCTCGGTGAACGCCTCGGCGCCGGAGGCATGGGCGTGGTCTACGACGCCCATGACACCTCGCTCGACCGGCCGGTCGCGCTCAAGCTCTTGCGGCCCGGCTACGAGATGGAGGCCGCGTCCGAGCGCCTGCAGCGAGAGGCCCGCGCGATGGCTCGCCTCTCGCATCCCAACGTGGTCACCGTCTTCGACGTGGGCACCCACGAAGGGGCCGTATTCGTCGCGATGGAAAAGGTCGAGGGCGAGACGCTGCGCAGCTGGTTGAGCCAGCCGCGCCCGGTTGCGGACATCATCGAGGTGCTCGACCAGGCGGCACAGGGTCTCGCGGCTGCCCACGCCGCAGGTCTCGCGCACCGGGACTTCAAGCCTGAGAACGTCATGGTCGGCCGCGACGGTCGCGTCCGGGTGCTCGACTTCGGCCTCGCGAAGCCGACCGACCCCACGGCCACGATGGACCTGCTCACGATGACGGGCACCATGCTCGGAACGCCGCGGTACATGTCGCCCGAGCAGTTCCGCGGCGAGGATGCGGACGCGCTCTCCGATCAGTTTTCGTTGGGCGTGGTGCTGTACGAGGCGCTGTACGGCGCGCATCCATACCAGCCCGAAGATGAGACGCGGCCCCTCCCGCGCGCGGTCATGGCGGGCGCGCTGCGAGATACCCCGGCTCGCATCGACGTTCCCGTCGCCGTGCGTGACGCGGTTCGTCGTGCCGTCGCCCACGACCCGGATGGGCGCCACGCCACCTTGAGTGACTTCTCGCGCGCGCTGGGCCCTCGGCCCACCACCACGGACGCGCTTGCCGAGCTCGCGGCCGCCTCGCGCCGTCTGCTCGCGCGCCGTCCAGCGGATCAAGCGGCCCCGCTTCTGACCGCACTCGACCAGATTGAGGCAACCGTTGCCGAGCTCGACGCCCGCGTCGCGACCCTTGCGAGCCAGACCCCGCCGAAGGTCAGGGATGCCGTTCGCCAGGAGTTGGCCGACGCGCACGCCAGCCTGGAGCGCGCGCCAGAAGCCTCGCGCAGCCTTCACGCGAGCAAGATCGAGGCGCTGCAGCAGCGCCTCGACGGGCTCGCCGCTGCCGACGACATGCTCGACCAGCTTCGCACCCGGCGTTCGGTGGCGCAGACGCAGCTGGAGCAGCTCCACCTCGACCTCGTCCGTGCTGAGGCCGGCGACACCGCGTTGCCCGACCTCACCGGTCCCCTGCAGGAGCTTCGCTTCCAGGTGGACGCCGCCCTCGAAGTGGAAGCCCTGCTGAAATGAGCCTCGACGACACCTCCCCCGACGTTCGCGCCGACCTGTTCGGTGGCACCGGCACCGTGAAGGTCTGGAACATGATGACCGGCCGTGCCGCGCCGTTCACCGCCGCGCTGTGGTGCGAGCTCGAAGCCGGCGGCAGCGTTGGCCGGCACCGGCAAGAGCACTTCCCCGAGATCGTCATCGGCGTGGAGGGGCATGGCGAGGCCACCATCGGCGACGCCGCACATCCGCTGAACGCCGGCGACATGGTCCACCTCCCTCTGGGCAGCATCCTCTCGCTGCGCAATCTCAGCGCCGACGCGCCCCTGCGCTACCTCATCATCAAGGCGAAGTAGTCCGAGGCGGTTCAGATGCCGGTGACGTCGTCGTGGACGAGCAGCGTCCATCGCAACGTGACCGCAGCGGTGCCGAATCCGCGGACTGCAACGTCGCGCGTGACGATGCCGTGGTCGTCGATCGAGCCTCCGCCCAGGTCGTCGTGCTCGACCTCGACCTTCTCCACCTCGGACACCATCACGCGCTCCTGCAGCGCGACCGTGCGCGGCGTCGGACCGAGGTTGCTGAACTTCAGCTCGATGACTCGAGGCTTGCGGGTCCAGCTGCTCAACGGCTTGCGGGTCGGCTCGGGGAACGTGACCCGCCGGTGCACGCGGAGCTCGGACAGCGGTCCCCAGCCCAGCTCGAAGGTCTCGCCCGGCGCAACGAACAACGTGCTGGTGCGGCCGACGTAGCCACCGTTGCGGCGAAGCTCGACCGGCCCCGCCAGCAGCGGCTTCGGCCCGCGGTGCGTCTGCTCGGTCCGCCCGAGCACGGCGGCCACCCGCTCGGGTCGACAGACCCACTGCAGCGCGGTCGGAGCGGTGAACGAAAACAGCGATACGTGATGGGGCCGCCCGTCGCTGGGGATCGAGACCGTGCCCTCGGCGGTAAGCAGAAGCGCCGTGCCGCCATCATCGACGCCCGGCATCTCGTCCCGCACCTGTGGGTCGACGCCTTCGCCCGTGGTGGCGATGCTCTGATCGCGGGTCGCAACATCGACGGTGGCCCGCTTGGGCCGCAGGCTCAGCGCGTCGGTCACCAGCTGCGGCGGGCTGCTGCCCAAGGAAGGCCGCTCGGTCGAGACGCGCAGCTCCACGTCGCTCCAGTCTTCGCCGGTGGCCTGCCAGACGCAGGCTCGGGTCTCGACGTGAACCGTGGACTCGTCGCCCTCCTTCAGCGACGCGACGTGTGACGGCCTCCACAGCGCGCCGGCGACGACGTAGCGCACGTCGACCTCCACGTCGGCGGCCTCGCCCGCGTTGTGGACCGACAGCTCGAGCACGGCCTGCAGCGTTCGCGTCTGGGCGTCATGCTCGGCCAGCGTCTCCTCGGCATCGCGGCAGGCTCGGATCGCGCGGATCTCGGCCCGGTCGGCCTGCGCGACGGCATCCGCAGCTTCGCCCAGCTGCTCTCGCACCGACACGAGCGCTTCGAGAGCGTCGGCGACATCGCGGCCCAGCGCGAGGTCGGCCGACACCTCCTCGAGCGCGAGCGCTTCGATGCGTGCCAGCGCCTCCACCCGCTCGCGAGCGACGACCGTGTCGGCCTTCGCCTGCTCGACGGCGAGCTGGCGCGTCCGTACGGTCTGCATCAGCCCCTGCACGCGCGCGGTCTGGCTCGCCTCGGTCGCCGCTTGCTGTCGATGGACCCGCGCCTGCATCACCCGCGCGGAGGGGTCGTCGAGCGCAACACACAACGTCTTGTCGACCAGCACCGGCGACACGCCTTCGACGCGCAGCGTCGTCGCGCCCGCATCCAATCGGACCCGGGCTACGCGCTGCACGAGAGCCCGGTCTTCGAGCACCGTGACCGTGGTGATGGAAAGCTTCGGTTCGCTCATCGGTCCCTCCGGTTTCCGCCGACGAGTTCGCTGCCGCCGGGCACCCGGACCGTCCACGTTGCCTCGAGCGAGCTCTGCTCACCCGCGGGTACCTCGACGCGCCATCGCCGGCCGCCCTGCAGTGGGTCGCCTGGTGGCTCCCACGCGTCCCACGGCGGGGCGACGTCGGCCTCGCTGACCTCGATATCGTCGTCGTCCCGCGCCGCGACGGGAACCCGCTCCCGCAGCTCGATCGAGGCGGCGTGGGGAAGCAGGTTGCGGACGTCGATGCGAACGCGGTGAGCGTACGCGTTGTGCCGCTTGATCAGCCCCTCGGAGTCTTCGGTGAACGTCACGTTTCGGGCAACTTTGATCGCCTGCTCGACCCCCAGGCCCAGCTCACAACGGCCTCCGGCAGCGGTGTCGTCGAGCGATGAGGTCAGAACGAAGGAACCGCGCTCGTACACGTCGAGCGGACCCGCCGGCCACGGCTGCTCCGACGGGTTTCGCAGGACGAGCGTCCGGAAGACGTCATCGCTGCCCCCCGGAACGCACACGTAGCGGCGCGTGGGCTGCAGCGGAACCTCGAGAACCGTGACGACGTGCCCTTGCCCATCGCTGGGAATCGACACGGTGCCCTCGGTCGCGTAGGCGTAGTCGTAGCCGGAGCGGCTCGAGATCCACGCGTGACCGGGAGGCAACGCCTCCGCACCGACCGACAGCGCGCGCCCGATGGCGTCATGGACCGCGCGCGAGGGTTCGGCTTCGCCGCGATGGAGTCGTCCCCGCGCGTGCCCACTCGGGCTCTGCAGCCGCAGCCGGGCGTAGTCGAACCAGTCCCGGCCCAAGCCCACGCCCGGTGCCGCGCCTTCGAACGCGTCCGCGTCTTCGAGCAGGTCGAGTTCCTCGCGGTCCATGGCCTCTGCGGGCGCCCCAAACGAGGCCATCGCGGCGCGCTCCTCCACGGCCGCAGCGCGCTTCTTGGCTCGCCTCGGCGCTGCGGCGCGGGCGGACGCCGGCGCTCCACCCAAGCCTTGCGGCATCGCGGCGGCCATGGGTGCGGGAGCCGGCCGAGGCAGTGGAGGCGGCGGCGCGGCCCCAGCGAGCGCGTCGAGCGGTGAAGCCATGGCATCCCGCGCGCGGTCGAAGTCCGCGTACAACGCTTCCGGATCGGGCGGGGGGGACCGCCACCCAGCACGACGGGGCGCCGGCTGAACGCGGCCGACGCGAAGCGCCTCGAGCTCCGGCAGCTCGTGCCACCGCTGCAAGGACGCGGTGGAGACGGTCAGCGCGGCGCGGGTCCAATCCTCTCCGGTGTGCTGCGCGACCACGGCCCGCAGCTCCAGCCGCGCCTGCCCTTCGGTATCCAGCCGCAGCACGTACGACGGTGACCAGCGCGTCCCCGGGACGCGGTAATGCAGCCGCAGCGTCACGGACTCCGCCGATGCCCCCGCGACCAGCCGCAGGACGACGCGCTTGCGGGGCTCGTGCTGCCGCGCGTTCCGAGCCGTCGTGCCGGCTGCTCGTGCCGCCATGACCTCGTCCAGCGCCTCTTCGGCCGCGTGCAGCGACGTCACCAGCTCGGCTCGCTGGGTTCGCAATGCGTCAAGGTGGCGCGCCTGCACGCTCAGCCACCGCACGCGTGCCGCGGTCGGGATGGTCTGTGGGCGCTCGTCCTTGTGGGCGCTCATGCGCGGGCGCAGCTCGACCCCGCGCAGCCCTTCGATCGACGCGTCCAGCAGCGCCAAGCGCCGTGCAAGCCGGTCGCGCGCCTGCGTACACATCTGAAGCTGCTCGTCGTCGGCCGGTGCCAACGCAGCGTCGGGCGCCGGTGTCTCCACCTCGACCCCGACGTCCTGCACGGACCATCCCACCGACGCGTCGCCATGGACCGACACCCGGACGGAGTCGTCCTCGAGGCACAGCGGTAGCCCTTCGAACGCGACCGTCTCGGCCTGGGCCACGAGGGTCGCCGTGCGCGAGACCTGAGCCCCGCGCGCGTAGAGATGAACCGCCGTGACGTCCGAGTCGACTCCGCGCATGCGTGGGCAGTGTGTCACTCCCGTCGCCCTGCGCACGCGAGACTGACAGCGATGTCAGACCCAAGCGGCCGCGACAGCGGGCTACAGGACGCAGCGCTGTGATCGCAGGGGTTTTCGGGTCTTGGTCCCCGACTTGCACAACAACGCGCCGAGGATGACGGCGGACGCAGGCCAGGACGGCCCGGTCCGCAGACTCCCTGGCTTGACCCGCGTTTTGGACTGACATGATCGACTCGAAGAAACTCCTCTCCGTCCTTCCTGTGCTCGTCGCCCTGGCGACCGGCTGCTCGAGCGCCAGCGGCACGGCCGACGGCAGCTACGACGACGAAAACGGCTCGGGCACCGACGGTGGATTTCCCGGTGGGACCAGCGGGGCGTCCAGCGCCAGCGGCTTCACCACCGACGACGGGGACTCGGCCGCGAGCGACGGGGGCGACGACCCCAGCGGTGGAACAGGCGGAGGCGCGCCTGACACGGGCGACGACGGCCAAGAACCCGACGACTCCGGCCAAGAGCCCGACGAGGGCAGCACCGGCGAGGGCACCTCGACCGGCGAGCCCGTCTGCGACGACCAAACGCCCGTCGAGCTGTTCCTCTCTCCGGACGACTCCAACTCGATGTCCTCGCCGGTGCAGGTCCGCAACGCGGTCCTCAGCGGCTGGAGCAGCCTGTCGAGCGCGCCGATTCGGCCGTGGGAGTTCCTCAACTACTACAGCTTCGACTATCCCGCCGCGCCCGAGGGCGAGCTCGCGCTGCACACCTCGCTCCTGCAGGCCGAGGGCGACGCCGAAGGCGAGTTCAAGCTTCAGATCGCGGTCGCCAGCCCCTCCATGATGGCGGCCGACCGCGCCAAGATGAACATCACCCTCGTCCTCGACGAGTCGGGTTCGATGTCCGGCTCCCCGATGGAGCTGCAACAGGAGACCTGTCGGGTCATCGCAGGCAGCCTGCGCACCGGCGACATCGTCTCGATGGTGGGCTGGGATACCGCCAACGCCACCATCCTCGCTGCGCACGACGTGACCGGGCCCAACGACTCGGTCGTCCTCGACGCCTGCAACGGTCTCGAGGCCGGCGGCGGGACGGACCTGCACGGCGGGCTGGTCGCGGGCTACGAGCTGGCCGATCAGTCCTTCGATGAGAGCCGGATCAATCGCATCGTCCTCATGAGCGACGGTGGCGCGAACGCGGGCATCACCGACGAGGAGATCATCGCGCAGTACGCCGGCTCGAACGACCAAGACGGCATCTACATGGTCGGCGTCGGCGTTGGCGACGAGAGCTACAACGACCAGCTCATGGACCACGTGACCGACATCGGCAAGGGCGCGTCGGTCTACATCGACAGCGAAGCCGAAGCGCAGAAGATCTTCGGCGACCGCTTCTTGAGCACGATGGCCGTCTCCGCCCGCGACGTGCAGGTGCGCCTCGACATGCCGCCCGGCTTCGAGATCGTGAAGTTCAGCGGCGAAGAGTTCAGCGCGGACCCGACCGAGATCGAGCCGCAGCACCTCGCGCCCAACGACGCGATGGTCTTCCACCAAACCATCGCTACCTGCGCGCCCGAGCTGGCCGCCGAAGACGCCGAGATCACCGTGACCGCGCGCTTCAAGGACGCCGTGACGTTCGAGCAGCGGGAGATCACGCAGACCATCACGTTCGCCGACCTGCTCTCCGAGCCCGACCCGATGCTGCTCAAGGGCGCGGCGATCTTCGAGTACGCCGAGGCGCTCAAGGCTCTGCGCGACGAGGGCGACGAGGCCGCAATCGCGGCGGCGCTGGAGACCCTCGCGGCCGCCGAGACCGCCCTCCCCGAAGACGGCGACCTCGCCGAAATCCGCCAGGTTCTCGAAGCGCTCTAGCGGTCCTCTGTATCGAAGCACCGCCGGCGCGCCTCCTTCGGCCGCCGGCGTTTTGCGGTCTGGCGCTACGGCGCCCGCACGCCGCCGTACAGAAGCCGGAACACGATCCAATCGAAGATCACCCGCCGCACGATCCAAGGCAGCAGACGAACCTGTCGACCTCGCGGCGTGTACAGCCACATCCCCGACTCCGGCGAGTTCGTCAGCTCGCCCCACTTGTGTATCGGGGGCTCGAACGTGCGGAGTCGATCGAGGTCTCCCGCCAGCACGCGGGTGACGTTGGCCGCGACAATCGCCGCGCCGTTGTTGCGGGCCGAGCTGCGCGCGGGGTCGGTCCGGGCGAGGTCACCGACGCAAAAGACGTCGTCCCAAGCCTCGACCTGAAGCGTGGGACGCACGTTCACGAATCCGTCTGGGCCCAGCATCTGCGGCGGAAGGAATCCGGCGTTCGGCTGCGCGCCACCAATCGCCCACAGGACCAGTTCGGCCTCGAGGGGGGCTTGTCCGCTCTCCCACTGGATCGTCGCCGGACCGAGTCCCGTCATCTTCGGCGGCACCGCCCGATGGCCCGCGTGAACCCGAACGCCGAGTGCTCGCAGGCGCGCCAGCATGCGCACGGCAACGCGCGGCGGATAGGCTCGAAGCAGCGACGCCCCCGGGTGGTACAGCGCGACGGTCTTGTCGCCAAAGCGCTCTGAGAGCGACGAGGCCATGCTCACCGCCGAGGCGCCGCCCCCTACGATCGTCAGCGTCGAGGCGGCCTGCAGCAGGGCCTGCTCCTCCGCCCGGCGCTGCTCCTCCTGCGCGGACGACTCGACCCGGGTGGTCCGCCAGAACCCGTTGTCGGCCCCGGTCGCGATCACCAAAGCGTCGTAGTGCAGCGTCCGGACGTCGTGCTCATCGACGCCATAGGACACCGTCTTCTCGGCGGGGTCCACCGACCGGGCAAGCCCCTGAACGATCTCGACGCCGTCGAGCTTCGTGAAGCGGTGCGTCTCGACCTTCGAGGTGCGGGCCCACGTCTGCGGCCAGGCAAGCCGCCCGCCGACGTTCTGGGACGAAAGGTAGAACGGGCGCGGGGCCACGACCGTGACGCGATGACGAGCCGCGAGCGCGAGCGCGACGAGGAGCCCGGTGTCTCCGAGCCCCAGCACCACGACGCGCTTGGACGCACTCATCGCCCGGCGTCGTCGGCCTCGAGCGTTGCGTTCAGCGTGAACCCGAACTGCCAGCCCTCTTTGCCAGCGATCGCGCCGTCGGCCGTGAGCTCGAGCGTCTCGCCGGGCTGCGTCGGAATCGACGTCAGGGTCAGCAGGCCCTTGCCCTCCTGGTTGGCGGTGTCGAATGACACGGTGCTGGCCGAGCCCGGCTCGGTCCAGCTGTAGCCGATCCCGTTGGCGGGTTCCTCACCGAGCCCGGGCGTGCCGAAGTCCGCCGACATGTCGAACTCCCCCACGCCTTCGAGGCGCACGCGGATGATGCTCTCCCACTCGCCGGCCGACTTGCTGCCGAACCGGATGTCCGCAAGTAGTCCCGCGTCGTTGGGGAGCATGCAGATGTAGCCCTTGGGCTCCGTCGGGATCGCGACGCCCTCGATCGTGTTGATCGAGAACTCCATCTCGTACGCGGTGATCACCCGGCCGCCGTCGCAGTCGAAGTTGTTGCCGCCGTCGTCGGTGTCCGAATCCGAATCGGTGGGGTCCTCCCCCGTCGATGAGGACCCGCCGGAGCTGCTGCTGGTTCCGGGCTCGACGTCCGTGGTCGAGCCTGGCTCGACCGTCCCGGTGGTGTCGTCCGACGTAGTCGTGGCCGGGGGAGGGTCGCCGCTGGTCGAGGTTCCCCCCGAGTCGTCTCCGCCCCCGCCATTGTCACACCCAGTCGCCAGCGCCAGGGTGGTCCACGCACACATCAAAGCCCATCGCATGCGCGGACGGTACCATGCAGCGCTCGGTCACCCGAACAGCGAGCCCTGCGGTGCGGCGCCGTATTTGGCCAAATACGGCTTGATGCGCAGCTTTCGGCGGGTGCTGTCGCTGCTCATGAAGCGGACCGTACCGAAGATGGGGCGCTCGGGCCCCCACGCACGATCGTACCGGCCCAGGCACCAGAAGATGCCGCTGTACGAGTTGGGATTGCGGCCGTCGAGCGCGTACTTGTTGTTCAGCTCGATCATCACCGCAAGCGCGTCCTCGGGCCGCGCCGTCCACTCGAGGATCTTCTTGCCCCACAGCATGCGCAGGTAGTTGTGCATCCGCCCGGTGGTCACCAGCTCCGTCTGGGCCGCGTTCCAGATGTCGTCGTGGGTCTGCGCGCGCTCGAACGTCTCGAGGTCGTAGACGTACTCTCGAGGGTCGGCTGCGTGCTTGTCGAAGTTCTTGAGCGTCCACGCCGGCAGACTGCTGAACTGGTCGTAGTCGTCGCGCAGCGTCGTCATATTGAAGCCGACTTCGCGCCAAGTGATCAGCTCGTCGAGGAAGGACTCGGCGTCGGGCGACATCTGCCACCAGCCTTCCCGCTTGCCGCCTGAGCTGGGAACGAGCACGTCCGGGTGCCAGTCCTCGCGCGCGGCGAGCTCTCGAAACACCCGGTGCGCGCTCATGTGGCCGAAATGGAGGTACGGCGAGAGGCCGCTGGCCGCCTCCACGTCGGGCTGGTTCCGGTCGCTCCCGTACCGGCCAAGTCGTTGGTCGAGGAACGCCGTGACGCGCTCGCCCGCCGCCGCAATGCCGCCAGGAATGGGGACCGCGGGGACGCTGTGGTCGATGGGCAGCGAGGCCACCGGGGGGTTCGCCAGCTCGTCGCGCGTTGCGGCCGGCCAGCGGGTGGTGATGTGCTCGGGCAGTGCATCCAGCGACGGCAGCCCAGCATCCCGAAGCGGATCCGCCTTCGGGAAGTCGTGGATGTGCGTGGGCATCGTACGCTGCAGATGGCGACGAAAGTCGTGGGCGCGCGCGTAGACCTTGTCGGTCGCGCGGGTGGGCAGCAGGCCGTTGCCGTCGATGACCTCGAGGCAGGTCGCCAGCCGCCGCGCGACGGCGGCGACCATGCGCGGCAAGAAGAAGCACGGGAAGTCGTCGGTCACCACCACGCAGGCCCGCTCGGCGAGGGACTCGACCAGGCCCTTGCCCTCGCCCTCGGCGCGCTCGAGGTAGGGGTAGTAGGTCGCGCCCCGCTTCGTGAAGCGCTCGGCGTTGTCGTGCATTCCCTCGATCACGAAGGTGTGCAGCCGGTCCGACGCCCAGCGGTAGCCGACCCGCAGCGCCTCCAGCACCACCAGCGGCTTGCCCAGCGCCTTCGCCCACTCGACCGCGCGCTCGAGCGCGAAGTTGTAGTCGTGGCGGCGGTACGCGATCATCCAGTACAGGACGTAGTCCCCGTCTTCGTGGACCGGGGCGTCGTTGGCAGCCTGGACGCGGATCGCGGGGATGCTGGAGCGCTCGAGCACCGCGCCAGCCTAGGTGCTCACCGCGGCCGTGCATCTCAACCGGCGCTCCGACGGCCCCTCAGGTGGATTCGGAGCGCTCTTGCAGCGAACGCTTGAGCGCAACCTTCTGAAGCTTGCCCAGTGCGTTGCGGGGAAGCTCGTCGCGCACGTGGACCGCGCGCGGGGTCTTATAGTCCGCGAGCTGAGTCCGGGCGTGGGCGACGAGCACGGCCGCAGGGTCGTCGATCGACTCGGCAAGCACGACCACCGCCTCGATGCGCTCGCCCCACTGCGGGTCGGGCATGCCGACGACGGCGACCTCGGCCACGGCATGGTGCAGCAGCAGCGCCTCCTCGATTTCCCGGGCGCTGATCTTGAAGCCGCCGCTCTTGATGATGTCGACCGACTTGCGCCCCACGATCCGCACGTAGCCGTCCTCGTCTCGTACGACGACGTCGCCGGTCTTGAACCACGGGCCGTCGAAGCTGGCGGCCGTAGCCTCGGGGTTGTTCCAGTAGCCACGCATCAGCGCCGGCGCCTGGACCTGCAGCTCGCCCACCTCGCCATTGGCAACGGGCTGGCCCGCGTCATCGACGACGCGCGAGCGAACGCCCGGCACCTCGCGCCCGACCGAGCCGGCGCGGCGCTCCTCCTGCAGCGGGTTGGTGAAGGTGATGAGCGTTTCGCTCATGCCGTAGCGCTCGAGAATGCGGTGCCCCGTGTGTCGCTCGAACGCTTCCAGATCGGCGGCGGGCAGCGCCGCACTGCCGGCGGTGAACAGTCGAGCGCCCCGCAGCGCGTCCGCGTCGTGGGGCGCGGCGTCCAGATGCGCGAGCAGCCGGGTGTACATGGTGGGCACGCCCATGAACACGGTCGCGCCGTGGTTCCGCACGTCGTCCACGACCGCCGCGGCCGAGAACTTTGCGTGGATGCGCATCGTCATCCCGCGCAGCAGACAGCCATGCACACCGATGCACAGCCCATGCACGTGAAAGAGCGGGAGCTGCAGGCTCAACACGTCGTCCGCAGACCAGCCCCACGCGTCCGTCAGCGCCCCGATCCCCGCCACGACCGCGCCGTGGCTGAGCGTCGCGCCCTTGCTCCGGCCGGTCGTGCCCGAGGTGTAGATCAGCAGCGCGGGATGGTCGTCGGGCAGCGCCGCAATCGTGGCGGTCGCAGCCGGCGGCGCGCTGAAGTCCCGCACCGGCATCGCAAGGGCGTCGGGCAGCGCGTCGGTGAGGCTCGGCGCGCAGAGCAGCAGCGCGGGCGCGGCATCGTCGAGGATGTGCCCGATCTCGGTGGCTCGGTAGCGCGTGTTGATGGGCACCCAGATCGCCCCCAGGGCGTACGCACCGAACATCGCCGCCACCAGATGGGGGCTCGAAGGCGAGAGCGCGGCGACACGATCGCCGGCGCGCACACCGGCCTGCGCGAAGGCGTTCGCCCACGCCTGCATCTGTAGGTCGAGCTCGGCAAACGTCCACTGCGTCCCGTCGTGGTGAAGGGCCACGCGGGCGCCGTGGCCCGCGATTGCACCGAGCAGCTGGTCGCGCGCGCTGGGCATGAGCGCAGGCTACCGAACAAAGTACGAAACTCTTCGTTGACATCTACGAAGATGTTCGTATTATTCTGGCCATGCAGGAGAAACGGCCGACCGAGGCCGAAATGGCGATCCTCGGGGTGCTTTGGAGCCACGGGGCCAGCACGGTGCGCGCGGTTCATGCGGTGCTCGAGCCCGAGCGCGGCATCGGCTACACGACCGTGCTCAAGCTGCTGCAGATCATGCTCGACAAGGGGCTCGTCGAGCGAGACGCGTCGAAGCGTAGCCACGTGTACGCAGCCTCGGTGGAGCGCGCGGCCATCCAGCACGCGCTGGTGGATGATCTGGCCGACAAAGCGTTCGGGGGCTCGACGGCGTCGCTGGTGATGCGGGCGCTCTCCTCGGAACACGCGAGCCCCACCGACATCGCCGAGGTTCGAGCGTTCCTCGACCAGCTCGAAGGAGCCGACGAAGCATGAGCGCACTCTTGGGCTTTGCCCTGCTGCGCGTCTTGGTGCAGGGCTTCGTGCTCGGTGCGCTGGTGTGGCTCTCGCAGCCTCTGTGGCGGCGATGCGATGCGGCGACTCGGTTCGCGCTGCTGTTCGCGGTCTTGATGAGCGTGCCCGGGCTGATGCTCTGGGCCGTACTCGACCTGCTGGGGCGCAGCGGCGGCGTGTCGACGTCGAGCACGCCCTCGACGTGGATGCCCCTGCTCGCGCACGGGTGGATGCTGGGCGTCGTCCTTGCGAGCGCCCGCACGGCACTCGAGCTGCACGGCATGCATCGGCTCCGCGCCACCGGCCTTCCGCTGCGAGAGCTGCATCCTCGGCTGCGCGCGCTCGGCCAACGACTCGGCGTCACGCGCCCGGTAACTCTGGTCGAGTCTCCTGCGGTGAGCAGCCCGATCGTGCTGGGCTGGCTGCGGCCGATGATTCTCGTGCCGATGGGGCTTGCGGCGTCGATGCCCCCCGCGTGGCTGGATGCGGTGTTGGCCCACGAGTTGGCTCACCTGCGACGCCGAGACCCCGCCCTTCGCATCGTGCAGCGGGCGGTGGAGATCGCGTTCTTCTTCCACCCGGTCCTATGGTGGCTCAGCGCCTTGCTGGACGAGGCCCGCGAAGAAGCCTGCGACGACCTCGTCGTCGATACGCTCCGCGACCCGCTCGCCTACGCTCGCGCCCTGACCGAGCTGGAGGCGATGCGGGCTGAGGCAGTGCCGGCGCTGACCGCCGGCGCAACCTCAGGAAACCTGATGAAACGCGTACAACGTATCGTTCACCGTTCGAACACTCCTGCCTTCAGCCACCGGTGGTGGCTGCCGCTCGCCGTCGTGGCATCGCTCGCCGGGTCGAGCTACGCGGCCGCACGCGTCACCGCCGACGAAGACGTCGCCGAGCTCGACATCGCCTGGATGCCGGCGTCCGTCTCCGCCCACGAAGCTGACATCGTGCAGGCCGCGGCCGCCCATGACGTCGACCCCGATCTGGTGGCCATCGTCGTGCTCCTCGAGTCGCGAGGACGCGCCACCGCCAAGAGCCCCCGTGGCGCTCGCGGCCTGATGCAGCTCATGCCGGCCACCGCCGCCGAAATCGCCGCGCAGCGCGGGCTCGAGGTTCCGCGCGCGCAGGACCTCGACGATCCCGCCCTTAACCTCGATCTGGGGACCTGGTACCTGGCGCAGCAGCTCGAGCGCTTCAAGTCGGCGGGCGATGAAGCGGACGTCGTGGCCTGGGCGGCTGCCGCCTACAACGGCGGTCCCTCGGCGGCCGCCCGCGCGCTTCGTGGCGAGGCCGAGCTGAGCGACGAGACCGCCCGCTACCAAGGGCTTGTCGCGGCGCTGTGGGCCGAGCGAGACGCCGACGCGTCGTCGGTGCTCACGCGCTGAGTCGTCGACGGCGAACGACGCCGAGGATCAGGATCACCGCAAGCGAGGCGGGTCCGCTTCGCTGCACGGCGCATCCGCCCCCACCCGCGGCCGACGCTCCGGCGTCGGTCTCGGCCGCTGCGGTCGAAGAGCCATCCCCGACACCGCCGTCGTCCCCGGCACTGGTGCCGGTGTCGTCGGTGCCACCGGGCAGCGGCTCCTCGGGCTCTCGGCAGGTCCCCGCGATGCAGGCCAAGCCGGGGTCGCAGGGGGCATCTTCGTCGACGAAGCCGTCGCAGTCGTCGTCGAGCAAATTGCAGATCTCCTCGATCGGCTCACCGGGCGTACACCCCGCGGCGTCACACGTGTTCGACTCCCGCCGGCACCAGCCCACGCCGCACGTCGGACGCACGCGCTCATCGACGCGGCCGTCGCAGTTGTCGTCGAACAGGTTGCAGACCTCTTCCACCCCCGGGTTGCGCGTCTCGTCGTTCTCGGCGCAGTCGCCCGCCTCGGCAGCCCAGCCCTCGGTGGGTACGCAACCGACGAACGTCTCCCCGCTGCGGTACTCCGCCGGGCTGTAGTACCCGTCGCCGTCTGCGTCGGGATACTGCTCGACGGGAATCGCGTCGTCGTCGACCTGCCCGTTGCAGTCGTCATCGCGGAGATTGCAGAACTCGACCGCGCCCGGATGCACCGTGTCGCGGTTGTCATCGCAGTCGTCTCCGGTCGCGGCGTACTCCTGCGGAGCGTCCCCGGCGCAGAACACCCGAGGCGACGTCTCCCGGCCGTAGCCGTCGCCGTCGAAGTCTCGGTAGTAGGTCTGCGGTTCGCAGCCGTACACCACGTCGAGTTCATGGCCGTCGCCCTGATCGCCGCCGCTGTTGCCGTTGCCGTTGGCGAGCACCGACGCGATCGAGAAGCGGGTGGCGCCGGGGCTGTCGGGGATCTCGAACGCAAAGGTGAACGAGGCCCCGCCGCCGCTCACCGATCGGGGCAAGGTGTGCGTGAGGCCCAAGCCGACCTGCGCCATGCCTTGTCCTGGCAGCGGCGCCACGCTTCCCCCACCGTCGGGCGCCACGAAGATGCCCGCGACGTTGCCCGAGCCCTCGACCCGCAGCGTGATTTCTACGGTCGCACCCGGCTGGAGCGCGCTGGGACTGCTCATCAAGACGACCTCGTGTTCGCCCGTCCCGTGGCAGCCACTGCACGAGGCGCCCTGCGCACCGCCCGAGTGCGCCCACGCCACGCTCGGCATGGCGAGCACGGAAAGCATCACCGCGACTCCCCCTCGCATGCCTCATTCGACCACACAACGGCCGCCCTGCGCAGGCTGGTCGCGTAAACGGAAGGCCCCGCGTGAGCAGTGTACGCGGGCTGCCTCACCAACACGACGCGCACCGAGGGGAGCCCCGACGGAGCGCTGGCCGAGCGCCCGGGTATGCTCCCGCGGATGCAACGCGTTTTGGCGATGGCCTTGGTGGCGGCGGCGGCGGGCTGTGGCTCGGACGACGACGCGGCAGCGGACGGAAGCTCGGGCATGCAGACGTCGCAGTCCAGCTCGGGCTCGACGACCGAGATGAGCACCAGCACCACCGCGGCCGCCGACACCGGCAGCAGCAGTACGAGCGACGCGGCGGACGGGTCGAGCAGCTCGGAGAGCTCCACCGGCGGCTCGACCACGGCGCCCTGGCAGGCCCGCGGCTCGTTCGGCGTCGGGGTGACGAATCAGCTGGTCACCGAAGGGGACCGCACCGTTCGCGCGACGATCTGGTACCCGAGCGACGACGCCTCGGGGACCACGCCGCTGGCCGACCTGGTCGACGAAGCCAATGCCGCGCAGCTCGCCACGCTCATGGCCGACGCGCCGCAAGACTGCGTCCGCGCCGACGCCGAAGCTCAGCTCGATGCGCCTCTGGCCGAGGGCACCTTCCCCACCGTGCTGTACTCGCACTGCTTCTCGTGCCTGGGCGTGTCGTCGAGCTTCATCGCCGAACGACTCGCGAGCCACGGCGTCATCGTCGTCGGCGTGACCCACACGGGCGACACGCTGTTCGACGACCTCGCCGGCAACCCCGCCCCGCTCAATGGCGAGTGGCTCGACCAGCGCACCACGGACGTGCGGAACACGCTCGACGCCGTGACGACCAGGGGCCCCATCGCCGCCGCGATCGATTCGAACGCGATCGGCATGTTCGGGCACAGCTACGGCGCCACGACGACCGGCAAGGTTCTGCAGGACGACGACCGCTTCACGGCCGGGGTCGCCATCGCAGCCCCCATCGAGAACCCGCTGCTGCCCGGCGTCGCGACGGCAGACATCGCCGAGCCGATGCTCTTCCTGCTGATGGAAGAGGACAACAGCATCCAGGCCATCGGCAACAACCTGCTCGCGGGGAACGCCGCGGCGATGCCGGGCGGAAGCTGGCTCGTCGAGCTTGCGGACGCGGGACACTGGAGCCCCTCGGACCTGTGCGGCATCGTGGACGATTTCGCCCCCGGCTGCGGGGACGACGTGCGGCAGACCAACGGCGAACCCTTCACCTACCTGCCCGCCGACGTCGGCCGCCACATCACCGCGTCATACGTGACGGCGTTCTTCCTGGCCGAGCTTGGCGGAGATGCCGAGGCGCAGAGCTGGCTGGATGCCGAGCCCACCGACGCCGGCGTAACCGTCACGCGCTTCGTGCCGTAGGATGGCGGCGATCATGGCCAAGCCCCACATGTGTCCGCCCGCGTTGCTCGCCAAAGACCTCACCGACCGCGTCTACGTGGTGACCGGTGCCAACTCCGGTATCGGCTTCGAGACCGCGCAGCAGCTCGCCAAGCAGGGCGCCACCGTGGTGCTCGCATGCCGGCGCGTCGAAGAGGGCCAGGCGCGGGCCGCCGAAATCGCCCAAGTCCACGCGGGTGCCAAGACGAAGGTGCTCCGCCTCGACCTGGGCAGCCTCGAGTCGGTCCGCGCGTTCGCCAAAGAGCTGCTCGGCGAGCACGACACCCTGCACGGCCTCATCAACAACGCGGGCGTCATGAACACGCCCGAACAGAAGACGGCCGACGGCTTCGAGATGCAGATCGGCGTCAACCACTTGGGGCACTTCCTGCTCAGCGAGCTGCTGGTCGACGCACTCAAAAAGGGTGCCCCGGCCCGCATCGTGAACGTGTCCAGCTGCTTTCATGACAAGGCCGTCGGTCGCGAGGGTCGGATCGTCCTCGAGGACCTGCACTTCGAGACCCGCAGCTACGACGGGTGGGAAGCCTACGCGCAATCGAAGCTCGCCAATGTGCTTCACGCCAAGGGGCTGGCCAAGCGCCTCGAAGGATCGGGCGTAACCGCCGTCAGCGTTCATCCCGGCTGGGTCCGCACCAACCTTGCGCGCCACAGCATGCCGGTGTGGATTCAAGACTACGTGCTGCGGCCGATCTTCCGCCTCATGGGCATGATCGAGCCGTGGGAGGGCGCGCAGTCATCGCTGTACGCCGCGCTTGCCGACGACGTCGAGGAGAACGCCGGGGGCTACTACAGTCAGCTGGGTCTCTACCGCGACAAGGCGTTCAACAAGGGCGGCTGGCCCATGGAGAGCCCCAACCCCAACGCCTCCGACGACGCGCTCGCCGACGCGCTGTGGGACAAGAGCCGGTCGCTCGTCGGGCTGGCTTGAGCTCAGGCCTCCATCGCGGGGATCGGGTCGGTCTCGCCCTGCGTATCCACGCCGAGCACGCCGAGCAGGCCACCGAAGATCTCCTCTTCACTCATCTGTCGACCCGGCTCGGGCGCGCCCGTCCCGGGATCGAAGCCGTACGTCATCCCCGTGGTCGGCTCGACTCCGCCCAGGACGGTATTGCCGCTGACCAGCGGTGAAATGGTCAGCAGGCCGTTGTTGAGGTCGTGTCCAGTCCCGAAGCCCGCCGCGTTCGCGACCCGCGTCTTCGACCGACCGAAGTCCGTCGCGACGTAGATCATGCTGCGGTCCCACAGGCTCTCCCCGTTGGCCCACTCCTCGCCCTGCAGCAGCGTGATGAGGCCGCTGGCGACCTCGTAGAGCCTGCTCCACATGAACGCCTGGGTGCTTCGATGGCCCTGGTGCGAGAAGTCGAACGCGATCGGCGGGTTGGCCATCGACCCCTCGGGCAGGCCACCGCCGCCGAGCGAGGTGCCGTCCTCGAGCACGAGATCGAAGCTCGGCCCGAGCGTGACGGTCACGCTCACGCGGTTCTTGATCAGCAAGAACGCGAGTGCGGCCTGGGCGTGCAGCGGGTCCCAGTCGTAGTTGGGGAACACGCTGCGCACCAGCGCGGCATCCGGCGACGGCGTGAGACCACGGGCACCCAGGTTGTACGGCGCCTCGTCGGGCACGAACAGCAGCTTGTCGATCAGCGCCGCCTGCTCGACCGCGGCCTGCGTGTTGCCGCGCAGCCCCGTCCAGGCGCGCACCGCGTCCGCCCCCGCGAACGCCTGATTGAACGCGGAGTTCTGGTCCAGCACGTCGTTGCGGAGCGTTCGCGCCGTCGCGAGCACGTCGGAGTCGACGGGATACGTCGTTCCGCGGGCGCCGTCGAGCGCGAGCGGCCACAGCGTGGGGTCTGCCACCTGCTCGCCATAGGCCCACGCGGGCAGCGAATCGTCCGCCCCGCGCACCGTGAACCCGGTCCCGGTGTTGAGGTGGACGTTCGGCAACGGGAACGCGGCGCCGTACTGGTTTGCGACCGACTCTTGAATCGTCCGGCCCCGCCAAGCGGCGTTCCCCGTGACGGCGCGTTCCTGCGCGACGTTGTGGTTCACGCTCGTCGAGGTGAGCGTGGCGACGAGCATGTCCTGGGCGTGCGCGCCGACGAACTGTGCCTGCTGCGTGCTGAACGAGATCGGGATGGCGCCCACGGACCCGAGCGACCCGTCGACTGCGCGGAGCGGCGAGCCCTCGACGGACGAGATCGCGCCGTCGGGAAAGCAGTTGATCGTGGGTGCTGCGACCCCGGCCTCGCTCTCGCGGATGGCGAGTGCCGCGTCGATGATCGAGGCGCCGCCCGAGGCACACAGCACGATCAAGAAGCGAGGGTCTTCGGAGCCTCCGGCCCGTCCGCGCCCCATCCCGGCCAGTCCTGCAAAGCCGCCGGCCGCGGCACCGCCGAGGGTTGCAAGCGCTCTACGTCGAGTGATCTTGGAGTGAATCATGGCTAGTAGAACAGCGCCTCGGTCGACGTCGCGACGACGAAGCACGCCATCTGCGACCAGGTTTGCGAACGCCCCGCTTCGGGCAGGTCTTCGTACATCGCAGCGACCGCGGCACGCTCGGCATCCCGAGCCTCGCGAAGCAGAAGCTGTCGATACAGCCGCGCGACCACGGCTTCGCGTGCGCTCGCGTCGGGAGCGTCCACGCCCGCGACTTCGACGAACGATGTCGCGCTCTGCGGGTCCGCATGGTCTCTCGCGGCTCGCTCTCCGCAGGCGGTCAAGCCGATGCGGTCCACGGCAATCGGCGCGGTCAACGGGGTCGACTCGAGCGGCTCGAGCAGCCGTAGACCGAACGCATCCACCTCGCCGAGCGCGACTTTATGCACGCTCACGCAGTCGAAGGCGTCCAGCTCGGAGCAGAGGCTATCGGCGGGAATGGAGAGTGCGTTCGAGAGATCGGCCGCGTACCGCTCCGCCGTCTTGAACTTCACGCGCGGGCGCGCCGACGGAGCCTGCTCGGCGACCGGGTCATCGGTGTCCCCGGTTGGGTCCGTCGGGTCCGTCGGGTCCGTTGGGTCCGTCGGGTTCGTTTGCGAGCCGTCCGTCCCGGACTCCGTCTCCCCATCGGTGAAGCCCGACTCTGCATCGGAGGCACCACCGCCACCGCCACCCCCACACCCGCCGAGGACCAGGGCGCCGGCAACCATCCACGCAACGCGATCAAGGAACACTGTAGGCCTCCGTATCGATGAGGTCGTGAAGCATCGCTTCGACGTCGTAGTCGTGAACCGTCGCAAAGTCGGACCACAGCGCCACGAACGCCTCGGTCTCCGTGGCGGAAGGTCGCTCCCCGACCAGCAGCACCCAGTAGTCCATCACGGTCGCGGCCGCGAACTCGTCGCTGTTGGCGGCGACTTCTGCCCACTGCACCAGGTCGTCGACCGGCTCCCCGAGGACGTACCCAGCTTGCGGCGTCTGGTCAACGTCGGGCTGCGTGCTGTCGACGAACGCGGCCAATCGGTTCGCGTCGTAGTCTCCGGAGCCTCCGTTGCCGCCGATCCCGTTGTAGCGGCTGAACGGGTACGAGAGCGGGTCGAGCGTGCGGTGGCATGCCGCACAGGTCTCGTCGGTCACGCCCTTGTTGTCGTAATCCACGAGCGCCTCCGTCGGCGGCGGCTCGACGAGCCCCTCGAGCTTGGCGATGTCGAAGCCCAGGTACGAACGGTAGGCCTGTGCGGCCGTGGTCCGAGGCACCGCGGTGAACATCGTGTTGTTCACGAAGAACCACCGGCTGGTGATCATGCCGGCCCGCTGCTCGACCGGCGTGAACACGCGAACGTCGGTACCGCGCGCGGACTGCTCCGCCTCGGTCATCTCGAAGTACTCGGTCGTGTCCCCTTCGGTCCGACCGACGACATACTGCGCCAGCAACAGGTCACGGGCGTCGCGGCTGTCGGTCTGGGTGTAGACGAACAGGTTGTAGTCGTCGTCGTAGTCCGCAAGCGGCACCCCGCCTTCGCCCGCCCCGGACTTGATCGCCGGGAGCGGCGTGATCTTGCGGTGCGCCAGCTGCCACAGCACCCCGTTCGTCCCCCGCCAAAACTCGGTGTTCAGGCATGCATCGAGCGCGGCGTGAATGCGCTCGCCGGGATCCTCGGCGGTGGTGACGGCCTCGAGGTCTTCGAGCGTGGGCGAGTGACCGCAGACGTCGAGCATGACCTTGCGCAGGGTGTATGCCGCATCGGGGCTGCATACGTCGTACTGCCACGCCTCGCTGCCGTCGGTGTCTTCGCAGGTGGCTTCCCCAGGGAGGTCGTCGGCGTCGGCGGGGTCGGACCCCGCCAGCAGCTCCTCGACGTTCGTCGCGCCGTCTTCGTCAGCGTCGAGGTCTTCGACCGAGAGCAGCGCATCTTCGAGCCCGGCGATGAACTCTTCATCCGTAGGAACGACCGCGTCGCCGGCCCAGAAGACGTCTTCGATCTGCGTTCCGAACACGTTTCTCACCGCGACGCCTGCGCTCTGGTGACAGAGGGTGCAGTCGGGTACGGCGCCTGCGCACGCAGGCATCGTCGGATAGACCTCGCACACCAAGGCGGGAGCCGGCGGCTTCGCCTGCGCAGGTGAAGCCGCGCTCAGAACGCCCAGCGCGAGCACCCCTGCGCTCGTCATCAATCGTTTGGTTCGCCCGATCACTCGCACCCCCCTCCCTGGAGTCTGCGCTCGCACCCGGCCGCCGACAATTGCCGGAATTGCGTAGTGGCGGACGGATTCGGCGCGACCCTACCTCACCCTACGTCGCCCCTGCGGATTCTGCGGAGCTGCGGTGGCTACAGCTGTGTCCAGGCAACGTGACCTCCGCGGGCTCGCCAGGGCGCGCGTTCCCCCCGATAGTGACGATGGCGGCTGCTGTGTCGATCTGTGCATCGGCCTCGCGGCCGCCCCCTCCGACCATGAAGATGCGCGCCTTCGTTTGCTTTGGCCTTTTGGGCACCTTGACCACCGGCTGCTTCAACCCCGGCAGCGATGATCCCGACACCGACGTCGGGACGAGCACCACCGACCCCACGACGGGCGTCGACCCGGACCCCAGCACGTCAGGCAACGGCGACTCCACGTCGAGCGGCTCCACCTCCGTCGATGCATCGAGCGATGGCTCGACCACCAGCACTTCCAGCGATGACACGACTACGGGGATGGGCGAGACGGGTGCCGACGCCTCGAGTTCGAGCGACGGAAGCTCGTCCACGGGCGAGCCCGAGCCCACCGCCCAGTGCGAAGACGGCATCGTCGTGGCGGGCGAGGTCTGCTTCGAGTCCTTCTTCGAGCTCGACGGCACCTTCTACCGCTTCGGCTACCTCGAAGACCTCGACGACGATGGCGATGCGGACCTGCTCTACTCCGCGGCCAACGGGGAGATCGTCGTGCGCTTCAACGCGGACGGCGAGTTCGGCCTGGCGACGAGCAGCACGTTCAACGGCGTGTCCTCGATCGCGCACATGGGCTTCACCGACTACAACCTCGACGACGTGCTCGACGGCATCCTCGTCTCCACCTCGGGCGCCGTCGTCTACACCGCATCGGGCAACACGTCGGGCGACTACGTCCTCGACGATGGTGAGAGCACCGAGGCGTTCGGCATTGCCGTCGGCAACATGAACGGCCTTGCGGGCGACGAGTTCGTCGTGCCGGCCCTCGACGGCTTGGAGATCTACACGGTCGCTGCCGACGGCACGATGACGCAAACCGGCAGCGCCGATATCGGAAGCTTCGGGGACGTCTACGGCCTCGAGCTCGCCGACCTCAATGGAGACGACCAGCTCGACGTGGTGTACGTCGGCGACTTCTCCGCCACCGCCGAGAACAGCGAGGTCCGGGCTCAGCTCGGCAGCGGCGACGGCACGCTCAGCAACGTGGAGCTGTTCCCGCTGCTCGAGACCACCGAAGCCACCGACATGGTCCTCGGGGACTTCGATGGCGACGACGAGGTCGACATCGCGGTCGCCGACGGCGTCCTGTTCCGCGTCGCGTTCGGCAACGGCGCCCTGGGCTTCGACCAGGTCAACGTCGCCGTCGCGTCGGGCAATGCGGCGACCATCGAGGTCGTCGACGCCGACCTCGATGGCATCGACGACCTCATCATCGGCTACGACGACCGCGACGAGATCAGCATCGTACGCAGCAGCGCCGACCGCAGCTTCGCCGACCCCGTCGACGTCACGGTCGGACACATCGCGGAGACGATCGAGACGGGCGATATGAACGGGGACGGCGTGGACGACATCGTGGTCTCGTCCTTCTCCGACAACGCGCTGACCGTGATCCGCTCGACGAACTGAGCGCGTTCAGTCGTGCTCGACGACGTGCTGCAGCACGACGACGTCATCCCCTGGAACGGCCGCAATGCGCGGTCGTTCCGTCTTTTTGTAGACGACGCCACGGTGCGTCCGTCCATCGCAGGCGGCCGAGGTCTTCTTGTAGCTCACGCCTCGCTTGCCGCCCGGAGGACACAGCAGCTCCCCCACCCGCTCGAGGACGGGCCGGGGCTGCGCCGCAGCACCACCGCCCTGCATCGCAGCGAGTCGCGCCTCGAGGTCGGTCAGTGGCTTGGCCGACACCAGGACCTGAACCGTCTCGGTTCCGGCGACGTCATCGAGGACGAAGAGGCCGTCGGGAGGGATCGCGATCTCCGTGCCGCCCGCGGCAGGGTTTTGCGTGCCCATGCGCGCGTCCGGATACAGCACGGTGCCTTCGCCCTGGCTCGACATCAGCAGTACGTAGACGTGCGCCTGCACCGAGGGACGCAGGACCACGCGAAAGCCGTCGCCGCTGTGCAGGCGGTCGCCACTTTGGTGCAGGACCGTCTCGTTCGAGCCCGCGCGAACCGCCTCCACGCGAACGTCGGCAGCGATTCGCGTCGCGGCCAGATCTGGGCGAGCGTTGCTCCACACAGCGTCCGAAGCCTGAGGTGAAGACGCGCCTTCGAGCCGCCCCACGAGGCGCACGTGCTCCGAGAGTTGGGTTCGGATCTCCGAGGACGCGGCCTGATATCCCGCGGGGTCCACCACACATGCGTTGTAGTCTTTGCAGAGCGACTCGAGCTGCAGCGCGAGCTGGTAGGTCGAGTCCGTCACCGCTCCGACCGCGCCCTCTTCGTACGAGGCGCCCAGGCCCAAGCCGATCCGGCCCAGCGATGCGTTGGCGTCGACGACCCGCCCCTTGAGCCCCAGGTCCGACGAGCAATCGATCTGTGGCCGGAGCGTCCCATCCGGACAGGTCACGTCGGCACCGGGCGCTCGCGCGTCCGCGTCGGCTTTGCAAGCAGAGACCGCCAAGGCGGCGCACAGGACAGTGGACATACGCATCATGGTGTCGCTCCAAGGTCGATCCCCACCTGCCATCGCAAGGCGCGGGGAAACTGGTCATCCAGCGCGAGACGCTCGGATTCGGCGCGCAGCCGGTAGTAGGGCTTGCTGACGCCCCCGCGGAGTCCGATCAGGAACCGCTCTGTGGGCCGCACGTACAGGACGAAATCCGCCCCCAACGTTGCACCCGCGCCACCCACGGACGGGTCGATGCGACTGTTGACCGAGGGCGAGTCCCGCAGCTTGCCCCACGCCAGGCCGAGCGCGGCGTAGGGGATCAGCGCCGGCCGGACCCGCAGGTCATACGGCAGCGGCAGAAGGTCGATGCCGAGGATGAACTCCAGGCGGTTCACGTTGAGCTTGGTCCGGCGCTCGCTTTGAGGCACCCGCCAGACCTGGCGGCTGAGATCGAAACCGAGCTGCAGGTGCGGCCGCGTGAAGCCGCGGACCCGAACGTCCCAGCCACGCGCGTGCTCGGCCGGTATGCCATCCAGCCGCGGGGTTCCCAGCACGCCGAGGTAGCTGCCGCCGACCGTGAGCATCGGGTCGTCGAACGCATCTCCCCAGTAGTCGAGCAGATCGAGCCCATCGCGCTGCCGACGTCGACGAGAACGCGCTCGTTCGGGCTCGGGAAGCGCGAGCTCCATCGACGAGGCGTCGCCGCTGGGAATGAAGGCCGCCCAGTAGAAGGGATGGGCGGTTTCCTTCTTCTTTCGCATCTTCAGCTGAACCGCACGCAACGCCTCTGACCGGCCATCGCCCTTGCGCAGGCGCCGGTAGTACGCCGCCATCAAGTCTCGGGTCGCCTCGTCGTCGACCTGCCACAGCGACATCACCTGGCTGCGGCTGCCCGCGATCACGAGCGCGCGTCGCAGGCCGTAGACCCCGTCGCCGTTGCGGACTTCCCCAACGCCGGTCTCACACGCCGAAAGCACGACGAGCTCCGTCCCGTGCAGGTTGGCCGAGGCGAGCTCGAGGGCCGTGAGGATGCCGTCCTCACCATCGGGCCCCGCACGCAGGTTCGCCCCCGCGAACGCAAGGCCCGAGCGAATCAGCGGGTTCTCGGCGTCGGGAGACGGACGCACAACCGCGTCGCCTTTGACGTAGGTCACCCCGCGACTCCCGGCCGATGCGTCCCGATCGTCGGCAAGAAAGAACCCGTGCGTCGCGACGTGCAGCACTACGGGCGCGTCGGCCTTCTTCACGGTCGACTCGGTCGCCGCGTCTGCCCGGCGCACGCGCGCCTGAGGGACGACGTCCTGGAGCGCGTCGAGCTCTCCGGCGGTACCCGGCAGCGGCGGAAACACCAGGTCGGAGAGGCCTGCCGCCCGCGTGCCCGCACCCGCCGTCCCCGCCCCGGACCCACTCGCCGAAAAGGCCGGCGCCCCGACGATCAA
This sequence comes from Myxococcota bacterium, assembly GCA_039024335.1. Taxonomy (GTDB): domain Bacteria; phylum Myxococcota_A; class Polyangia; order Nannocystales; family Nannocystaceae; genus CAJXVA01. The sequence continues at coordinate 48,661 of JBCCQM010000024.1, forward strand.
CGCGTCGGACCGGGGCGTCTCGCGCCCCTGCAGCCGAACGAGGTCTCGCCCGCTGGAGAGATACGTGAAGGTGTACCGGGTCACGAGGTGCTTGCCGTCGTCGCCGACGAGCGCAGCAAACGGCAGCAGGTTCAACATCCCGTCGGGGGACAGATAGACCGAGGTCTTGCCCTTCAAGAGCGGTTCGACCTTCGCCGTGAGCCACCCGTGCAGTTGACGGCCCAGGGACGTCGGGTCCGTCCTTGGGTCCGCCACGGCGCGCCGCATCGCGACGATCGCATCGTCGATGCGCGACGCCTCCCCGAGGTCGACCACGCCGGTCGTGCCGTCCGCATGCACGACGAACGCGGCATACCGGGCCGGGCCAAACGCCGTATTCATGCTGCGGTAGTGGACATCGAAGGGCTGGTACAGCACCCATTCCACCAGCACCTCGTCCGCCCCGAGCCGAGCCGCCACGTCTTCGAGCTGGACGGTTCCTTGCTCGTCGGGCGGCACCACGTCGGCGAGGTCCTTGGTCAGCGCGTCGACCTCGTCCCGCAGCGAATCCGTCAGCGCGGCATGTTCCTTCGCGGGCAGGGATTCATCAGGCCCGCGCAGCGCCAGCGCAGCCAGCTGAGCCTGGGCCGCGGTGAGGCGGTCGAGCTTGGCCCCGGTCTGGACGTCGGCGCGCGAACGCAGCAGCGCGAACTGGTCGCTGACGGCATCGAGCAGCCGCCCCTTGCGGCGCAGAACCGTCGCGGCACCCAGACGGACGGCGCTCGGCTCGTCCGCGGCATCTCGCGCCGCGTAGCTGAGAATCCGATCGGTACCCGAGGTGTAGCGGGCCAAGTACGCCCGCTTCTGGGCCTCGGTCCCCGAGCGCAGCACCGACGCCATCGCGCGCTCATGGACCTCGGCCGCCCGGGTCGCGAGCCCCACCACCCGCGTTCGAGAGCCGCCCTTCGCCCACAGCGTCTCCGCAAGGTGGTTCATCGTCGCCGCGATTCCCGGCGAGGTGGGCGGCAGCTGAGCCTCCTGCTCGGCCAACACCGCCTCGAACAGTGCGATCGCCTCGTCGTAGCGCTTCGCCGACCGGTGCAGTCGACCCAGCGAGTGCTTCACGTTCCACGTCGCGGGCGTCGTCTGGCCGAACGACCGCTCGGCGATCGCGACGCACCGCATCAGCACGCTCAGGGCCTCGTCGAACTGACCGGCCTGCTCCAGCGTGACGCCGAGATCGTGCAGCGGCGCCACGAGGTGGCTCGCACCGAAGTCCTGCCGCCGCTCATGCAGCGCCAGCGCCTGGCGGTATCGCTTGATCGCCGCCGCATTGCGCTGCTCCAGCGACGCGACGTCGCCCAGGCCACCTGCGGCTCGAGCCTGGGTCTCGAGGTCTCGTTGCGCGAGGCCGAGCGCGGCCGCGGCTTCGTACCCGGCCCGGGCCGCCTTCACGTCGCCCTGCTGCAGAGACAGCCGAGCAAGCGCCATCGTCCAGCGTGCTTCGTCGACCGCCGCGTTGGCGCGCCGCGACGCCTCGAGGTTTGCGGTGAGCAGCGCCACCGCCGGCCCGAACTCGAGCCGCGCCCCGTGCAGCGTCGCGGCGAGGCTGCGCATCTCCGGAAGCGAAGGGGCGTTGGGATCGATCGCTTCAATGTCGCGCGCGGCCTGCACGCCCAAGCGAAGCGCCTCGTCCTCTTGGCCGAGGACGAACGCGCGATACGCCTTCGCCGCGACGCCCAGCGCCGCGTCCATGGGCGTGTTCGCCTCGGCGGGCTCGGCCTTCTTCGAGGACGTGGCTCCCCCCTTCGCCAGCGCCGCCTTCCGCTTGGCCAGGAGCGCGTCAGCCTCGTCGGTGCGCCCCAGCTTCATCAGGGAGTCCACCGTGACCGCCATCACCGGCGTGACGACGTCCGGCTCGGCCCAGCCCAACCCTGGACCCAGGACCTTCAGGGCATCGAGACCATGCCGTGCTGCGTCCTCCCAGGCGCCTTTCGTGTGGGCACCCAGCGCGAGCCCGGCCGATTCGACGGCGGCCTCGACGACGGCCTCGGCAGGCGCGGCGCGGACCGGGGCCGGGAGTCCCCCCAGTGTGGCCAGCCAGACAAGGCACACCATCCAGTGCTGCACACGCCGCATCCATGGTCCGCACACTGCGAGTGGCGGGCCAACCGCGCCATCCCCTCATTCTCGCGGCCCACCATCCGGGTCAGGTCTGGTTTTCCTGACCGGGGTCCCGTTTGCGTCAGGACCCTCGGACGGATGAAAGGTGGGACAACACGCACCTTCGACGAAGCCAGGCGACCGGCCCTTGCACGCAGGGGCACCCGGAGTGTCTCCTTGAGCTGTGCCCCGACCACGTCTGCTCGCGCTGACCCTCGCGCTGCTCGTCTCTCCCGCTGGCTGCGACCAGGAGGAAGACCCCGGCATCGAGTCGTTCGACTTCGCCAAAGAGGAGCGAAGCGCTCGCTGCGACTACCTCGTCCGGTGCGGGTTCGCGCCCGACCGCGACAGCTGCATCGGCGCCTTCGAGATCGACCGCGGCTACATCCAAGCCATCGGCGGCATCGCGCTCGAGCGGGTCGAATACAACCCCCAAGCCGCGCTCGCATACGTCGACCTGCTCGAGGAAATCGGCTGCGAGGAGACGATCGAAAACGGCCGGCTGATCGAAGAGGCCCAGGCGGCCGCGGTCATCGGGCTCATCGAGGACGGCGACGCCTGCTTCGCCGACCAAGAGTGCGCCGGGGAGCGCTCGATCTGCGACCAGACCGGTTGCCCAAACAACCAGGCGTGCTGCACCGGCGTGTGTACCGAGGTTCGCGAGCTCGGGCTCGGCTCTGAGTGCCCGCTTCAGCCCGAGGGAGACCGCATCACCGCGTTCTGCGAGGACACGGCGTACTGCGCCCCGCCGGCGACCGAGGACGGCGCCGAGCCTCCCACCACCGGCACCTGCCAGCCCCGCGTCGACGCCAGCGAGGCCTGCGAGCGCAACGAGCAGTGCCTCGACGGCCAGCGCTGCGCCATGGGGCAGTGCTTCACGCTTTCGCCCTCGGGCGAGACCTGCAACCCCACGCTGCAGAGCGGCTCGTGCATCGACGTGAACCAGGTCTGCGACATGGGCAGCAGCACCTGCGTGGACGCCCCCGGCGACGGTCAGGCCTGCGTGTTCGGACGCTGTCAGCCGTACGCCCAGTGCGTCGAAGACGTCTGCGTTCGACGGCCTGGCTTGGGCGAGTCCTGCGAAAACACGCCGCCGTGCCAAGGAAACCTGCAGTGCCGCGACAACGTATGCGTGGATGACCCGGTCGTCTTCGTATGCGTCGAAGGTGAACCTCCGCCGCCGCCCGAGCCCGAATAGCCGCACCGCGCATGGCCACGTCGCTCTACGACATCGAAGTCCACCGCATCGACGGTGAAGCGTACGCACTCGATCTCTATCGGGGTGACGTGCTGCTGATCGTCAACACCGCGAGCAAGTGCGGCTTCACGCCGCAGTACCGCGGGCTCGAGGCGCTGCATCGCGAGTTCGCCGGCCGAGGTCTGCGCGTACTCGGGTTTCCCTGCAACCAGTTCGGCCGCCAGGAGCCCGGAACCGCAGACGAGATTCGGACGTTCTGCACAACGCAATACGACGTGAACTTTCCGCTGCATCGCAAGATCGACGTCAACGGCTCGGGCGCGCATCCCCTTTACGTCAAGCTGACGGACGAGGCTCGGGGGCTGCTCGGCACGAAGATGATCAAGTGGAACTTCACCAAGTTCCTCGTCGACCGCAACGGCGAAACCGTGGCCCGCTTCGGCCCTCGCACCACCCCCGACGACCTGCGACGCGAGATCGAAGCGCTGCTCTAGTGACCCAGCTCCCGTCGCCTAGGCACCGACGCGGTCGGCGATCTTGCGCTCGCCCCACGCACACTGCGGGTTGGCGGCTGCGACCGTTGCGAACAGCCAGGAGAGCAGCTCTCCGCCGCGGTGCTGGGGAACCACAAGCTTGCGCGCGATGAGCTTGCCCTCGAGCTTCACGTGGATCCACATCCGCGGGTACATCTTGAAGAACAACACCCGCGAGAACTGCTCGGGGCGCGGCACGAACTCCGACTCTCCATCGAACGGAACCGCGATGTGGGCGACGCCACCCGGCTTGGGCACCTGGATCTCGGCGGACACGGCGACGACCTTGCTCGGATCGCTGACCAGGGTCTTGGCGAAGGCGGAGCGATGGACGCGGTAGCGCTTGCGGGAGATGAAGAGGAACAGCGCTGCGAGCACGCCGAACCCCGCCGCGATGTACAGCGCGGGCACGCGCTCCGCGTGGGTCCCACCAGTCGTGAAGTAGCCGATGATCGGGCCGATGACGAACGGCACGCAAACCCAAAAGAAGATCGTCCCAATCTTGCTCTCGTTCCGATCGAGACCGACGAGGACGATATCGGGGAGGGTGTTGCCGCCGTATCCGCTCACGCTACGATCGTGCGACTGCGCAGCGCCGGTGTCGAACTTAAGTCGGGACCCGCCATGCATCCTGGGATCCGAGGGCCTTTTCGCAGATCTGTGCGGACCTTTGCAAAGGCTGAAGCGGCGTCTGCGGGCGCGAAAAAGCGCCGCCGACATCGAGGTCGGACGGCGCTCGAGGTTCCGCGACTCGACTACGGGAACTTGGCCATGATGGTGCCGACCGCCTCGTTGACGATCGCGTCCGGGTCGTCGGTCTTCTTCAGCCACTTGGACGTGCTTCCGTGCCACACCTCGGCGTCGGTCTCCCGATCGATCAGGTAGATGTTCAGCGTACCCTTGGTCTGCTTGTCGCCAGGCCCGTCGGTGAAGTTGCTGGTGCGGTCGCCCCCTTCGAGGCGGTAGCGCATGTCGACGCCGACCGAGAACGCGACGAGCATCGTCGCCTCTTCCGCGGCAACCTTGCCGATGCCGCGTGACTCGAGCTCGCGGTCGATCGCGGCCCGGATCCGCATCTCGTTTTCCTTCGTGCGAACGCGGGGCTGGTCGTCACCGAAGGTGATCAGGACCGGCTCGTCCGTGACCCATGCGTAGGTCTGCGCAGCTGCGAAGTCATAGTTGCCATCCTTTTCGACGACGGCCGCGCTCGACGCACAACCGGTCGTGGCCACCACGGGGGCGGCGAGCAGGAGCAAACTCGAGAACCACATCCTGGACGTGCGGGCCATCACTGCGGCGGAGTATACGCCGCCTGCGTCCAATTGCCCGAATCGGCGCGTGAGAGACCCCGTGTGGTGTTTTTTTGCCCAACGGCTGCGACCGACGGGACCTTGGACCGTCTCTTCGGCGGGAAGGCCCTCGCCATGTCCAGCTGCACGCCGAAGCACACGACGCGTTACCGCGCGCTCGACGTCCCCGTCGAGCCCTGCCCGCACTGCGAGACCCCGCTGCACGCGGCGGTGAAGTTCTGCTTCGAATGCGGCGCCCCCGTCGTGCCATCGTTCAGCCTGCCGGTCGCGCCAAGCCCGGCCAACGATGCGCCCCTCGAGCGCGCGACCGCCATCTTCGAGCCCGTGCCCGAAGACCCGAACACCAACGTCTTCGACGCCGTGCCCGTCGAGGTCTCCACGCAAGAGGCGGACGAAATGGACGACGGGCCCGACGAGTACGACCTCGACACGGGTGACTTCGACGTCGTCGAGCCGGGCCCACACACCAGCTGGCGGTGGTCGCGGGACGAGGTGTTGGTGCTCGACGAGGTCGAGACCGAAGAGGTCGTCGAAGAGATCCCGGTCGAGATGACGGATGACGACGTCGTCGCCGACCCGCACGGCACCGTCCTCGCGCTGGCGCCCGAGCGGCCCATGCCATTCTGGCCGGCGCCCCCCAAGGGCGAGACGGTGATCGCTCCCGCGCCCACGCGCCCGAAGACTCAGCCCAACCGCGCCGTCGGTTGATTCACACCCGCGGGCACGCGACCCTGCGCGCGTGCAGTGGTTCGTGTACGTGCTCGTCTCGATCTGGGGCGAGCGCACCTACGTTGGCGTGAGCAACGACGTGCGGCGTCGGCTCGACCAGCACAACGGTCGCCTTGCGGGCGGTGCCAAGTCCACGCGGCAGGGCCGACCGTGGCGCATCGGCTGCACGTACGGCCCGTTCGAGAGCCGGGGCGACGCGCTGCGCTGGGAGTTTCAGCTCAAGAAGGTCCGCGGCACGGCGCGCATGCGCGTCCCGGGTTGCACCACAGGCTGCTAGCCAAACCGCAGGCGCAGGTAGCTGCCGAGCTGAACGTCACGCCTGGCGATGCCGGCAGGCGGCCGGGAGTCGAACTGCAGCTCGAAGTCGATTCCAAGCGCGAACACCTTGCCAACCGCGGCTTCGATCTGCGCGCTGTCGAGGAGCCGAAGGTCGCCGAAGTCGTCGAGGCGCGGCTGCACGTACGCGGTGTTTCGCAGCCGAAGCTGGCCGTCGACCAGCGAGCCCTCCGCGGTGACGTAGCTGGTCCAGCGATGGTTGAAGGTCTCGGCCGGGTGCGGATCACCGTCCGCCGTGGCGTTGATCTCGTACTCGAGCATGTAGCCACTGCCGCCCCACAGCCGGAAGGCAGGGCGGTGCACGGCGTCGACGCGCGCGCCGAGCCCGTAGAGCATCCGCGAGCGCAGCCGGGTAAACGCGTTGTACTGCGCCTGCAGGAACGTCTCGGCGCCGATGCGTGGCCGCACCATTCGCGTGTAGCGGGTGTGCATGAACCCGCTGTCGGTCACGTCGTTGCCGTTGAAGTTGACGAACACGACGTTCGTGGCGAGCAGCCAGCGGTCGCGAAGGAAGTTCGGGGCTCCTTCGGCGCTGGGATGGAACGTCTCGTACTGAAGGCCGCCGCTGAAGGAAGCGTTGATCTTGTCGACGTTGCCGTCGCGGTAGCCCCCCTTGGCGTCGAGCGTGGCGCTCCACCCCTCGGTGTCGACGGCCGACGCCATGCGCTCGGTGTTGACCGGACTCGCCATCGCCGACGCAGGGAGTCCACACGCCATCACGACGCCGCCCGCGAGGAGTTTGCAGCGCATCCGCGGCGGTTGTAGCCAATCCCCGACGCAGACTCAACGACTGGGGGGCACCAGCTCGCCGGCCAGGAGCGCGCCGCGAACTGACTCGAACGTGGCGGCGTCCTTGGCCTTGTTCTCCGGCGAGCGCTTGCGCAGCGACCCCATGATGAGCGAGAGACGATGGTTGTCGGACAGCTTGTCTTGGTGCCGCTCGAGATAGGCCCAGTACAGCCGCGTGATCGGGCACGTCTTCTTGGGGTGGAAGCCGCAGCCCGAGCAATAGTCGGACATCTTGTCGATGTATGCGGCGCCGCTGACGTAGGGCTTGGTCGTCATCAGCGGCCCGGTGGCGAACGTCCCCATGCCCAGCACGTTGGGCTCGACCACCCAGTCGTAGGCGTCGGTGTACGCGACCCAGAACCAGTCGGTGAGCGCGCGCGGGGAGAGGTCGAGCAGCGAGCCGAGGTTCGCCAACACCATCAGCCGCGTGATGTGGTGGCTGTAGCCCTCCTCCCACACGGTCTTCACGACGTCGTCCAAACAGGCCATGCCCGAACGCTCGCCCCACAGCGCGGGAGGAATCGGCGCCTGGGCGCCGAGATAGGAGACGGTCGAGCCACCATCACCGCCTGCGTGCGTGCCCGCCCACGGCCACCCGGACCACCGCTCGTACCCGGCGTCCCCCGGGACGTCGGCAGCCGGCGCGAGGCTGCGAAAACCGTCCGTCGCACGATGTACGTGCCGCACGAACTCGCGCCATCCGAGCACCTGGCGGATGAAGCCCTCTTTGCTCGACAGCGGAATTTCGGCTTCGGCGACATCGTGAACGACCTGCGCGGGGAGCAGGCGATGCAGATTCACCAGCGCCGACACCCGCGTGTGAAACAGCGTCCGGCTGTGCAGGCTCATCGCGTCCTCATAAGGCCCGAAGTTCACCATGCACTGCGCCTGCGCCCACGCCCACTGCGTTCGCGCGTCCTCGGCCGTAGCCGGGAGCGCGCTCAGATCGAGCACGCCAGGGTGGTGCTCGTAGTGTCGTCGAATGAGCTCGCCAACCTCTTGGGTGATCGGGTCGGGGTCGAACCGCGGCAGCGCAGGCGCCGGCGGATCCCCCGGCCAGAACTCGCGGTTGTCGGCGTCGTGACTCCATTTTCCGCCGAGCGGCTTTCCCCCCTCATCGAGGAGCAGCCCCGTCCGCTTGCGCACGCGTCGATAGAACGCGTCCATTCGGTACGGCCCGCCTTTGGCCTTGGGGTCGAAGTCCTTCGTGGTGGTGAGCCACCCTTCGTGCGGCACGACCTCGAGGAATCCGTCGTCGACCAACGGCTTGAGGTCCATCCACAGCTCGCGCTCGGCCGCCTCCATCATCATCAGCGGCCCAAGCTCGGCCGCGATCGGGCGCAGCGCCTCGGCGTACGAGCCCTCGGCCACGACGTGCCGCACCGCGACGCCACGCCGCGCCTGCTCGAGCGCAAAGTGCCGCCCGTTCGCCAGCACCATCGCGAGCTTCTGCTTGTGATACGGCCGCCGCCCCGCCTTCTGCGGGTTCTCGACCATCACGATCCCCAGCGCTTCGGGCTCGGACGTCGACAGCGGCCCGACGGCGTCGGTGAGCTGGTCGTACGGCACGTACACCCACCGCCGCCCCGCAAGCGCCCGCCCCTCCATCGCCTGCGCCAACGCCCCCGCAAACACACTGCTCACCCCCCTGCCCGGCCACCCCTCAGCCCAACCGCACGCACTTCCCCCCATACTCCCCCCACACCAACAACCTCAAGCTCTCCGCCCACCACCCCACGACAGCCGCACAGTCAACGCGCCCCCAGCAACACCGGACCGCGACAAGCGCCAACCCCAGCGAGAGAGGGCGACTCGGCAGTGCCCACGCCCCCCGGCCCCCGCTCACGAAGGAGCGAGCCAAAGGCGAGCGAGAAAGGGCGACAGCCCGTCTTGGAGGGAGACGCGTAGGCAGCTTGGCTGCCGCAGCGTCGGGAACCGAGAGGTTCCCCTGAGATGGCAAGGAGCGAGCCAAAGGCGAGCGAGAAAGGG
>JBCCQM010000025.1:0-57121 GCA_039024335.1 Myxococcota bacterium
GGCGCGCTCAGACCCGGGAACAGGTCGAGGTCTTCCGCTTCGCCCGTGCTGCTGTCTGCGCCGCTCGAGCTCGCCGCGCCCGACGTCATCGTCGCCCCGGTCGAGCTGGTCGGCATCGTGGTGGACCCGTCGGTCCCTTCCACGCCCGGCGCATCGTCGCCGCACCCCGCGAGTAGAAGAAGTGCAGTGAGGGTGCAAAGGCCAGGCGTGCGAAGCATTGGCACATTGTGCCAGAAAGGCCATCGGCTGAAGCCGAGCGGTCACGTTTTTCTGCAATTGCTTTGCAAAACGGGCGGAGGCAGCACTGGGGGTTAGCTCTTGGTCACCGCTGCCCTCTCTCTCGGTGCCTCGTTCGCAGTCGTTCGGTGCTCCATGCCCCGCAGTCGGTCGCCTCGGAGCTTGACCCGCCGTCTCTAGCTGGCCGCTTCAGGTTCAGCCCTGTCCTTCACAAGCAGGTCATGGCGTGACGCGAGAGGCCGCGTCGACTTACGAAACCTTCAGCGTCCCGAGGCGTCTATCGCTGTGGGTGCGATCGACTCTCGCAGCGTGGTGTGGTCTTGCGGTGGCGTCCTGCACGTCGGCCGCCACGCCGCCGGAGCCGGTCCGAGCCGAGTGCGCCGTGGTTGCACCCGTCGTTCGTCAGTTCTCCGACCGGCTCATCGTGCGGGACGGGCTGGTCACCCACGAAACGAGCCCGCTCCCCTCGGACGCGGTGGAGTTCCTGCACCTGCTCCGCGAGATGGATGCGAAGGGCGAGCTGCGCCCTGCGTGCTCGGGGGGTGAAGCAGTCCTCGCTCCCGGGCCGGACGCACCGGTCGGGTCGGTCCTCGCCACGCTCCGGGCTTTGAGCTCGTGCGGGGGCACGGTGGGGGTGCCGCTCGTCGAGTCGGCGCCGCCCGTCTCCGTCTACGGCCTTCACTTCTGCCACGTGCCGCCCGAGACGATGCCGAAGCCCAAGCGCTGCTCCCACGTCCGCGTCGACGTATCGGCGGAGGAGATGCACGTGCAGCGCTACGCTCGTGGATACCCGCTGGCGAGCGTGCCGCCGTGGTTGCCGCCGCGGCCAGCCGAGGACCAGCGCCCTCTATCTCTCGACGTCCACTTCACCGGCGCCCCCGACACCGTGCCGTGGCTCGAAACCCTCGATGCCCCGCACGCAGGCCTGAGCCTCTGCGACACGGCGTCGTTCCGAATCGAGCCGCAGCTGCGTTGGGCCGAGGTTGAGCCGCTGTTGGCCGCCTTCCACGAGGCGACGGGGCTGTCCATGGTCCTCGACTGAGCCCGCGAGACTCCGGTCCGCTTCACTCCAGCCCCGAGCGGCGAAGGCGCACTGGGCGCATCCCAAAACACACGTGCTGGCGCAGGCCGTTCGCTTGTCGTGGCCGAGGCGCTGGGGTAGTGGGCTTGGGCTCTGGCCCAGGAAGAAGACCTCACCGGACTGCCCGACGACGCGCCCAAGCTGCTCACCCTGCGCTTGGAGATGACGATCGTGCGCCGCGTGTTCCGCCTGGGCGCGTGGGTCATCCTCGCGATGCTCACGCAGTTCTTCGTGAACTACTTCGACACGCTGATGGTCGGCCGGCTGGAGACGGACGTGGCCACGGCGTCGCAGGCGGCCCTGGGGCTGGGCATGCCGGTCTTCTGGGCGGTCGGTGGATTCTTCGCGGCCATTGGCGCCGGGACCCAGGCCATCACCGGCCGACGCTTCGCCGAGAAGGACGACGTCGCCGCCGGCCAGGTGCTGTTCAACAGCCTCTGCGTCGGCGTGGTCGCGGGCGTGTTCGGCAGCGTGTTCGGCTGGTTCACCACGCCGGTTGCCGTCGAGGCCCTCGCGAGCGCGAGCCCGGCACAGGCCGCGCTCGGGGCCGAGTACACGCAGATCCGCATGATCGGCGTGGCCGGCATGGTCATCACGTTCAGCTACAAGGCGTTCTTCGACGGCATCGGCCGCACGTACGTCCACCTGTGGGCTGCGCTGGCGATGAACGTGTTCAACATCGGGTTGAACTACCTCTTCATCTTCGGCGCGGAGCCGCTGGGCATTCCTCGCATGGAGCTGGCCGGGGCCGGCTACGCGTCGGTCACCAGCACGTACCTCGGCTTGGCGATCATGGTCATCGTCAGCACATCGGGCCCCAACGGCGAGCGCTTCCAGATCTACCGGCACCGCAAGCTCGACGGCACCGTCATCTGGAACATCGTCAAGCTGCTGGTCCCCTCGGGTACGGCCACCGTCATCCTCATGGCCGGCTTCGCGCTGTTCATGTACTTCGTCGGCCAGATCGACGCCCAGTCAGGCGGGGCGGCCAACACGTACACCGCGGCCACGAAGGCGATCATGGACACCGCGGCGCTGTGCTTCATGCCGGCCATCGCGTTCGGCACGGCCACCGCCACGTGCGTCAGCCAGAGCCTGGGCGCCGGCAAGCCCAACCTCGCCGCGCGCTACGGCTGGGAGTCGGTCCGGCTGGGCGTGTACGCGATGCTCGTGGTGGGAACGATCTTCATGATCTTCCCCGAGCAGATCATCTCGGTGCTCGCGCCCAACGACCCCGCCGTGGCCGTGGCTGCCGCGCCGTCGCTTCGCCTGGTCACGCTCTCGCTGCCGCTGATGACCGTGGGTCTCATCCTCGCCCAGGCGCTCTACGGCGCGGGCGCGAACGTGTTCGTCGCGGTCGCCGAGGGCATCCTGCACTTCGGCGTGCTCGTGCCCATGACATGGCTGCTCGGCCCCAAGCTGGGCTTCGGCATGGAGGGCGTCTGGTTCGCCGCGGCCACCTACGTGTCCCTGCTGGGCATCGTCATGGCCGCCAAGTTCGCCAGCAAGGGCTGGCGAAACATCCGCCTGTAGGCGCGCTGTTGTCCGGTGCTGCGCCGCGGCGAGTCGACCCGCACCGCGGAGACGGATGCTTATGCAGGTTTTCGGCGGGTCGACGACTCGCAAGCTGGTCGGCCCACGCTGGCCACCTGGCCCTGCCTCGAAAGTCCTTGCCGCTGGTGCGGTGGCGCGTGAACCTAGCAGCGGCGGTGGTCGACATTCGGATCCACATCGATGACCTGGAGTTCACGCGGGAGGGTCTGCGCACCAAGGACGCCATCGAACTTCAGGTCGGTCAGCACAACCGAATCGTTCTCGTGCGGCCTCAGCGGCAGCCCGCCCCCGCTGCTGCCTACGCGGGATTTCCAGTCGCTTCGTCCTTTCCCGGTCCAGCTGTTCTCTCGACGCTGATTCATGAGCATGAGGCGCCCGACGGCGGTTGGCGCCTCACCGAGCGGGTGGAGCGCGGAGACAAGATCCAGATCTTCGGTCACGCCGATAGCGTCGGCTCGGAAGCTGACAACGACGTCCTCAGTAAGCACCGCGCCGAAAGCACCCTGAACCTGCTCGTCAACAACGTTGACGGTTTGGTCGAAGCCGCGGAGCGGGAAGCATGGGGCGTCGAACTTCAGCAAGTCATGCTGCGCGCCCTGCTGTGCGACCCCGGCCCGGTCGACGGCATCGTCGGGGCACTTACCGAAGCTGCTGTGGAGACCTTTCAGACTCGATATCTCGAGCGCGAGTTTCACCAGCCCGACGACCGACTCCGCTGCGCCGGCCTCGAGATTGATGGACGCCTCGGCCAGGCCACGGTGGAGGCGCTCATCGATGCCTATGTTTCGCTCTTCTCGCCTCGCCTTCCGCCCGAAGCCTTCGTTTCCGAAGCTTCGGTATGTGGCTGCTCGTTCCACAATCCTGCCGGTCCCGAGCCCGCCGCGAACCGTCGGATTTCGCTCGTGACCCACACGACGGATCCCGACTACCCACAACCGGTCCCTTGCGCATCTAGTGGCGAACGTGGCTGCCCCGCCGTCGACGACGGCGCGGACCATAAGTGTCTATGGTTTCGTGAACATGTCGTCGAGCTCCGCTACGACGATGCACGACATCATCACTTCAGCCCAGCGTGGCTCGCCCTTGCCGGCGGACGCTATCTGCTCAGCGTCTTGACGACCGTCCCCGAGACCGAGGATGTGGAGTTCGAGGTTTTTGCATCGTCCGATTCCTTCGATGGACCGGGGCAGCTTGATGCTGATGCGCAGATGCAAAGCCTTGGTCCTGTCAGCGTGACCCGGCCGGTCCATGGCGTTGCTCAAGTCATCTGGGATGCGCCGAACGATTTCGCTCCGCAACCGGACGGACGGACGCACAGCGCAGAGGGCTCGTACGTTCCCATCTTTCGTGCGCGTCACGCTCGAACGGAGGCTCACTTTCACGATAGCTATCCCGCGAGTGCCATTGTCGTGTTGTTCGCGCGTGAACGTTTCGAGCAGTCTGCGGAGAAGTCCGAACGCCTCGAATTCGAACTCCTTCACGACTCAGGCCTGAGCATCCGAAAATCGGCCCGTGAGGCGACACCGCACGACCAAGCGCATCTCGCACTCCGCTTCCACGGACTTCCTGAAACCGGCCTTTATTCGCTGGTCGTTCACCATGGCGAATCGATTCACCGGACGGTGTTCGAGGATGTTCCCTATCGTGACCTTGCCCGTGAACCCGAACCGTCCAAGGGTGCGCCGCCTCCCTCGACGTGTCAGCTGTGGGTCGAAGCCGAGCCAGCCGCGGTTGGGCAGGGCTTCGGCGAAGACGATTCGTCCACCTCGCTCGACCCACTCTCTGCGCTTTAGCCGTGGCCGTCCGCTCTCACGTTGTTGCAAGATTCGGGTTCCACCCGTCGTTTTGCTATTACGATACGTATACCCGTACGGCAACGTACGATGTCGGAAGCGGTGAATACGAGCCCGTCGAGGGTCCTGAAGCGAAACAGTGGCGTCCAGGCGTCGCTACGGTCGTCCGCACTGGGGGCACGCCAAAGAGTCAGCTCACCGAGGTCCCCGAAACGCGCGTCAAGCCCGATAAAGCCGTCCCCGGCCCCGGGCGGGGGGGCAGGAAACGAGTCGGCTTGCTGCCGGACCACTGGATATACGTGTTCGTGGTCGAGGCTGGGTCGAAGGTCGCGGCGTGGCACTCCGAGCTGTACGCCCACGACGAGATCACCTCGTTCTTGAACCCCAAGACGGACGCCGCCTCGCGCCTCGATTGGTCCCCGCCCAAGCCCGGTGACGGTCCCAAGCGCGCACCAGAAGAAACACCTCCCAGCAGCATCGACTACGCCGTGCTTGGCCGGAACAAGTACATTACGGCGGTCGGGGTGCCGTATCGCCTCTCGGAGGCTTGTATCTCGCAGCTGGAGGCGGAACTGGTGTTCCTAGCGGACTATGTGGAAGTCTCGCGTGGGCTTCGGGGCTTCGCGGAGGACGGTGGCGCTTCGGGGGGAGCGCACTGGCTCGAAATACCGGTTCTTTATCCCTTGAAGGTCGCCACGTCTCTTGGCGTGCACATCCGGACCGCGAGGTCGGAGCACGCGCGACGCAACGGACTGCCTGGCGAGAACGTCGCTTCCCCTGGCGATGGCGAGTTGCAGCCGAGCCAAGAAGAGACGGAAAAATGTAAGGAGTATGCGGTGGCGGGCGCGATTGTCTCCCTTATGCGCGCTGACGCTGATGTGAAAAAGTCGCTTAAGAGGCGAATTGACGGCGGTGAAGCAGGCTTGAGGCTCAAGACCGTCCTTAAAACGGCTCCTTATCATCAGATGCATCATCACGTGTTGGCTGAGCTGCTCGGCGTGGAGTTGTCTGCTTGGCTTTCCCGACGTCTCGTCCGGATCTTGCTGGACGGATACGTGGAGCCCGATGCGGGGGACCCCGATGCGACCTTGAAGCAGCTCACGTTGACGGTTGCGCTTGCGTCGGTCGCGTTGAAGCAGACGGCAGCAGGATTACAGTTCCTCAGAAGCCTTCAGGAAAGCGGATGGCGCGGAACTCTTCTGGGCGCCCTTGCAAACCCAGCCGACGTTACCGCGCTGAAGGTCATGCAGGGCGTCGGCGACTACACGAAGCCGATTCTCGCGGTTGGTACGGCTTGCCTGACCGCGCGCATCGTCCTGGAAGGGACGCGTTCGTTCTCTCTCAAGACGGAACTGGAGACGTTCTTCGAGGCGACGTTCGGGGGTAAGTGGAAAGACGCGCTGACCTCGAACGATGACTACATCGAGTCGTTTCTTTTCTGGGAGGCGACCCAGAGCGATCCCACGTCACCGCGAAGCCCCATGGCGCTTCGCGTTCACCGGTTCGCTCTGGACGAGAAACATACGCACCTGCTCACGAAGGTGGCCGGTGGCGCGGATACCCTTTTGAAGGTCCTGGATGCGATTAATCTCGGCGTTGCAATCCACGAGTTCCACAACACATCCAGGCATCACGGTCGTCAGCGGGCTGAGCAGCTGCAAGATGTCGTGTTTGGCTCGGTCGATATCGTGAAGAGCGTGTTGGACCACGCACTCGACGGGAAGTCGGGGCTCTCGAGGGTGGCGAGCCGACTTTTGGGGACGATTCTGGCGGCGAGAGAGGCCTGGAAGTCCTTGAAAAAGCTGCATGACGCTGTTGGTCAGGGCGATTATGATGCGGCCGCGGCCATGGTCGTTGCGACGGCCAGCAGCGTTGTGACGATTGGCATTGCCTGGATTGGAGAGGCAGGCGCAGCAATGGGGCATATCGGCGCGATCGCTGCGGCGGTTGGGGTGTTGGCCGCGTTGGTCTACGAGTGGGCGAAGGATACAGAACTCGAGACGTTCGTTGCTCACTGCAGTTTCGGTGAGCTGCGTTTCGTGTCGTATTCAGGCGTTCAGCCGGGTTGGGCGGGCATGCCGCTCGAATCACTCGCGTCGTCGTGGGACCTTCAGCTGCAGGCTCTCGCGGCGATCCAGGGTCAGTTTACGCTCGAGACTGACGAGACCATGCACCATCAAGGGACGGCGCTCAATCGTGTTCGGCTTCGGCCCCGCTTGCTCGGCACGGGGAGCCGTTTCATGGTGACTTGGAGATGGAGAGACGCAGGAGCGTCGATGTCGAAAGCGCTGCAGGAAAAGACTGAGACAATTGTCGGTGGGGAAGGGATGCTGCGCGACAGCGACGGAATCTACATCGACCTGCCGGTGCCGCGCGAGGTCTACGACAAGGCTCTCGATGCGCCAAATCCGATTCCTGCTGAAGTCGAGGTGTCGGTGACGCGAACGGTCTATGCGGCCGAAACAGTGTCTGTGTCCATACCGGTTCACGGAGCAGCGGTCATGAACTGCCTGCGCACGGGCAAGTCGGC
This sequence comes from Myxococcota bacterium, assembly GCA_039024335.1. GTDB lineage: Bacteria > Myxococcota_A > Polyangia > Nannocystales > Nannocystaceae > CAJXVA01. Next base: position 7,196 of record JBCCQM010000025.1, read on the forward strand.
GTCGGAAGTGTTCGATACGATGAAGATGAGCCCAAAGGATAGGGAGAAGTGAGCGTGCGGCGGTTTAGTCTCGTCGTCTTGGCCGTTATGGCCTGCAGGCCTGGAAGTGCCGACCCACGCACCGGCTCGGCTCCTCCGATTCGTGCGCTGGAACAAACGTTGAAAGTCTCGGCAGTCGAGCCGATGGTTGGTGAACCGATTGCGTTTCGTGGTGGTGACTCGGTGATGTGTGCGATACGGAAGAGGGCACCTTCGGCTTGCGTCGGGGAGTTGTCGCTTGCCCTGGTGCCTGTCGATCCTCAGCTGGAGACGTCACATCCGTATCGTGATCACCATGCAGCGACGCCGGTCGCGATCGATGGACTGAACCTGGATCGCCTCGAGGTTGACGACTATACGCGCTGCGTATACTCAAACGGTTCGGACGTACGCTGCTGGCGTCGCTATTCTGGCGGCGTGGATCAGCACTTTCCATCACCGCGTGGACTTGCAGATGTCGTCGATGTTGGTGCTGGAGACCAGCTATGCGCCGTTGAGACGAATCGGACCGTTCTCTGTCGCGGCTTGCTGGCCTGCTTCCGTGACCATTTGGAGGAAAGCAAAGGCAGGTCGCCTGCAGACCCCGTCGAGATTCCTGGATTGGACAAAGGGATCCGTGTCGACACTTCCATTTCCATGGGGTGTGTCGTTCGTGAAGATCAGAGCGTGGGGTGCTGGGGGCAGACGGTGGGCCAGGGGCCTTGCGATCCGAAGGTGAAGGACGTGCCGGGGCTTGAGGGGGTCGTGGACGTTTCGGTCATGTCGGGCACGGCGTGTGCACTGACGAACAACAACCGAGTGTGGTGCTGGGGTTCAAACCGTTTCGGCGCGCTTGGGCGGCCGAAGCCCTATCACTCGTGGGCGCCGTTCGAGATCGAGCTGGCGTACCCGTCCGTGAAAGTGGTGACGTCGTTCGGGGGGGCGGCATCGCTTCGGGTGGACGGTTCGGTCGTCGCTTGGGGAGACATGCGAGCAGACGAGGACACGAGCCCGACGGTGTTTGATTTCAGTGGCCCCGCGCTCGACGTGGTGGCGCTGGAGGGGATGGTTTGTGCGCTCTTGGCCGACCGCAGCGTAGAGTGCCGCGGGGTTGACATCGATATGGCGCTGGCGCGGGGGCGGCCTCGTCCTCCGTTCGAGGGGAAAGAGGCGTGGCTCGACCCGCCGGTCTATCGCCTTGCGCCCCGGCCCAGCGATTAGCGGGGGCAGTCCATCGAGGCCGCCGGGTGCTCGGTATGGTTTAGACCTCGGAATCCGCAGGAAGTGACACGTTCCGCATCGAGGCCCACAGCGGCCTGGGCTCCGCAGGGCCAGCCAACATGCCGCGCTCAAGCTGGCGTGCCGCAGGTCGATGCTCAAGGTACGGCCATGGCTGAGCCTTCGACCCTTCCCGTTCGCGATGCACCGCTGCGTGGATGGTCGCTGCTGTGCGTCGCGGGTCGACGCCGAGGGGCGCGGTTTCCCATCTACCCCACCACGTGGATTGGTCGGGCGCTGCAGGCCGACGTCCGCCTGCAGGGTGCCGCCATCTCGCGCTTCCACGCGCGCATCGTTCAAACGCCGAGTGGCGGCTTCACCATCGAGGACCTCGGCAGCCGCTTCGGCGTGAAGGTCGGCTGGCGCCGCGTCCGGGAGCCCAGAACGCTGCGCCGCGGCGACAAGATCCGCATCGCGAATACGGTGCTCGCGCTCGTCTATGACGGCTGAATCACGCGCCAAGTCTCCGGCGTGGTGCCGGTCCATGGGTGGAAGGCGCGAAACAGCGAGTTTGGGTCTTCGAAGCCGAGCAGGAAGCTGACCTCGGCCGGGCTCGACGTCGTGTTGCGCAGTTCGTGCCGCGCGAGCCGCTCGCGCGTCTGGCTGAGCACGGTGAGCCACGTGGTGCCTTCGGTCGCGAGCCGTCGCTGCAGCGTTCGCGTGCCGATGCCGATCTCCTTGGCGACGTCCTAGCCGGAGCCCAAAACGTCGGCCCGCGCCTGGTCGAACGCCGGACCAAACGGGTTCGGCGACGAGGCATCCACGACGCCATTGCTGGAGAGACCGAAGCGTTCGATCTCGGCGTCGGTCATCCAGTGGATCGAGTCGCTCGGAGACGCTCCGATCGCAAACCAGTAGAAGTCGCGCGAGCCCAGCATCTCGCTGGTGTAGTCGCCGTGAAGATCGTGCCCCGGGTCATCGCGCGGGTGGTCCATCGCCTGCCGACACCCCGGTTCTTGTCCGTCGGCATCACCCCAGCAGTGCTGCCAGGAGTGGACGCCGATCTTCGCTCCGCGCTCGACCGTCCGGTCCACTCCCGACAAGAACAAGCTCACACCTCCCGATGCGATCACCCCCTCGCTCACCACCATGGTCCGGATCCCACGTTCGCGCAGACGTCGTCCGAGGGACAACGTTGCGTCGTCGTCGATCGAGCCTCCGTTGACCGTGAAGACCAAGGTGTCGACCTCGGCAGAGGAATCCAACGCGCCCTCTACGAGCGCGGGTGTTCCGCCGTCGAACGTTCCCAGAAGGTACAGCGAGGTTCCCTCGACGACGACTCGCGTTTGCGAGTCGTGTTGATCCACCGAGTCGGCCGGCACGGGGGTGCGAGGCTGCGTGGAGCCTGAGTGGCATGCCATGACGAGGCCGAGCGTCGCGGCCCACGGTGTACGGTAAAGCCCAGTCACGGCGCGAACGGTAGACCATATCTTGTGAAGGCGTGCGGGCTTTCCAGCGCGTACGCGATAGGGAGGTTTGGGCTGACTCGCGGGCAAGAGTGACGACGAGGTTCGGGGCGCGGAGGCGGCCGAGCGCCGCTGAGTTCGGCGGCGACTCGCTCGGGGGCGAGTGACGGGCATCGGCCTGGCAAAGCGGGCACAGACGGAGATTTCGATGCCGAAGGCACGAGCAAGGAGAGTCGTCCCGGGGGCATCTGGGCGTAGGCGGCCCCGGGGCGGACGGGTCGACAAGATCCGCATCGCGAATACGGTGCTCGCGCTCGTCTATGACGGCTGGGTCGCGCGCCAAGTCTCCGGCGTGGTGCCGGTCCATCGGTGGAAGGCGCGGAACAGCGAGTTTGGGTCTTCGAAGCCGAGCAGGAAGCTGACCTCGGCCGGACTCAACGTCGTGTTGCGCAGGTAGTGCCGCGCGAGCCGCTCGCGCGTCTGGCTGAGCACGGTGAGCCACGTGGTGCCTTCGGTCGCGAGCCGTCGCTGCAGCGTTCGCGTGCCGATGCCGATCTCCTTGGCGACATCCTTCATCTCGGTGCGCCCGCTCGGAAGCAGCTCGAACAGCGCCGTCTCCACCTGTTCGGTGGCCGAGCGGGCGGCATCGGCATCGGCCATTCGGCGCCGTAGCCCGGGCTCGAAAGCCGCCCACATCTCGTTGTTGTGGGTGAGGAACGGACGGCTGGCGTCGGTTGCTTCGAACGTCACCGCGTAGGCGTCGCCCTTGTGAACATCACACCGAAAGTACGCCGCGTACGGTGCCACCGGGTCGGGACGCGCCTGCACGGTGACGCGACGCGGCGCGACTTCGTGCCGTGTCGCACGGCGGATGAGCGCGACCAAAAACACCATCTCCGTCAGTCCGTGCGCAGCGGGAAGGTCGGGGCGGTGCTTACACCGATAGCGGACGTAGGTTTGGACTTCGTCGATGTCGACATCCAGGGTGAAGGCGCCGACCATCCGCTTGAACTGGCCGAGTCGTGACGCGGCAACGTTCATGTCCGGGGAGCACAGGGCCGAGAACAACGCGGGCTCGAACAACTCGGCGGAGAGCACCTGTCCAGCGCGTAGTGCGATCGTCGAGTCGTTCGCTTCGCGTTCCACCGCCTCGTGCAGCGCGTAGTAGTCGTCGAGGGAGATGTGCGAGCCCTCGCCGAGCAGCAGCGTTGGGGGCTGCCCGGCGCGTCGCAGCACAGTGATCTCGTCGAGACCGAGGTCTTGCAAGACGACTCGCCAGGCGGGCCCGACGTGAACGGTGTGCTCCTTACCCACGGCGCCCGACTCCGCTCACCCGGTTGCGGCGCCTCGCGCCACCCAAGACCCGATTTCGCGCAGAAATCGTCCGCTTCGGCCTTCGAGGTTCGGGACGATGGACGCGGTCATCGATGGGCGGGCGAGCAGCGCGTCGCGCCACGCCGTCACCTTCGGCAGCCCTTCGAACAGGCCCAACGACGGCTCGAGCGCTTCGGCCCAGGTGAGCCGCTGCAGGATGGGGGCGATGGCAGCGTCCACCATCGTGAACGTATCGCCTCCCCACAGGGGTCCATCCTCGCCCAGCTGCTTCGAGAGCTCCTCGAAGTGTCCGCGGAGCTGCGTGACGAGATCGCGCGCAGCCGACTCTTCGGGTGCTGCCTGAAGCTGCCACGCCTTGGACATGATGTTGGAGATATACGCGATCCACATCCGCTGCCGCGCGCGCTCGATCGGGTCGCTGGGGAGCAGGTGATTCGCGTCGGTGGTTTCGTCGAGATACTCGAGGATGACCGAACTCTCGAAGAGCGGCGTGCCGTCGACCTCCAGCACCGGGACCTTTCCGCTCGGAGAGATGGCGAGGAACCAGTCAGGCTTGCTCCGCAGGTCGATGTACTTGATGTCGTACGGACGTCCTTGTTCCTGCAGCAGCATCGCCGCGCGCTGCACGAACGGGCACACTTCGAAGCTGATGAGCGTCAACGCGGGCACGCTCAACCTTAGCCTTCCTCGAGTGCTTCGAGCACGAGCTGTGAGAAGAGGGCCGAGCTGTGTTGCTGCTGGCCCGTGATGAGGCGTCCGTCGCGGATGGCGAACGGCTCGAGCGGGCCTGCGCACTCGAACGTGGTGTTGGGGTTCTTCTTGGCCTCCGCCTCGATCGTGACGGCATTGACCTTGATCCCCGCCATTTGGTCGACCATCGCTTCCTCCGCATCGGAGTAACCGGTCCAGGTCTTGCCATCGGCGAGCAAGGTTCCGTCACCGAGCTTCGTCCACAGCAGCAAGCAGGTCCCGTGGCAGAGCATGCCCACCACCTTTCCCTGCTCGTAGAAGTCCGCAATGACGCCGTGCAGCGTGGTGTCGCTTTCGAACGTGACCAGGGGGCCGCCACCGCCTGCAACGCAGACGGCGTCGTAGTCGGCTGGGTTCACGGATGAGACCGCCTTCGTGTCCGACATCAGCGCACCGAAGTCTGGGTGATGGCTGAAGCCGAGGGTCACCAGGTCGTTCGGGTACGCCGTCGCCTCGTTCTGCGGGTCGGAGAATCCGTCGAACTCGACCGCACCACCCTTGGGCGAGGCGATGTGGACCTCGTGGCCGGCGCTCACGAACTCGAAGAAGGGCCGCGTGAGTTCTTCGGCAAAGAACCCCACGGGAAACCCGTGAAGCGTGGCGGGATTCGACACCACGTAGAGAATCTTCTTGGGGGTGTATTGGTATTTGCCGCTTCGGCGGATGACGGTGCTCGTTGCCATGGGTTGGTCCTCGCCGAAGACCATAGGAGCCAGCAAGAAGGCCCACACTCGCCCGGTGTGCCAAGCCGCTTGCCCAACGTGCCAGCGCACAGCGTCGGGGCGCGGGGACGGGCCCGGCGGGCGCCCTGTTCAGACAGGTTCAACGATCATGCCGACCGGTCACTCGCACGGAGTCGAGGAAGGGCACGGGGTGATCTCGGAGTACTGCCCGAACACTAAGCGTCCTGCGTGTACGAACTCGTAGCGACCCGTACTCGGCCCGCGAAGTCGAAGGACGCCGCCGGTGACCGGCCCATCGTCGGGGAGACCGTTCCCGTCCGCATCGAACCGGGCTTCGACCAGAGGGGCTTCGACCTCTTCTCCGAAGACTTTCTGGTCGCCTTGATTTCGAAACTCCGGAAGCGTTCCGGGAAAGGTGATTTCCAGCGAGGGTCCGCTCGCTTGCGACGTGCATGTCGGCTCGTCGAGTCCGAGCGTGAGCGTCGTGATCGGGTATCCGTCACGGCTGCAGCCGCCGACCCATCGTGCGTATCCGGCAGGACCCTGCGTTACTTCGGACAGCTCGAACGGGAGCTCGGCGATTGCGGCGCAGTACGCCGCATCGCAAATCGCCCCGATGATGCAGCTGCACGTCTCACCGAAGAGTTCGTCAGAGCAGGACGACACGGCACCGACGCACTCTCCGAAGGCCCAGCCCAGGATGCAGACCTCGTCCTCGCCGCACTCGTCCGTCCACTCGCAGCGAGTGCGAAGGCAGCCGCTCGCGTCGACATATCCCAGCCCGTTGTGCGAGCTGACCGGCGAGATGGGCATGGTGCAGACAAAGCCGGGGTGGTCGCATTCGTGGGCAGGTGGCGGCGGCTCCGGGTTTGCAACGTCAGGCGCGAACCCACTGGTGGTCGACGTTCTCTCCGTCGTCGACTCGTCCGCTGACGTCGACGCGCTTCCCGTCGTCCCTGTCGTTGAGCCGGTGGCACGCCCGCTCGAGTCTGCAAGCTCGACGACGGAGTTTCCGCATCCGAGCGTCACCAGGAGGGTCACGGCCGAGATCGTGCTCCTCGCAGCTGTCCACATCTCGTGACCACCGTAGCACTCCGGCTCGGTAGAGCGAACCGAGAGCCCGCCATGCCGGTCCCATGCGCACACTCGAGAGCTGCACGCCGGCCTGTGAGGCTCGGTCAGTCGGTCGGCGCGAAGCGGAAGCTCGACACCGTTTCGAGCGCGCGTTCGTGACCGTCGAGGTCGACGAGGTGGAGCGCGGTCCCGGATTCTTCTTCTCGGGCGAGGTAGCCGATGACCGACTGCGTGTTCGACCACGCGGGCGTGCTGATCTCGCCGCAGGGGACGAAGGGGTCGCCGTCGACGATGAGCTCGGATTCGTCGTCATCGCAGCCGACCTGCGCCATCCAGTGCTGGCCGTCGGGTGACCAGCCGAACCACAGCGGCGGCTCCTCGAACGCATGCAGTGGCTGGGGCGAGCCGTCGAGGGTCACGGTGAGGATGAGGCTGCCGTCCTCGTTCGCGTAGGCGAGCTCGGGATGTCCGGGGCGCCACCACAGCGCCGTCGCGATGAGCGAGTCTTCCCGACCATCGATCCAAGTGCCGGTGTCGGTGGCGACCGCAAGCTGCCCATCCTCGGACTCGGCGATGTCGTAGATGGCATTGAACACGCCGAGCGTCTCCGGGCCCTCTCGACCCATGCGCACGAGGGCTCGCTCGAGTCCCTGCACGACCGAGAACGCAGCGTCTCCGTTCCGAAGGACGATGAACTGTTCCACGCCTTCGACTGGGCCCGAGTCTTGGACGCGCAGCCACTGCTCTCCATCGAATCCGTACAGGACTGCCCACAACGCTGGGCCTTCGCAGCTGCCTTCGATGACCATGAGTCGATCGCCGCGGGCTTCCAGTCGAGCGGCTGGGGCGCAGTGGCTCAACGCGATGTACTGGCCCTGCCGCGAACCCGAAAGCACGTCGTAGCCGTTGAACCCATCGGGCTCTGGCAGGGCGAGGCCTTCGCCGCCCAGGGTCCATCGCCAACTGTCGTAGCGCCAAACCGTTGGCAGGCGCGGTGGTGCCGTTGCGCGGAGGCTCGGAAGCTCAACCACCGAGAACACATCCGTGTCCCCGACGATGCCAAGCCGATCGTCCTGCCACGGTGGATTATCTGCGGCATTCGGTCCGCAGCCCACAAGCGCCAGTCCTAGCGCCCAAAGCCAAGTTTTCATGTCCTGACGATAGCACCAGTGTCTTCGCAGCCGGCGTCCCGGGCCTTGAGAGGGACAGGTTCGCCGCCCCCGCTCTTCGGACCCGATCTGCCAACCTCGATGGCGCCGTGGGCGTACCCCGGTTGGCGGATGCGGCGCCTCGACTGGGGGCTGCATCGAATCTCGGTGGCACTCTTCATGCAGCCTCCGCGGCCGTGTTGAAGGCTCGACGTCGCTGGATCTTGGCTGCCCTCACGTTTACCGCGTGTCGCGAACCCTCGCTCGTGTCGGTCGAGCTGGACGATCCGCCCGAGTCGGCGTGCGCCGAACGTGACGACGGGACGACGTTGCGACATTCCTGCATCGGGATGAGCGCGAGCGGTCGCGCCGACGTGCTCTTCGTCGTCGACGCACACGCCTCCACCATGGACTGGCAGGTCGCGCTTGCGGACGCGATGCCCACCTTCGTTCGCGCGGCGACGAGCGGTCGAGAAGTCCCCGACCTCCGCGTCGGGATCGTGGCGGCGCAATCTCAGGCGGGTGGATGCGCAGCGTCGCCGAACGGCGCTGGATCTGCGGGGCGCTTCGTGGACCGTGGCTGCCTCGATCGACCGAATTGGTTCGAGGATCCGGACGCCATCGGGGCCTGTAACCTGCGATGTTCCGAGTCTCCTGGAAACGACGAGCTGTGGTGGTCGCTTCCATCAGGCGCCAACGCCGTCGATGCAGAGGCGTTCGCGGAGGCGCTGCGGTGCGCTGCGGTCATCGGCGACCGTGGATGCTCGGCGGCCGAGCCGTTCGGGACGCTGCGCGCAGTTCTGGCTCGGCGTCCGGAGGATGGTGCGTTCTTTCGCTCGGACGCCGCCCCGTTCATCGTCGTGGTGTCCGCGGCCGATGACTGCACCGTCGACCCCCTCGGCTCTGCAACGCTTGCAGGCGTCTCGCGCACCGAATGCTGGGCCGAAGGTTCGCGCTGCGTCGAGACGGGCCCTTCAGCGTGGTCATGCGAGGCCGCAAGCACCGAACACCTCGTCGAAACGGAGCGCGGAATCGGGTGGTTCGGTGACTGGGCCTGGTGGTGGAACCAGATCGTGGGCTTTCCGGTCCGCCTCGTCACCGTCACTGGAGGCCGCGCAGATGTCCATCCGACCGCTGCCCAGCCGCCGGGTCCTAACGAGGAGTCGGTCGCGCCCAGCTGCATCCGCGGTAACTCGGCTGCGCTCCCGCCGACGCGAATAAGCGAGGCCATCCACAGCCTGCACGCTTCGTGTTTCGACACCTTCGCGTATTCGCTCTGCGAAGACAGCCTGGACGTCGTCCTGGGCGAGCTCGGACAAAGTGTCCGCTCGGCCGTGTCAACGCGCTGCATCCCGTTCTGCGTGGCGGATGATGACCTCGATGCCCCGGGCATTCAGGCCGACTGCAGCTTCATTGCCCGATGGTTCGACGATGAGGGCAACCATGAGTGGTTCTTGCCCGCGTGCGAGCCCGACGGCATCCCCGAGGCGGAGGTTGGCTGCGTCGTATTGCGAACCGGCGCCGCAGCCGACCCGGCATGCGGGGCCGAAGGCTGGAACGCAGACCTCGAAGTCCGCTGGGCTGGCGAGCGCCCGTCGAGGCTCTTGATTCAGCCTCGCTGCCCCCTCTCCCGCAACCGGGCGCGCGACTGCCCGCCACCGGTGTAGATGGCGTCGTCGCGAACAGTCTCGACGAGGCCGCGGGTCATCCGGGATGATGGGCCATGAGCAAGGTTCTGTTCATTACCGGGGCGTCCAGTGGCATTGGTCGGGCGACGGCGCAGGCGGCTGTGGAGTCGGGTTGGCGCGTGGGTCTGATGGCGCGGCGCGAGGAGGCGCTTCGCGAGATTCAATCGGAGCTGGGGTCGGAGCAGGTCGAGGTGGTGGCTGGCGATGCGACGGATCTCGAGGCTCAGCGCGCCGCAGTCGAGGCTGTCGCGAAGCGCTGGGGGCAGGTCGACGCGGCCTTTGCCAACGCAGGTACCGGGGTTTCGCAGCCGGGCACGGAGAATGGCGATCCACAAGAGTGGCGTCGCCTCGTCGACATCAACATCATGGGGGTGCTCTACACGGCCAAGGCTGTGCTGCTCCACCTGCGGGAGACGACCGGTCACTTCGTGGTGACCAGCTCGGTGGCGGGCCGCCTCAATCCGCCCGGCTCGGTGTACAGCGCGACGAAGTGGTTCGTGCACGGGTTCGGGCAGAACCTTGCGGGCGAGATGGCGCGGTGGGGTGGACGATGCACGATCGTCGCGCCGGGCATGGTGAACACCGCGTTCTTCGACGACCCCAAGCCGGACAAGCTCGCGCCCGAGGACATCGCGGCGTCGGTGATGTTCGCCCTGAATGCACCCGCGCGGGCCAACGTTCGCGAGGTGTTCATCATGCCCACGAACTGACGATTCCGCCCCGCCGACGCAATGGAAATACGACACGCGTGTCGCATTTCCAAATGCGTCACGGATGACGCATTCTGGAACACGATGGCTCGGCCTCGAAAGAAGCGCGCGAAGAAGACCACCCGGCGCAGCACCCCAGCCCGACGCGGGTCCGCCGTGCTGGTGGACTCCGAGCCCCTCGAGGTGCGGCTGACGCGGGAGATCCTCGCCGTCGACGGCGCCAGCAAGACCCGCGTGGTGCACGACGTCGTCGCGATCGGTAACCGGCTGAAGCAGCTTCAGGCGCACCTGGGGTTCGGGCGCTGGTTGTCGTGGCTGAGCGAAGAGCTGCCCTACAGCCCCCGAACCGCCCAGCGCTATATCGCGGTCGCGGCGTGGGCTGCAGACAACGAGGAGGACTTCGAGGCCTTCGCACCGCTGGGTCTGGGCAAGCTCCAGCTGCTGGCGGCACTCGACCCGCGACAGCGAGCACGCTTTCGTCGACAGCAGCGCTTCCAGATCCCCGGCACGGGCACCCGCAAGACGCTCGCGCTCATGACCCGGGAGCAGCTTGGCGCGGTCATCGAGGGCGTCGGCCGACTGTCGGCGGGACCGCCCGCGGTCGACCCCACGAAGATCCTGCAGCGGTTTCGTCATCGCGTCGCGGGTCTCGATGCCCTTGCCGACCAGATCCGGGAGCACGCCGACGCGCTCGAGCGCGACGAGATGGAGGCCGCCCTCGAAGCGCTCGAGTCCGTTGCAGAAGAGCTGCGCGTCGCTTTGCGGTGACGGTCGTCAATCCAAGCCGAGCTCCGTAGAGCCGCTGACCTCATCGTCCGGATTGGCACGGCACGCCGTCAGCGCCCGCGAAGCGCGTCGTCTACCTCTTCGGTGGCCTCCGCCAGCGCGTGGAGCATCTCGGCACGCTCGGCGAGTTCGGCCCCCGCGGTCGAAGCCCCCACGGCGATCATCCGACTCGCGGCATCGACCACGGACGCGAGATGGTTTGCGAGCGTACCGAGCTCGTCCTCGAGACGTTCGCGAGCGCGTTCGATCTCAGGGCTTCGCTGGGCAAGTTCGGCGAGGCGATGTGCAGTCTCGGCCCGCGTCACCATGCGTCGAAGGCAGACCAGAGCGTCGGCCCATAGCGCGTCTGCTTCGGGCAGCTCGGGACGAAGCGCACCCAGACTGCTGAGTGATGCGAGCCCGCGATCCAGTGGGCTCGAGATCGACGTTGCCAGTGCATTGGGGAGCGCAGCAATCGACTCGGCAAGCTCGGTCGGTAACCCTTCGCCGAAGGCCGTTTGGGCCACACGTCGGCTGTAGCGCTTGTGGTAGGTGAGAAACACGGAGAGGCTCAGCACCGTAAGCGGCAGCGCGACGACCCACCCGCCCATCGCGTGCCACGCTACGGCCGCTCCAAGGCTCGCGGCTGTCCACGCGGCACGGTCGCCGCCGGACCTGTGTTCGTTGAGCCCCGACATCGCTCCCGCGATCAGCGGACTGAGGATCGCGAGTCCGGTGAGGATCCCGAACGAGGCCGCGAGCGTCGTCCAGCCTCCGACACCGGACAGGTACAGCGAGAGGAGCTGTCCCGGAAGCAGCCACCCCGCAGTTGCCCACATCGCCTCGAACCCCGGTTCTGCCCTCTTGGGCTTCGTGGCGGCGCTGCGAATCCCCTGGACCGAGGTCGGGATCGAGATCGCTTTGTGCTCTCGGTTCACGCGACGACCCCACGCTAGCAGCTGGTCGAGCAGCTTGGCACGGCGGGTTTTTTGTCCTGGACGAGCCCGACGCCCCGGGGTTCTAGCGGTCACGTCGCCTGACAGCGTACGATCGCGGCATGACGGGGGCGTTGCTTGGCTTGATGACGGTGTGCGGGGTGTGGAGCCCCACAGCTTTGGTGCCGGCGATGCAGCCCGCCGAGGAGCCCGCGACGCCGGACTACTCGCCCACGTCGTCGAAGGCACCCAAGGCGAAGGCACTGCCCGAGCCGGTCGCGGAACCGCAGCCTGAACCCGAGCCGCTCGAAGAGGCCAAGCCACCGGAGCCCAAGTTCAACCGTCACGGCTTCGGCGCTCGGGCGGGCATCGTGGTGGTGCCGACGTGGCTTTTGTCCCGGTGGGTCGAGACGCAGACCAACGCGTTGTGCCGTGGCGATGCGGTCGGCAACTTTGCCCGCGAGCGGGGGTTGCTGCGCACGGACGGCTGCAACTTCTACGCGGGTGGTGAATACGTCTATCGACACTCGCGCGTCCTCGACATCGTGGGCGCGGTTGGCTACCAGCGCGCCCGCCTGCCCGAAGGCTTCTGGCTCGACAAGGGGCGCTACCGCGGCACGCCAGAGACGCTTGCGGCCGCCGACTACACCGAGGTGGATCTGGGCGTCTTGTTCATCCAGGCCGACTTCATCGCGCGCGCACCGGTGGTGAAGACCGAGAACGTCGAGCTGGGGATCGGCGGCGGTGGAGGCATCGGGATTGGCGTCGTGTTTGGCGACATCTTCCAGACGCCGATCGGATCGCTGCCCGACGGCTACATCCCGGGGCAGGGCCCCACGGCCACCGACACCTGCCAAACGCCCGAAGACCTCGCCGACTTCAACCGCTGCACGCCGCGGTACGACGTGTCGCTCGACCCGGACAACACCGCGCCCAACCCGAACGACCTCGACGACCCGAACGCGGAGCTGTTCGCCAGCTGCGACGCAGGCGGATGCAGCAAGGCGGACCTGGCCCGGTTCGGCTACCGAGACGTGGCCGTGGAAGTGCCGCCGGTAATCCCGGTGGTGAACTTGATCCTCAGCGCGCGCATGATCATCAAGGACACCGTCGGAATCTCGGTCAATGGCGGCTTCAACACGGGGTTCTACTTCGGCGGCTCGCTGACGTACTTCTTCGGAAAAAGACTTCCAGTCGCGCTGAGTCGTCCCGGGGCGCCACGCCAGGAGCGAAAAAGACGAGCGAGGCGTCGTGATGGATTGCAACACAGGCTGCTTGGATCGCGCCGAAGGGCTGCTACCGTGCGGCGGTGGCTCGTCGCGCACGACCGGGGCGGTGGTCCGCCAAGCCTCCCGAGGTCGAACCCAACCTCGGCGGCTACCGTACGGCCGCGCCCGACCCCGACGGGGAAGAGGGCGAGCTCGACTTCGAACCGTCGGGGGAATACGTGGCGCTGCGCGAGAGCTGGCTTCGGCGACTGCTTCGCCGCATTTGGAGAGGCCTGAAGTAGGCGACTCGAGGCGCGCATGCGATTGGCGACAGCCAAACCCCGTGACGGCGATCATCCGTGTCGCGTTGCGACGGTTCAGCCTGCGGGCGGCGGATTCGGGCAGCCGTAGACCACGTCGACCTTCGCCGAGTCTCCATTGACTACGGCGTCGCAGGTTGTGCCGTGCAGCGTGATGCTGTTGGTGCCGGGGTCGTAGGTGTATCCGTTTGCCGCGTCCACGGGGATTCCGGCAGGGTCGCTGTTGAGAAACACGTACAGCTCGTTGGGGTCGGGCGGGACCTCGTCGAGCTGGAACGTACAGGAGGCGATGCCGCCGAGGATGGTGCTCAGTGCGGTGTTCAGGCTCGCTTGGTCGTCTGCCGTATAGCTTTGGCCCGTGCCGCCGGCTTGCGCGATGGCTTCGAGCTGTGGGCCACTGAATCCAAAGCCCACTGCGAACGTGCGTACGGGGATGTCCTGCGCGAACAGGTTGCCCGCCCCGGTGGGCCCGTCGACCGGTGTGCACTCTTGGCTTTCTCCGCCGTCGGTGATCAGCAAGACGGCGTTGTCTCGACCGGGATCCTGAAGCAGCGGGTTGCCCACGAGTGCGTCGAGCGAGCGCCCCGTGCTGGTCTCGGGCTGGCCGCTGTTGCACAGGTACCCGAAGATGCCGTCGTCGGTGCCGTTCATGAATTGCGTGATTGCACCTGCGTTGTTGGGGGACACCGCGATCTCGATCGCGCCCGGGGAGCACGACTGGCCGGGGATGCAGGCGCTGAAGGTCGCGAGTCCGAAGCGGACCTCCTGGTTGAATTCGGCGACGGTGGCGTTGACCACCGTCTTTGCGACGTCCCACCGGCTCTGGCCGCTTCCGGGTACGTCGTCGCTCATGCTGCCGCTTCGGTCGAGCAGGATCATGACGTTGGGGTCGAGCTGCGTGATGTTGAACGTCGCGTCCCCGCAGTCGCCTCCGCTCGTGCAGCTTCCACCGCTGCAGGTCAGCCCCTCGAGCTCGCAGTCCGCGTCGATCGAGCAACCGCCCGGCGGAACGCAGACGTTCGAATAGGGCGTACAGACCTCGCCACTGGGGCAGTCGGTATCCTCGTCGCAGGCGCCCGAACCCGAGTCATCGAACGTCCCCGTATCATCGCCCGTTCCATCGGCGCTCTCGGAGTCGAATCCGCCGTCGTCGAGTCCACCGCTGCCGTCGACGCCTCCGGCCGACGTCAGGCCCGACACCCCGCCGAGCGTCGCCCCCGTTCCGGCCGCGTCACGGTCGTCGTCGCCGCACCCAACCACGGCGAGCCCCCCCACCAACATCGCAATCTTGATCCGCTCCATACAGTCCTCCGTCCGTGGGAGTGCGTTGGAACGAGGCTGAGGTTCCCGTTCGTGGAGAATTCGCAATGGTAGCCTGTGGGCATGCGGCGCACGTCGGCTTGCTTGCTCGTTCTCGCGCTGGCCGTGTCGGTGGGCGGCTGCAAGAAAAAGACGTTCCTCGAGCGCGGGCAGGGCGAGTGGGTCATGGACACCTCCGCGTCGGGTCTCGAGGGGCAGCTCGGAGCGCTGTACGCCTCGAAGCTGAAGTCGGTCGTGTGGCAGGTGGATGGCACCACCGTCCGCACGCCCAACGTTCAAGATACGCCGGCGATCACGTTCGAGGTGGGGCCGAAGCGCTCGGCCGACTGCGCTCAGGTGACGTTCCGCGTGGAGACCGAGGCGCGTCCCACCGTGACCGACGTCTGCCTCGAAGGCGACGCGGTCGCGCGGATCACCTCGGAGCGCAAGGGCGGCGAGTCCTTCACCTTCCGCCGGCCTTGATCGCGCCCCGGGCTCAGCTGCGTGCGATGACGCGGAGCAGCTCTCGGTTGAAGTGCTCGGGGTGTTCGCGGTGCATGAAGTGCCCGCCCGGCATGGTCACGACCTCGTACCCGGCGGTGTAGCGGCTCCGCGCCCGCTCGAAGACCGAGGGGTCGATGATGTCGTCGACTCCGGCGAAGGCCACCGAGGGCATGCTGACCTTTTCTCGCTGTCCTTTCGGGACACTGGGCCGGAGCGCGCGGTAGTAGCCCAACGCCGCTTCGAGTCCGCCGGGCTGACGGAATGACTCGAGGACCGGCTCGAGCTCCTCGTCCGGCGGATTCCACGTGGGTGACCATCGGTGGACCAGCTCGCGGATGTACGCGTAGTCCGTGTCTCGGATCGTCTTCGCAATGCCACCACGCCGGAGGTAGAAGAAGTGCCGGACGCTCCACAGCAGCCCCAGACTGGGCTTGAGACCCGCCGGGTGTGGGATTGCGAGCGTGATCAGCTGCCGGACGCGTTCGGGCGCAAGACCTGCCAGCGAGTAGGCTGCGCTCGCGCCCCAGTCGTGCCCGACGACGATGGCCGACGTCTCCCCGAGCGCTTCGATCAGCGCCGCGAGGTCCTGCCCGAGGGTGTCGGCGTCGTAGCGTTCGTCGGAGGGGATCTCCGTCGGGAGGTAGCCGCGTGTCCACGGGCTCACCGCCCGGAAGCCGGCACCTGCCAACGCGGTGCGGGTCTCGTCCCAGCTGTGCGCCGTGTCGGGGAAGCCGTGTACGAGCAGCACCAACGGGCCCTCGCCCTCCTCCAGGTAGGCGAACCGCAACCCATTGGCCTCGACGTGCTTCATCGCGCGCAGTGTAGTCCGCGGGTCCCTGATGGCTGACGGACAGGCCGTAGCCGTTGGGCCGTTGTCGATACCCTAAACTACCGCGCATGGTCTCTGCCGCGCTGCTGCTTCTGGCTCCGCTGGTGGATGTGACGTGGGATGTACCGGCCTCGTGTCCGTCGCAGGAGGTGTTCGAGGCGATGGTGGTGGCGCGTGCGAACGTCGAAGCCCAGGCGTCGCCCGCAACGACGCGGGCCTCGGTGAAGGTGCGCGAGGTGAGTCCGCAGCGCTGGTCGCTGGCGCTGACGATCGAGCACGGAGACGAGCGCGAAGCGCGGGAGTACGAGGCACAGACGTGCGCGGGGGTGGTCGAAGCGGCGGCCGTGCTGGTTTCGCTGCGCGTGGTCGAGTGGAGCGGGCCGGAACCCCTCGTGCCGGAGCCGGAGCCGCAGCCCGAGCCTCCGCCGGCCGAGGCTGAACCACGGCCGGACGTTGAACCGGCCTTGGTGGCACCGGAGCTTCCGCCTGCGCAGCCGTCCACGCCGCCGAGGACCCAAGGTCCCGCAGAGGCTCCAGCACCGCCCCGTCGCGCGGTCGAGATCGGTGGGTGGCTTGGTGCTCATGGGGGCGTCGGGTTTGGGGTGGCGCCGGGCGTGGGTGGGTCGCTCACGGTCGAGGGTGGGGTGCAGGGCCGCGGCTGGCGAGCCGGGCTGGCGGTGCAAACCACGCCGCGTCAGTTCGGCGATCATCCCGATGCACCCGAAGTCCGCGGGCGGTTCGACGTGGTTCTGGCGCAGGCGCTGGCGTGTGGGGTGCCGACCGCGGGCCGCGTTTCGTTTCCGCTTTGCGGCCGCGTGGCAGGGGGGGGACTCCGCGGTGCGGGTCGCGGCGCGGTCACCACGGCCGACTCGGCGTGGGGCGCGTGGTGGGGCCTGGGGGGCTCGGCGGCCATCTCGTTCGCCCTGACCACGCGTCTAGCGGCCGTCGGCACGGCGGAAGCGCTCGCCTCCCTGCGGCCCTGGGTCTTCTCGGTCGGGGGCGTTTCTGGGCTGTTGCATCAGACCGGCCCGGTCGCGGTTCGCGGTTCGCTGGGGCTCGAGCTGATTTTCTGAAAATCGGTCCACAATCGGGGTGCACACCCTGCACTCAGCCCCGAGGCCATGCGTTCTTCGACCTCCCAGCCGCGCCCGAGCTTCGAGCGCGTGTATCGCGAGCACTTCGACTTCGTCGTGTGCTCGCTGCGGGCGCTCGGGGTGCACGAGAGCGCCCTCGATGACGGGGTGCAGGACGCCTTCATCGTGGTGCACCGACGGCTGCCCGAGTTCGAAGGGCGCGCCTCGGTGCGGACGTGGCTGTACGAGGTCGCGCGTCGGGTTGCGCTGCGCTCTCGCGGTCGGGCGGCTCGCGATGCTGCCCGACACGCCGAGTTGAGCGCGGCGCTGGCAGGAGACCAAGACCTCGAAGGTGCCATCGACGAAGCGCGGGCATCGGAGATCTTGCAGCGCTTCATCGCCGAGCTCGACGAGGACCGGCGTCGCGCGTTCGTGCTGGCGGAGTTCGGCGAGATGTCCGGCCGCGAGATCGCCGAGTCGCTCGGGGTCAACGTCAACACCGTGTACGCCCGGATTCGGTCGGCGCGGCTCGAGCTCGAACGCCTCGCCCGGCGCCTGCAGGCACAGGACGCAGGCGCGCTGACGCGGGCCGTGCAGCGTCGCCGTGGGCCGAGTCGGGTCAGCGTTCGCGCGGCGATCGTCGCAAGCCTGGGTGCGTCTCCCTCGGCTGCGGTCGGTACGGGCATGTTCGGCGCGTTGGCGGTGGGTGTCGCCGCCGTCGGGCTCGTGGCCGCAACGCCTGTCGCGGACTGGGTGCGGCCGGACCCGCCTCCCGCGACGAAACCGAAGCCAACGGTCACGTCTCCACGCCTGGCGGCCGCGGCACCTTCGCCACCTGTCGCCGCGCCTACGGCACCCACGCCCCCGCCCCCCGAGGTGTCCGCGCCCCCGCCACCCGACCCGCCCCGCGCGAAGCGGAAAGCGGTCATGCGGGCTGCGCCCAAGCCACCCTCGGTCACCGATGATCTTGCGACCGTCGAAGCGATCCGCGCGGCGGTGGCTCGCGCCGACGTGCCCGACGCGACCGCCCGGATCCGACGCTACTTTGCGGGCCCCACCGGCGCTCTGGCGACCGAAGTGCGGGCGCTCGAGGTGGAGCTTGCGTGTCGAACCGGCGCAGACGGGGCAGGCGCCACCTTCGAAGCATTTGCACGCGCGAACGCGGGCTCGACCCTGCTCGGTCGACTGCGGGCACTCTGTCGCGAGCAGATCGGTCCACGAGATCAACCCGAGCCAGGCACTCAGCCACGATGAAACCGATTGGATTGTTGCTCGCCACCTTCGCGCTTGTGTTCTCGACCGCCTGCAGTACCAAGGAGCGCTGCGTTGCCGACTGCGACGTGGAAGCTGAGGCCGAATCCGAGCCGGGGGACCCATCCGCGCCACAAAGCCTCGCCTGCGAGGACGCGCGCGACGAGGCGACGGCCTTCGTGCAGGCGAACCGCGCGTGCGAGACCGTCTTGGACTGCACGGCGCTCGACGGCATCTGCTACGGCGGTGGCGACGTTCCAAACCCGTGCGGGGCGATCGGCGTCTCGAAGGATGCCGACCTTGCCGCGTGGGAGGAAATCCGCGACGAGATGCAGGGCGAGTGCGAGTGTGGGGCTGCTGCGTGCGGGCCCGCCCTCATCTGCAACGAGGCCAACGAGTGCGAAGCCGTCTTCGGCGATCAGCAGCGCATCTGCGACAGCCTAGCCGCCGACGCGCAGGCCTACCTCGACGAGTTCAACACCTGCGAAGTCGACGCGGACTGCCTGCCCTACGCGAGCAGCTGCGTCGTCAACGACGGCTGCGCCGGCGTGTGGCTGAACGCCGAGTCGAGTGCCGAAGACTGGGCCCAACTCGACAATGCACTCCTCGAGTGCCGCACCGACGGCACATACTGCAACTACGTGGGAGAGTGCGCCAACGATGTGATGTGCAGCGATGAAGGTCGCTGCGTCATTCGGGAGTGAGCGCGGCGTCGCTCGTGCAGCGCGACACCCAAAAAAAGCGCCCCGGGCACCCGGCTCTTCGCTACCGTTGCTACCTTCCGGTCCTGGCGGAGTTGACGAAGAAACCGTCGCCCGAGGCATAAACCCCAAGGTCGAGTCGATGGGGAGTGTGGATTGCGGAGAGGGCGGGATTCGAACCCGCGGTGGGTTGCCCCACACATGATTTCCAATCATGCACCTTCGGCCACTCGGACACCTCTCCAGGCTGGGCCACACTCTTGTTGTCGGTTCGATGTTTTGGGGTCGCTGATGATGGTGCTTCGCCCGACCCAACGGCGTGGGTCGGGCGAAGTCTTTGGCGGAGAGGGAGGGATTCGAACCCTCGGAGAGCGTAAACCCTCACCAGATTTCGAGTCTGGCACCTTCAACCACTCGGACACCTCTCCAAGTGTCGTTGGGGGGCGGAGAGTACCAGGATCCTCAGGCTCGGCAACCCCGATCTGCGACGGGCCCAAAGATCGGCACGCGGCGCCCGGGGGACCGGGAACCGCGTCAGTGGCGCATGCACCCCGCGAGGTGCCAGGATGCAGCCCATGCCCGCCTCAGACCCGCTCGAGCGCCTTCGGAGCATCATCGAAGCCTGGCCCGAGACCCTCGAGAAGCTCTCGCATGGGTCGCCGACGTGGTGGGGCGGAAAGAAGACGTTCGCCTGCTTTCACAACGGCAGCTACGACGAGGGTCGGCGCGCGGTGTGGATCAAGGCGCCCGACGGCGCCCAGCAGGACCTGATCGCTGCCGATCCGGACCGCTTCTATCGCCCCAAGTACCTCGGCCCCTCCGGCTGGGTCGCGCTGCGGCTCGAGGGGGCGGTCGACTGGGCAGAGGTGGAGTTCCTGCTGCTGCAGGGCTACCGGATGGTGGCGCCGAAGCGGGCGCTCGCGAAGCTCGACGAGGGCTGAGCGCTGCACGAAAAATGCCCCGCCCCGGAGAATGCCGGAGCGGGGCGCGTGCGGTTGTGATGGACGATGAGTGGAGGTTGAAAGGGGAGGAGCGGGCGCTTGTCTCACGCCAGGCTCCAAGAGGAGGGACGCCTAGGCGGCGTTGCGGCGGCTCTTCTTGGCGAAGCGCTTGCGCTCACCTCGGTTGCGCTTGGCGAACTCCTTGTTGCGCTTGCCGTTGCCGCGACGGGCGGAGTCCTTGCCGCGCTTGCCCTTGCCGCGTCGGGCGGAGTCCTTGCCGCGCTTGCCTTCGCCGCGTCGGGCGGAGTCCTTGCCGCGCTCGCCCTTGCCGCGTCGGTCGGCCTTGTCGCCATGCTTGGCGCGGCGGGCTTCGTGGGCGGCTCGCATCTCGGCCTTGGTGATTTCACCGGATCCGTCGGCGTCGAGCTTGGAGAATCGCTTCTCCATCTTGGTGCCGGCCACTTCGCTCATGCTCAGGGCACCGTTGCCGTCGGCGTCGCGGGCTTCGAACTTCTTCTTCATCCGCATGCGGTGGTCCTTGCCCTTCTTGCCTTTTCGGGCCTTCTTCGCCTTGCGGGCGGCCTTCATCTCGGCCTTGGTCAGCTCGCCGTTGCCGTCTTTGTCGACCTTGGAAAAGCGCTTCTCGAGCTTGGTGCCGGCCACTTCGGAAGCGCTCAGCGTGCCGCTACCGTCGGCGTCGTAGCGCTCCATCTTGCTGGCTTTGTCACCCCGTTTGCTTTGCGCAGCGTCGGCGGGGGCGAAGAGGAGGGAGGCGGGGAGGAGGAACTGGAAGAGAGCGTTCATGTCGTCGTGTCCTTCACTTTCATCGTGAGGGGGCGCGCGTCCGTTGGCAGCCCCGCTTGCGCCAGGCTTGCGAAGCCGGGGGCTTTGTGAAGCACCCGTGAACGGAGGCGGGGCGGGCTGCCCCAAGCGGGCCGCGATCACCAGCCGAACGCTGACAAACTGTCGATCCAACCCGTCGATCAGGCCCACGGGGCGCCGTGGCGATCGGCGAGGACGCGGCGCGTTTGCTCGGCCTCGGTACGTACCTTCGCGTCGGCGTGCTTCGCCAGCGCAAAGACGCGCTCGGCCGCGCGTGCGGTGTTCGGCGTATTCATTTGTCGCAGCCACCGAAGCGCGATGACCATCTCCGAGGGGTCGTCGCTTTGGAGCCGCTCGATGCACAGCGTCAGGTCGAGCTCGGGCGTCGCCGAGTTTCGGCTCACGTGCTTGATGAGCCGCGAGTTGGCAACGGCGAAGAAGCAGCGCTCGAAGAAGGTGGGCATCGAAGGTCGAACCCGGGAAGTGTTGCATAAATGCCCGGATCGCGGACGCAACGAACCCCGCCTCGGGGGATCCGAGACGGGGTCGATGATGCGTTCCAAGGGATGGGAGGGGGTGTTGCAGGGGGCGGGCTCCTCAGCCGCGCGCGCCACCTCCCTTGCCACGCTTGCCTTTGCCGCGCTTGCGGCCCTTCTTGCCGTCGCAGGCGGCCTTCATTTCGGCTTGGGTCAGCTGGCCGTCCCCGTTGGCGTCGATCTTGTCGAATCGCTTGGCCATCTTGCCGTCCACTTCGGACTTGCTCAGGACCCCGTCGCCGTTGGCGTCTTGTTCGGCGAACCGGGCGGCCTTGCGCTGCTGGTGGGCGGCCTTCATTTCCGCCTCCGTCAGGCTTCCGGAGCCGTCAGCGTCGATCTGGGCGAAGTGTTCGGCCAGACGGGTCCCCTCGGCTTCTGCGGGAGAGATGCTGCCGTTGCCGTCGGCGTCGAGCTTGGCGAACGACTTCTTGCCGCGCTTGCCTCGCTTGCCCTTGCGCTTTTCGTGGGCGGCCTTCATTTCGGCCTTGCTCAGCTCACCGTCGCCGTTGGCGTCGATCTTCGCGAAGTGGCTGGCGATGCGAGTGCCTTCGACCTCCTCGGCCGAGAGCGTCCCCGAGCCGTCGGTATCGAGCGCTTGCATGCGCTCGTGGCGTTTGCCTTCGCCGCGGGAGTCGCCCGACGGGCCGGCGAATACGAGAGACAGGGGGAGGAGGAGCGGGAGGAGGTGGTTCATGGTCTTCTGCGTCCACCCTCAGCCTGACCCCGCGCGTCCACGGCCGCAGTCGGGCTTGCGTGCCGGTTGCGAACGGCAGGGTCTCGTCCTCGTCCCGTGAAGCGCGGGTGAACGGCCGGGCCTACTTCGCCGACGCGGCGAGGACCTCGGCCACAGACTTCGTCGGATCGCCCTCGGCCGGAAGCGCAACGCTGCGGTAGGGATAGAAGCGATCGTCCGTCAGCACGAGCACGTTCAGCCCCGCTGCGCCGGCCTTCTTCGCGATGGCCTCGAACTCCGAGACTTTGGACCACGGCAGGTCGCGGTCGACTGCGATGAGAAAGACCGGTGTACTGCCCTTCCGCGGCTCTGCACGGTCAGCGAGCATGTCGAACACCGGGCCTGGCTGCTCCCACGAAAACACCTCTCCCTCGGTCACGATCTCGTCGACCGCGACTGCCGCGTCGACGGTCGCGGTGGAGAGGGGCCGGCCACTGGGCACCGCCGGCAGCTTAAGGTTCGGTGGAATGCGAAGCGGGGGCGCGGCACCAATTGCGGCGTGTTCGCTCAGCGTCGTCGCGACGGCCTGGTTCACGCCCGCGTCCGCAAGCGCGAAGCGAAGGCTGAGGATGTCGACCACGCCCGCAGCCATCTGTGCGGCGGTGAACGAGGTCTTTGCAATCGAGGTCGTCGCGCTGAGATCACAACGGTCGTACAGCGCACCGGGCCGCTCGGGGCCGGCCAGCTCGGGAAGCTCAGACGCGATCGTGCCGACCTGCGGACACAGGCGCTCCGCATAGACCGCGTTCCTCGGCCGGTGCGACGCCGCGATCCCGAACGCATCCGGGTTCGGCTCGAGCAGGTTGATGATGGACTCGACGTGGGGCGCTGGGCAGGCGGCGCGAAGCGCCTCGACAATGCGTGGACCCGGTTGAAGGGCTCGGCCCAGGCTTGGAGACCAGGCGTCACGTTCGTCGTCGAGCGTCTTGGTGAGGGTCTCCAGGGCCGCGGCGTCGCAGGCGGTGGCGGCGGCTTCGTCCTGCGTGCCGCTGGATTGCGAGGTCGCGGACGTGTGGCATGCGGCGGCGCCGAGCGTCAGCGCCAGAAGAAGGAAGGACGATGCGGGGGACAGGGGGGACTTCATGGGCATGGGGCCTCTCGAACGTTTCGGACGCCGGCAGCTAGCGCCGCCGAACGTCTCTGTAGACCCCGACGATGTCGCGCATCTTCCCGATCGTCTCGTCTTGATCGCCGCGACTCGAGGCTCTCCTTGCCCCATCGCACGCTGCGAAAATTTCTTCGTCGAACAAGCGGCCGAAGCTCGAAGACCGTGCGTATGACCTTCGGCGGTGTGGCGACAGCACGCTTGCACGAACCGTTCGCACGGGCGACCGTGGGGCGTGTCCGCGTTGACGCTGCCCGCGTTGTCCGACCTGGCCATCTCGCACGTCGCTGAGGCGTCGCGTCCTTCACCGCTCGCGCGGCGGCTGCCGTGGGTCGACGAGGCACGCCGCGTGCTGCTGGTCGGCGATGCGCAGCGATTGGCACAGACGACGGCGCGCGGGGAGCCGCTTCCTTCGTTCGAGTGCGCCGGTCCCCGCGAGCGCATCGCGTTCGACCCGAGCACGCTGACCTGCGGCATCGTGACGTGCGGCGGCCTGTGCCCGGGCCTCAACGACGTGATCCGCTCGATCGTGATGACGCTGCACCACTGGTACGGCGTCCCGAAGATCCTCGGGTTCCGCTACGGCTATGCCGGTCTTCGCAAGGACCCGCCGGCGGCACCGTATGAGCTTACCCCCGAGATGGTGTCGCGCATTCACGACGACGGCGGCACCATGCTCGGCAGCTCGCGCGGCCAGCAGGACCTGGGCGAGATGGCGCAGACGCTGGCCGAACGCGGCGTGGGCGTGCTGTTTGCGATCGGCGGCGACGGCACGCTCCGTGGCGCACGGGCGCTGGCCGAAGAAGTGCAGCGGCGCGGGTTGAAGATCGCGGTGATCGGCGTGCCCAAGACGATCGACAACGACCTGCTCTGGATTGAGCGTTCGTTCGGCTTCCTCACCGCGGTAGAGGCAGCTCGCGGCGCGATCGCAGCGGCACACGCCGAAGCCAGGGGCGCGTGGAACGGGGTCGGCCTCGTCAAGCTGATGGGGCGACACAGCGGCTTCATCGCGGCCGAAGCGACGCTGTCGAACAGCGACGTGAACTTCTGCATCGTGCCCGAGGTGCGGGTGGACCTGCATGGCGAGGCGGGCTTCCTTGCGGCGCTCGAGCGTCGGCTCGCGGCGCGGCACCATGCCGTGGTGGTGGTGGCCGAAGGCGCCTCGGAGCAGCTCATGCCCCGGGACGATGCGCAGGGACGTGACAAGTCCGGCAACAAGAAGCTCGGCGACGTGGGCGTGTTCCTGCGCGATAGCGCCAAGGCCTACTTCGCCGACCGCGGCGTCGACATGTCGATGAAATACATCGACCCCAGCTACATGATTCGAGGAATCCACGCGAACGCCTCGGACTCGTCGTTTTGCCTGGCGCTCGGGCAACACGCCGTCCACGCTGGGATGAGCGGTCGAACGAACATGCTGGTGGGCTACTGGAACCAGAAGTTCGTCCATCTGCCCATGACGCTGGCGACCTCCGGCCGGCGGCAGATCGACCCTGACGGCGCGCTGTGGCACCGCGTCGTGCTCTCGACGGGCCAGCCGCGCATGTGTGCCGACGGAAACTGCTAGCAGTCCTAGGCCGCCCCGCTCCGGCGGGCGGGGTTCAGCCAGTGACTCAGCATCTCGCGCAGCGTCGCCAGGTTGACGGGCTTGGCGAGGAAGTCGTCCATGCCGGTGGCGCGCGCACGGATGCGGTCCTCCTGCAGCACGCTTGCGGTGAGGGCGATGATCGGGATGGTGACGCCCGCCTCGCGGATGGCCGTGGTCGCGTCGAAGCCATCCAGTTCAGGCATGTGACAGTCCATCAAGACCAGGTCGAACGGCTTTGAGGTGGCCTCCGTGACGGCACAGGCGCCGTCGTTGCAGGTGATGACCTCGTGTCCGAGCTTTTGCAGCATCTTGGTCACGACCATCCGGTTCACGGGGTGGTCCTCGGCGACCAAGATGCGCGCGGATATGGTTTCGTCGTCGGCCTCGCGACTCGGCGGGGTAGGGAGCGGACTCAGCAGCGAGGGCAGCTCGAGCGGGACTTCGAACCGGAACGTCGCGCCCTGACCGACCGTGCTTCGTGCAGTCAACGCCCCGCCCATCAGCCCGGCGAGGCGACGGGAGATCGACAGGCCCAGGCCCGTCCCGCCATATCGCCGCGTCGTCGAGCGATCGCCCTGCTCGAACTTGCCGAAGATCCTCTCCAGCGCGCCCGGTTCGATGCCGCATCCCGTATCGGAAACCTCGAAGACCAGCCGCGTGTCGTCGGCCCAGACCGAGATGCGGACCTCGCCCTCCTCGGTGAACTTGATCGCGTTGCTCAGCAGGTTGAGCAGGACCTGTCGCGTCCGGGCCGGATCGCCGAGCACCGAGTGGGGAACGTCGGGGCCCACCCGCGCGGCCAGGGCCAGGCGCTTTCGGGCCGCGTCGTTTCGGACCACGCGCGTGCACTCTGCAATTATGTCTTCGGGAGACATGGTTGCCGACTCCAGGTCGAGCTTGCCCGCCTGGATCTTGCACAGGTCGAGGACGTCATCGATGATCGACATCAGCGCGCGGCCGGACGTTTGGATCGTGTCGACGTGCTGGCGCTGTTCGAGAGAGAGCGGCGAGTCGCTGAGCAGGTCAGCGGCTCCGATGACGCCGTTCATTGGGGTGCGCAGCTCGTGGCTCATCGACGCGAGAAACTCCGACTTGCTCCGCGCCGCCTGGAGCGCAGCTTCGCGAGCGTCTTCGAGGTGGGCCTCGGTCTGCTTGGCCTTCGAGATGTCTTGAAACACGCCGAACAGGCGCCGAACGCTGCCGCCGATCACCTCCGCTGAGCCGATCGAGCGGACCCAGATGTTGCGCCCGGTGGCCGTGGTCAGGGGCATCTCGAAGTCCCATCCGATTCCGTGCTCGAGCCCTCGACGGATGAACTCGGCGACCTTGGGACGGGCCTGGGGCGCGTAGAAGTTGATGGCCTCTTCGAGCGGGGGCTTCTCGGTGATGGGGACTTCGTGGATGCGGTACACCTGCTCGGACCACCGCACTTCCTGCGTGCGAGCATCGAGCTCCCACACGCCGACGTTGGCGAGGCGCTCGGCGTGTTGGAGCAGGCAAAGTGTCCGCTGGACGTTCAGCTGTGCTTCTTTGCGGGCGGTGATGTCGTGCGCGACGCAGTAGATGTGCTCCCCATCGGACTTGGCATGCCAGCTCAGCCAGCGGTAGGAGCCGTCGCGGCAGCGGTACCGGTTCTCGAACTCGACGACCTCGCTGTTTGGTTCTGACAAGCCGGCTGCGCAGTGAAGCGTGGGGCCGACGTCGTCGGGGTGAATGAACGTGACGAACGGGTCCGCGCAGAGCTCTTCGGTGGTCCACCCGAGAAGCCGACTCCAAGACTCGTTCAGCTCGATGAAGCGCCCGTTTTTGTTCGCAATCGCGGGGAGCGCGTTGCAGAGCTCGAACATCTTTCGATAGGACGCGCTGGAGTCCATGCGGAGGAACAACGGCGCCGGGCGCGTGATCTTGAGGACCTCGCCCGATGATGACTGTTCGCGCTGACAGCTGGCCCGACCCGGTCCGGGACAGGGCGTCCCGGAGTCGACGGGCCGTTTTGCGCCGTCAGTCTTTGCCGATGGGGGCGCCGGTGATGAGCAGCTCGTGCTTGCCGGTCACGAAGACGCGCCGGTGATGCTGCTGCAGGTACTTCTTGTAGAACGCCACGCCCTTCAAAAGCAGGGAAAGCTCCGGCTGGCGGAAGTTGACCATGCGCGCGCCGTGGAGCAGCTCGCCGTCGACGTGGCGGCAGTTGGGTACACCGATGATGATGCCGCCTCGCGGGGTGAGGAGACGCTGCACCACGTGGCGGAGGACCGCCCGATCGTCGACGCCGGGGCTCTGCAAGGTGTCGATGCAGAGCACCAGGTCGAACGGCTCCATCGGCGGAAGGTCGTTGAGGTCGGCGCACAAGAACGTATGCGGTGGACCGAAGCGGGTCCGTGCGACGTCGAGCGCGGCGTCGTCGTGGTCGATGCCGACGAAGGTCGCCCCCGGGCACCATGACGCAACCGCGATGAGTTCGTCGGCAGTGTTCACGCCCAGCGCGAGCACGCGCGGTGACTCGCCCAAGTCGCAGCGCTCGACCGCGTCGCGGAGGTCGAGCATGAAGTCGGGCTCTTCGAGCTTGCTCGCGCGCTGAAATCCCGAGCCCGGTGCGTACTTGCCCACCGCGGAGCCCGCCTTGGGGATGAGGCGCGCGCTTGCGTCCAGTCGCGAGAGCTGCAGGCGGATGAACCCGTCGTCGAGGATGCGGGGCGTGTGCAGGCGCAGGCACAGCCGGTCGGCGAGGTCGGTCCACACCCGGAGCGGACGGTGCCGAGGGGCCAGCGCGTCGGGCCCTACGGACTCTCCGGGGTAGGCCCCGTGGCTGCGGTCGGGATCCGGAACTTCGAGGCGGACGGTGTCCTGCGTAGACAGGGCGTCCTCGATATAGGCGAGGATGTCCCGCAGCGGCTGATGAACGAATCGCGCGGTCACATGCCCGTGGTGGAGGTCGAGGAGGAGCCGCCGGTGGTATCGGTATCGGTATCGGTGTCGGTGTCGGTGTCGGTGTCGGTGTCTGTATCGGTGTCGGTGTCGGTGTCGGTGTCGGTGTCCCCGGTGGACGAGCTGGACGACGAACTGGACGAGCTGGACGACGAACTCGACGAGCTGGACGACGAACTCGACGATGAGCTGGACGAGCTGGACGACGAGGACGAGGCGTCGCCCGACGAACTCGAGGACGAGCCCGTGGTGGTGTCATCCGTCGTGGGCGGGAGCGTCGTGGGCATGCCGGTGGTCGACGTGGTGTCGCTTCCGGTCGTGGTGCCCTCGTCGCAGTCGCCGATGCACACGGTCGTGCCGACGCAGCCCGTGGTCGCGAGCGCAACGCCGAGTAGCAGCAGCCTCATCCGCACGGAGCGTCGACGTCGATCAGCGTCGAGCTGGGGAACCGAGTCGAGAACTCGGTCGCGGCTTTGCGGGCTTCCTCGGTTCGCTGGCCTTTGCAGAGCGTGCGAATGCGGAGTGCCGAAGCTTCCATCGTGAACGTGCCGCGGGGGAAGTCGCGGACGTAGCGGTCGATGCGGTTGAGGGCCTCGCGAGTGTCGCCGCGTCGCGCTGCGACCTTGGCCAGCTCGAAGCGCTCGAGCTCGGCGGCAAAGGGCTCGGGCTTCGACTCGATGTCGCGGGCCTGCACGCGGGCGCGGCTGGGTCTTTTGGTGGCCTGCTTCGCGGGTGCGAGCCAGGCGACGGCGGACGGCGCCAGCGGGACGGACTCCGCGGGGGCGACGGACGCTGCAACCGGCGGAGGCGCGGCGGGCCGAGCGGAGGGCGCCAGCACGGGCTCTTTGGGCATGGGCTTGGTCGCCGGGTCGACCGCGGCCGTCTCGGCGCCCGCAATGACGGCCGCGTCCGTGCGCGCTGGCGGCTCAGCCTCGACCGAGGCGATGGCCACGGAGCTTCCGCCCACCACGGCGGCGGCGACGGCGAGCTTGCTGAGAATGCCTGCCGAGGCCCCAACGCCTGTGGTCGCGACGGCGGCCTTGGTGATGCCCAGCTTGACCGCGAGCAGCGACCAGGTGCGGCGGCGCGTTCCGGCGGCGGGCTTGGTCTCGGCGACGGTGCGAACGCTGGCGCGATACGTCTCCATGTTCGCCTCGCGTCGGGCCCGGCGAGCGACGTGCTGCCGTGCGGCTCGCAGACGCGCGTACACGGTGTTGAGGTTGACCCCGAGCATCTTCGCGATCTCGGGGGCGCGCATTTGCTCGAACTCGGACAGTACGAACACCGCGCGCTTGTCCTCGTCGAGCTCCTCGAGCCACGACTGGAGCTTGCGAAGGGTCTCGTTGCAGCTCAGCGCGGTGTCGGGGCGACCCCGATCCGTTGCCGCCTCGGTGGACTCGAGGTCGTCGAGGGCGGTGCGGCGGGCACGGTCGCGGTAGCGCAGCGCAATGCGGCGCGCGATGGCGAACAGCCAGGTTCGGACGGCTGCCCGGCCCTCGAAGGCGTCGAGCTTGCGGTGGACGACGATGAAGACGTCCTGCACGGCGTCATCGACCGCGCCCTCGTGAACGCCAAGCCGGAGCAGGCTGCGCCACACGAAGGTGTAGTGGCTGCGGTAGACGTCGCGAAAGCTGGGCGCTGCGCCGATCCGGGGCACCGGGCGGCTCACCTGGGACTCGGCTGCAGCTGAAAATGACACGTCCACCTTAGTGTTATGTAGTTCGGGCCCAAGATCCGTCAGAAAATGATCCAGGAGAGGTGTTTTGTGGGGTTGGTCGGTTTTGGGCCGCCGTTCGGGCACGGAGGAGCAAGCCCGCGGGCCGCGCACTCACCCTGGTAGCCTGCTTGCCGCATGTCGGACGGGCCGCGCGAGACGCTCCCCGACGCGTCCCATGGATCGGCGCGGACCGCGACTGATCGCCCGTCGCGGATCGGCCGATTCGCGGTGCTGCGCAAGCAGGGCTCCGGGGGGATGGGCGTGGTCTATGCGGCCTACGACGAGCAGCTCGATCGCAAGGTGGCGATCAAGCTGCTGCACGCCGACGTCACCGAGGAGAGCGTCGGCCGGGCGAGGCTGGTGCGGGAGGCCCAGGCCATGGCGAAGGTCTCCCACCCGAACGTGGCCCACGTCTACGAGGTGGGTGAGCACGGTGGCCGCGTCTACGTCGTGATGCAGTTCATCGACGGGGCGGAGCTGGGCGCGTGGAGCCGCGCGAAGCGGTCGTGGACCGAGGTCCTCGACGCTTATGTGCAGGCGGGTCGAGGGCTCGGTGCCGCGCACGAGGTTGGGCTCGTCCACCGGGACTTCAAGCCGGGCAACGTGATGATCACGGAGTCCGGGCACGTACGGGTGCTCGACTTCGGTCTCGCAAGCTATCTCGACGAGCGCATGCCCACCACCGAAGCCCTGTCCCCAGAGGACCTTGCGGCGCTGGAGAGCTTGCGGACGCGGACGGGGGCGCTGGTCGGGACACCGGCCTACATGGCGCCCGAAGTGCTGGGGGGTGGGCGCGCCGACGCGGCGAGCGACCAGTTCGCGTTCTGCGTCTCGCTGTTCGAGAATCTCTACGGCGTCCATCCGTTCGGGGAGCGGCACGGCGCCGCCAGGATGGTGGCGCTCCTTGCAGCTGAGCCCCCCGAACGTCCCGAGTCGGACGCGCCGAGCTGGCTGTTTCGCGTGCTTCTGCGCGGCCTCTCGCGGGAGCCGGGCGAACGGTTCAGCTCGATGCAGGCGCTGCTTCGCGAGATCGAGATTCGTCGCGCACCGAACCGGACGCGGCTGGGCCTGCTTGCAGTCGCGGGTGTGGGAACGATCGTGGCCGCAGCCGCATTGGGCTCTGGCTCCGCCGAAGAGCCCGCGGAGCTTTGTCCTCGCCGGCCCGACGCGTTGGGCGAAGCCTGGGACGAAACGAGGCGTGCCGAGATCTCCGCCGCGTTTGGGGCGGTCGATGCCGTCTATGCCTCGCAGACCTTCACCCAGCTCGAGGCGGCGCTGGATGCCTACGCCGAGTCTTGGCTCGACCAGGCCCACGCGTCCTGCGTTGCGACGCGCGTCCAGGCCGTGCAGTCCGAGCGCGCGTTCGATGCTCGCGCCGCGTGCCTGGCGGATTTGAGGACCGCCCTCGATGAGGTCACACGCCTGCTCGTGGCCGCGGATCAGGGCATCGTCGACAAGTCCGAGCATGTCTTGGCGGGGTTGAAGCCGCCGAGCGCTTGCGCGGATGTGGAGTCGCTCGTCGCGATCCTCCCGCCACCCCCCGAGCACGCCGCTGCAGTCCAGGAGATCAAGGCCACGATGGCGCGGGTCGCTGCGCTGGACTCGGCGGGGCGTTGGACGGAGGCGCTGCCCCTGGCCCGAAGCACGCTGGTGCGGTCCGAGGGCATCGACTACGGGCCTACATCGATTCGGGTGCAGTACCAGGTCGGCGACACGGCCTTTCACGCGGACGAGTTCGGCGAAGCGCTTCTGAACGTGCGCGGGGCGTACTTCCGGGCGCTGGAGGAGGGCGACCGCTTGAGCGCGAGCCGAGCCGCAACGAAGCTCGTGGAGATCCACGTCGCGCGATCCGAGCTGCCTGCTGCGCACGAGTGGCTTCGGCACGCCAGCGCGCAGCATGATGGATTGGGTGACGCGGCGGCGGGCCTACGCCTCGACCACCTGCTCGCGCAGTCACGGCTGGCCAAGGAAGAAGCTCGACTCGTCGATGCGGCGGCCTTGCTGATCGAAGCGCGTGACCTCGCCGACCGGGAGGGACTCAACGAGCGCGGCTTGTACGACACGCTAGGCACGGTTCATCTATGGCGCGGGGAGTGGGGCGACGCGCTCGCGACGTATCGGACGAGCGTCGACCTGTGCCGGGAAGCGGTGGGCAGCGAGCACCCCAACTGCATCATGGCTGAGGGCAACCTCGGGTTTGCGTTGCTGAAGAAGGGCGACATCGAAGCCGCACGCGCGACCCTCGACGACGTGCTCACGCGCGCACGCATGGTGTTTCCCGACGGCCTGTCGACCCTGGACTCCGTGCTCAACAACGCGGCGGGGGCGTACGAGCGTGAAGGGCTCTACGACGCGGCGCGAGACATGTTCTTGGAGGTCCACCAGATCCGGGTCGACAAGTACGGGCCCGAGCACCCGCTCACGGCGCACCCGCTCAACAACCTCGGCAACGTCTACGTGTCGCAAGAGAACTGGGACGAGGCGCAGCGGTACTTCTCGCAGGCGCACGCCATCTTGGAGAAGGCGCATGGGCCCTCACACTTTCACGTCTCGTTCCCGCTGCACGGCCTCGGCCAGGTCGCGCGAGGACGCAAAGACTTCGAGGCTGCGGTCACGCATTTTGCCCGCGTCGTCGAGATTCGCGACGTCGCGGAGAGCTCCCCCGAGGGACGCGCGGCGGCGTGGATGGAGCTGGCCGAGGCGCGCATCGAGCTGCCCGGGCAAATGGCCCAGGCGCGCGCCGATGCGTTGCAGGCCCGTTCCATTCTCGAGGGGGTGACCGACGAAGGCGAGGACCTCATCGCCATCCGCGATGAAGTCCAGCGCTGGCTCGCCGCGCACCCCGGCTGACGCTCAGCCCGTCGTCTCGGGTACGCCGTACTCGGGCTCGCCGATGCCAGTGCTGCCGCCAGTGCTTCCGCCCGTGCTTCCGCTGCCGCCCGTCGAGCCCGACTCGTCGCCACCCGTCGAGGTGCCGAAGGTCTCAGGAACGCCATAGTCAGGCTCGCCGCCGAAGCTGGTGCTGCCGGGGTCTTCAGTCGTGTTGCCCGGGTCACTGCCGGTGCTGCCGGGGTCGGTGGTGCTGGCCGTCGCGCTGGACGAGCTGCCGTCTCCGCCGCTGGGAGCCGTGGTGGCCGCCGTTTCGCTCGACGAGCCGGCGGTGTCGTCGCCGTCATCGCTCGCGGGACATGCGGCGAGGCTCAGGCCCATCAGGACGGCGCCCGCGGTACGGGTGATCGTGCCAGCGCTGGAGCGCATGGACGCGCCGCAATGCGGGCACGTGGAATCTTCGGCATGCACGTGCGTACTGCAGGCCGGGCAAGCAACAAGTTTTCCCATGGGCTCATCATACGGCGCCCGACGGCGCATGTCCTCGGTGTCACTTTCCCGGGGACGTTGCGACTGCGCGCTCGGCTGTCCCGGACCAAGCCGGCCCGCGAGCAGCTTGCCAACCCCCGCGCTGCTCCCTAGCTTCCGCCGCGATGCGCCACCCAGCCCAGCGGATTCTTGCGGCACTGCCCCTTCTCGCCGTCATGGCGTGTGGGGACGATGCGAGCACCACGGACGGCGGTGGCACGTCGTCGACGGGTGGCGCCGTCGCGACGGGAACGACCGGCGATGCGGCAACGACCGACGCGTCCGGTGAGACCACCTCGGCAAGCGCCTCGAGCAGCGGCGGCGCAGCGTCGTCGTCCAGCGGTGCCGCCGATGAGACGGGCTCGGGCTCCTCCACCGGCGATGGGTCGACGACCACGGGCGAGGGGTCGACGAGCACCGGCGAGGACTCGTCGAGCAGCGGCGGCGGCACTGGCCTCGCGTGCGAAGAGGGAGGAGAGCTCGTCCTGACCTGGTCGGTTCAGGTGCCCGGAGGCGTGTACCCCGACGACATCCCCACCGACCTCGACGAGACGTGTTCGTTGCTCGCCCCGAGCGACCCCACCGAGATCCGCCTCGACTGCCCGTCGGTCGACCTGGTGTTCATGGTCGACGCCGATCCCGTGCTCACGCTGCCCAGCGACGCGCAACCGGTTGCCGTGCAGCTGCGGCGCGCGGTGGGTCCGCTGGGCTTCCCCGACTTCTGGGCAACGTTCGACTTCCAGACCGACGGCCTCGAGCTCGGGCTGGTGAGCAGCTCCGTGCTGGAGCCTGGCCCCGGCTTCGAGCTTCCGTTCGGAATGGCCTTGTCCGACGAAGACTGCGGGCCGTTCACCCTCAAGGGGCCGTTCGGCATGGTCGACCCCTGCGGCGACCAGATGTGGCTGGGCATCGACCTCGACCTCGACGCACCGCTCACCGTGTTCCACGGAGCCCACGACGCGGCGTCGGACGCAGGTGCCACGGTCGACGCGTGGGTGGCGAGTGCCCGGGACTACGGCGACCTGCCGCAGTTCTGCGACTTTGCGGCCTCGTTCTTCACGATCGCCGTCGCGCGGCAGTAAGCGAAAACGTCGGGAACGTTTTGCGGCCCCGGATCGACCACCGGGGCATGCGACCCTCGATTCGGACTGCACTTGCCGCGATGGGCCTCCTCGGGGGTCTTTGCCTCAGCGTCACCGCCACGGCTGCGCCCTTCAAACTGCCCAAGAAGCCCCCGGGCAAGACCTTTCCGAAGAACCCCGTCCCGGTCGACACCGGGCTCACCTCGACCCGCACCGTCGACGTTCGCTCGTTATACGCGTCGGGCGTGTCGATGGACATTCACCGCGCGCCCCGCATTGCGCCCGCCGAGAACCGGGCGCAGCTCGACTCGAAGTCGCAGATGTGGCTGCACTTCAAGGGCGCCGCACGCAAGACCTACGACCTGGACTGCCGCTTCACGGGATCGGGTCGCGTGGAGTTCATCGACTACTCCAACGGCAAGGTGCACAGCAACCACTCGGTCACCATCGTGCGAGGCGTGACGCACGTTCGGCTCAGCTCGACCAGCACCGGGACGCCGCGCAAGGTCTTCATGCAGGGCCGCGGCAACCTCGACTGGCACGCCTGCACGATCAAGCCGGTCCGCTGAGCTGCACGCCTGCGTTCGCGAGCCATTGGCGCATCGTTGCGACGTTGCGCTCGATGGCCCCGACCGTGGGCGGGTCCATCGAGCCGACGTTTCCGGTCGAACCATCGGCGAACGTGAACTCCGTCGAGTGCACGCGCTTCGTCCCGCCGAGATACGTCTCGGAGACCTTGACGCTGCGGATGCTTTGCAGGGGCCAGCGGCGAGGGGCTTTCTTCCACAGGCCGAGAGACTCCACCGTGATCTCCGAGGCGATGCGGTCGAAGATCAGTCGGCGCTTGCGGACGGCGGCCCCGAACACCAGCGTCCCGACGAGGAGGAAGCCGAGAATCATGCCGATGCCGAGGCGGATGAAGTCGTCATCGAAGCTCAGCGTTTGATGCATGGTGAGCGCGGCAATGCCCGCTGCGATGCCGCCGGCGGTGAAGAGGACGATGATCACCCCGAGCGCGATGGAGTTGTGCTCGAAGACCAACCGATCGGTCGTGTGGGTGGTGATCTTCACGGTGTCTCGGCCTACAGCATAACTGCGGGCAAGGGCTCACGCACGAAGGCGACGGTGTACGCTGCGGCGATGGTGTCGTCCGAAGCGACCGCAACCCTGTTGATGAGCTGCCCGGATCAGCCTGGGATCGTCGCCGCGCTTGCACAGATCTTGTACGGGCACGGGGCCAACATCCTCGACGCCGACCAGCACAGCGATGAGCAGGCCGGCCAGTTCTTTCAGCGGATCCGCTTCGACGCGAGCACGCTGCGGACCGACCGGCTCACGCTGACCCGCGCGCTCGAGGAGGCTGCGGAGCGCTTCAGCCTGGAGTGGGACCTACGCTGGCACGGCGCGCCCAAGCGCGTGGCGATCTTCGTCTCGAAGTACGACCACTGCCTCTACGACCTGCTGCTCCGGCATCGCGCCGGGGAGCTGGCGTGCGAGGTTGCGATGATCGTCAGCAACCACCCGGACCTGGAACCCGTGGCCCGGCAGTTCGAGGTGCCGTACCACGTCTTCCCGATCACCAAGGCCACCAAGGCCGCGCAGGAAGAGAAGGAGCTGGCGCTGCTCGAGGACGCGTCGATCGATCTCGTCGTGCTCGCGCGGTACATGCAGATCCTCTCCGACCGCTTCATCGCGGCGCGGCCCAGCGGGGTGATCAACATTCACCACTCGTTCTTGCCGGCCTTCATCGGCGGGCGCCCGTATCATCAGGCCCACGCGCGCGGCGTAAAGCTGGTCGGGGCCACCGCCCACTACGCCACGGCCGATCTCGATGAAGGCCCGATCATCGAGCAGGACGTCGCCCGCTGCACCCACCGCGACGCGGTGTCGGACCTGATCCGCAAGGGGAGGGACCTCGAAAAGCAGGTCTTGGCCCGCGCCGTTCGGGCGCACCTGGACGACCGCGTCCTGGTGTACGGCAACAAGACCGTCGTGTTCGACTGAGCCGTTCGCCGTCAGCGGCGGCGGCGAAGCGGGATGGCGAGGACGAGCAGCCACAGCGCGAACGAGCCGTTCGAGCCACCGATGCGGCAGCCACCGCCGTCGCCTGAGCCGTCCGCGGCCGCACCCGAGCTGCCGCCGTCGCCTCCGTCGTCATCGCCTCCGCCGTCGTCGTTCGCGGAGGTGCCGGAGGTACCGCCACCGTCGTCGCCCCCATCGCCGTCGCCGTCGTCGCCTCCACCCGTGCCGCCCGAGAGGCCGCCGCTGGAGCCGTCGTCGCCGCCTGCCTCTTCGCAGCCCGGCTCGCCGACGCCGAAGCAGACGACCTGCTCCTGCGAGGTGTTGCCCGCGTGGTCGGTGGCGGTGAGGATGACTTCGTAGGAGCCCGGCGGGAGGCCGAGGTTCCACGACCACGACTGCCACTCGTTGCGGACGTCTTGCTGCTCGTCGCCCGTGGCGACCGAGCGGATCGTCATGGACACGGTGTCCACGCCCCAGCCTTCATCGGTCACGTCCACGGCCACCTCGACCTCGGCCGTGCCGTCGGCGTCGATTGAGTCGCCGGCGTTGGGAGAGAGCACGGTGACGACGGGCGCGGCGTCGTCGGGCGTGGCGTCCAGGCCCGCGCCGCACGTCGAAGCCCACTCGACGACTTCAGGCGAGCTGCAGTTGGGGTAGCCGCCCTCCATCGCCCACGGATCCATCGGGATGTTGCCGCACTGCGCCGTGGGGCTCCACGTATCGCCGTCGGCACACGGGGTGATGTCGATACCCGAATCCTCTTCGATCCACGTGATGGCGTTGGTGGCGAGCACGCTGCCCGCCGCGTTCTGGCAGTTGGGGTCGACCGGGTCGGCGCCCTGGGCCCACGAGTGGATCGCCGCGACGCGCCAGCTGCCGTCGCCACCCTGCGCGGGGTCGAGGTAAACGAACGTGGGGCCGCCCGAGTCTCCGTTGCAGATGATCTCGTTGGGCGTGCCCGAGATGAGCTCACCACTCGCCGTGATGGCGTTGATGTTCAGCTCGAGCATCTTCTTACGGCCGCTCGAGCCGTCCTCTTCGCGGCCGAAGCCGACGTGCATGATGCGAGCGCCTTGATACACGGCGGACGCTTCGCATCCGTTGACGACCGGGATGATCGGGATGGAGGTGACGGGCGCGTCGAGCAGGCAGTACGCGTAGTCTTCGCCCTGGTTCGTGGCGCCGTTCCACCCTGGCCCCTGGCGACAGGTGATGGTTTGGCTGAGCTGCTGCGCCGACTGGGCGGTCTCACCGAAGCGGACCGCGCTGGGGATGTCTTGGGTTACGCAGTGCGCTGCGGTCAGCACGATCCGCGGGTGGATCAGGGTGCCCGTACACGCGCCACCGCCCCCGCTGAGGTACACGACCGAGGGCCACCCGCAGGTGTCGACGTAGTCGCCCCCGTAGATCTGCTGCGGCTCGATCGGTTGGGCCTCCCCGGTTGCGAAGGCAAGCGAGACCAGAACTGCGAGAGCCGTCGGGGAGAACATGACGATGGGTATGGCAGGATTGAATCCGGCCGACAAGTAGCAAAGCGAGGTTCCCGCGGGGGTGCGACACTGCGTCCGTGCTTGCCGAGGGTCTCGAGCTTCGCGCCGGTTTGTGGGTTCAGGGCGAACGTGGACGCTATCGGCTCGATCGACCGCTGGGCGAGGGCGGCTTCGGCCACGCATGGGCCGCCACCGCCGAGGATGGCGCCGGCGTCGTCGTCAAGCAGCTGAAGCTGCAGCGGATGGACGACTGGAAGGCGCTGGAGCTGTTCGAGCGAGAGGCGCGCGTTCTGGCGTCGCTGTCGCACCCGAACGTGCCCGCGCACCTGGAGTTCTTTGCCCACGACGGGTCGGCGCCGCACCCGGTCGCGTCGCTTGCCGAGCTGGATCGAGGCTCGCTGGTGTCGATCTACGTTCGCGTGGAGGGCCGCTCGCTCGAGGAACACATCGCGTCGGGCCAGGTCCTCGACGGCGCCGCGCTCGTCCGGCTGCTCGACCGTCTGCTCGAGGTGCTCGGGTACCTGCACGGCCTGCAGCCGCCCGTGATTCACCGCGACATCAAGCCCGCCAACGTCATCGTCGACGCGCACGGCGAGCCGCACCTCGTCGACTTCGGCGCGATCAAAAACCACGCGCGCGAGGGGTCCACGACCGTGGGGACCTTCGGCTACTTCCCGATGGAGCAGATGATGGGCCAGAGCCAGCCCGCCAGCGACCTATACGCGCTCGGCATGACCACGCTCGTGGTCGCAACGCGCGTTCGGCCCGAGGACATGCCGCTGGACGAGCAGACCGGCAAGGTGAACCTGCAGCAGGTCGCGCCCGGGTTGCCACCCGGCGTGGGGGCGGCGCTCGATCGAATGCTCGAGCCCATCGTCGGCAAGCGGGTTCGGACCGCCAGCGAAGCGCGGAGCATCCTGACCAATCCTGTCCAAGCCCTCGCGCACCCAACCTCGGCCGCGCTCACGCCCGCGCACGCCAAGACCCTTCGCGTGGCGAACATCTGCCTGGCCGCGGGCGGAGGCTCCGCCGCGCTTCTGTACATCGTCTTCTTCGACAGCTTCTCCGAGACCGCGCTCGTGCAGCTGAGCGCGCTGTGGATCGCCCCGGTGATCTACGGCCTCGCCGCCCACGTGATGGTCGGGTTGCGCAAGACCAACGCGGGTTCGCAGGCGGCCGCGATCACGGGCATCGGCCTGCTGATGCTGATCGTGTTCTTCTTCGCGATCTGGCCGTCGCTGTAGCTGCGTGTCTCACCGTCCTGCGGCCGGTCACGGGTGTTCACGCAGCCAGGCCTCGCAGGTGGCCAGCTCGTACCGACGCGCTTCTGCGTACTGCTCGAACGTGGCCGCGGCTCGTTCTACGAGCGCACGCTCGGCATCGCCGGCAGCGCCGCGCACTTGGCTGGACGCGCTGGCAAACCCGACGTCGGCCCACGCGCGGTCCATGGGGTTGTTCAGCACCGTGCGGAGCCGGGCAAAGCCCTCGCGCGCGCGCTCGGCCTGCCCCGCATCGAGGTCGAGCCACGCCATGGTCAGCGAGGCGCGTCGCGTGCTGAGCACCTTGGGGTAGTTGGCCTCGTGCCACTGAAGAACCGGGGCAAGGGTCGAACGTGCGCGTTCCGGTTGCCCACCGCGGCGCAGCGCAATGGCCCGAGGCGCTGCAGCCAAGATTGCGGCACCTCTTGCCTCGGGCTCGTCGAACCCCGACAGCGTGGCACCGCGAATGAACGCCGCATCGGCTTCGGCGTACCGGCCCTGCAGAAGCAGCGATTGACCCCATGCGATGGTCACCTCGCCCGCGAGGGAGTCTTCATCGGCCGATTCCGCGGCTTTGAGGTGAGGCGCGAGAATGTCGGCAGCATGGGCGAAGGCTCCGCGCGCGGCGGCGATTCGCGCCGCGATCGAGTCGACCTCGAGCCGCTGTATTCGAGGGGTGTTGGCGTCGAGAGCGAGGGTCCGTGCATCGTCGATCGTACGCGTCGCATCCTCGACGGAGCCAAGATTGAACTGCAGCTCCGCGAGCACAGCCTGCATGCGCGCAAGCTTCGTCGCCGAGGTGAGACCGTTCGCGCGGTGCCACTCCGTCAGGGCGCTCTGATCCCGGGCAGCGCTCTCGAGATCGCCCTCGAGCTGCCCGAGGACCACGGCAATTTCGGTGAACGCTGGGACCTGCTGGGGGAGCGCTCGTGAAAGGCGGCGCGCCTCGTCCAGCGAAGCGAGGGCGTGGTCGACGTCTCCAGCGTTGAAGTCGGACACCATCGACAACACCGCAACGCGAGCTGCGACCGCGTCGCGGATTCCAGAGGCAGATATGCGTTCGAGGCCTTTACGGGCCTCTGCCAGGCACTGGTTTCCCGTTTGTACGTCCCAAGCACTTTGCGCGAGGAGGCCCCAGGTCATCCACAGTTGAGTTTGCAGGACGGGTTGTCCGGCGATGTCGCCCAGGCGCGTCGCTTGCTCGAAGTGCTCGCGCCCCGCCTCGGGGTCTTCGTCCCACAGAGCTTGCCCCATTGCCGCATGGGCCCGCGCGGCGAGGTCGGGCCGGTTCCACGCGAGGGCACGCGCGACCACGCGTTGGGCTGGTTCGGCCGCGGCCGGGTCGGGCAAACGCGCCCGGACGGCTGCTTCGGCGAGGTCTGCCCGGACGGTCGCGGTTGCGACGGCCTCTTGCATTGCAGGCCACGTCAGGGTCCGCATCTTGGCGTCGGTCATGCAGAACTCGGGGTTGGGAAGCTTGAGCAACTCGGGCAGAGGCGCGAAGTCGCCCTGGTCCGCGCGGGTGAGGATGAACGACAGCTGCGCGGCGGAGTCTTCGATGCATGCCCTCGCTGAGGCCCGCACGCTGGGAGCCTCGGTCGTGGCGTTGCAGACTTCTTCGGCCGCGTCTTGCAGGCGAGCCGTGATGTGCTCGACGTCATCTTGGGCCTGCTTCGCGAGAAGCCCGCCGCGCAATCCATCCCGCTTTCGCAGCGCGTCGGTCATGGCGGCGAGCGTTCCCTCCGAGAGGCTCTCGACGTGCAGGGGCGGGCAACTCGGCTGCGGCGGGCTCCACAGCAGGCCCGCGGCGACGCTTCCCGCCACGCCGGCGGCTGCGAGGACCGCCCACGGACGCCGGGATCGTCGGGCCCGGCGGAGTGCCGCGAGCAGCGACGGTAGATCTTCGAACCGCGCGGAAGGATTTGGCGCGAGGCCCTGCTCGAGCACGCGGCGCACCCGGCCCTGCACGCGCGGAGCTTCTGCGGTGCCGGGCAGGCCGCCGAAGAGCACCTCCCACAGCGAAACGCAGAACGCGTACTGGTCGGCCCGAGCATTCGCACCGCGTCCCGCCTCGACCTCGGGTGCGATGTAGCCCTTCGTGCCGGCGAAGGGCGCGTCGCTGCGGAGGGTGGACGCGATCCCGAAGTCGACGATCTGCGGCCGCCGGCGCGCGCCAATGAGGACGTTGTCGGGCTTGAAGTCGCGGTGAACGACGCCGGCCTCGTGTGCGGCGGCGAGTCCCTCACCGATCTGCTCGAACATGTCGAGCACCGCGTCGAACCCTGGCTTGGCCGCTTCGGACCACAGCCGCAGCGTCTGCCCATCGACCAGCTCCATCACGACGAACGCGTCGTCTCCGTCGAGAACGACGTCGTGAACGGCGACGATGTTGGGGTGCCGCAGGCGGGCCATCGCGGTGGACTCTTCGAGCAGTCGCTCGCGGAGCCCGGGGTCATC
This sequence comes from Myxococcota bacterium, assembly GCA_039024335.1. Lineage (GTDB taxonomy): Bacteria > Myxococcota_A > Polyangia > Nannocystales > Nannocystaceae > CAJXVA01. The sequence continues at coordinate 48,205 of JBCCQM010000025.1, forward strand.
CCATCCGCCGTGCAGCACCTTCACGGCGACGTCGCGATCGAGCAGCTGGTCACGAGCGCGATAGACGACGCCCATGCCACCGCGACCGAGCTCCACGCCGAGCACGTACCTGCGTGTGTCGTGGGCCTGCTGGTCTCCGACGAGCGCATGGACCTCGGCCACGGCCGAGAAGCACACCTCACACGCTTCGATATGAGCCTGCGCGCGTGCCTTGTCCGCGGCGGGCAGGGTGCCATCGACCCACGCCTGCAGCGTGTCTTCATCGAGACACTGGCCGGGATCCGTCACGGCCGCGGAGCGTAGCAGGCACACGTGTTTGTCAACCTCGAGCTGCTACACTCGGCCCGTGAGCGAGGCCGTCGAGCAAGCCTGGAGCGAGGCGTGTGCGCGATGGCCGAACATCCAAACCACGCATGCCGCGTTTCGAGACCACGCCTCGGAACACGCCGCATCGGCCACGGCCGAGGGACTCCGCGACATGATGCTCGCGCACGCCTGCTTGCAAGGAGACCGTGCCGCGCTGCGGGTCTTCGAGCGGGACATCATGCAGGGCGTTGGGCCCGCGATCGCACGAATCGAGACCCGCCCCGATGCTATCGACGAGGTGAAGCAGCAGCTCCGTACGCGGCTGCTGACGGGTGCTGACGCCAAGCTGAAGGAGTTTCGCGGGCGGGGCTCGCTGCTGGGCTGGGTCAACGTCAGCGCCATCCGGACGGCTCTTAACCTGCGGCGAAGCGCGCGGCGACAGGAGCGGCGGATGGGCCCCGAGGAGGGCGAGGACCCGCTGGCGGAGCTGGTGCTCGCGGCCGACACCCTCGATATCGAGCTCGAGCTGCTCAAGGCCCGGTTTCGCGGTGCGTTCTCCGTGGCGATTCGCGCTGCCTGCCGCGCGCTGGGCGAACGGGACCGAACCCTGCTCAAGATGCAGCTGCTCGATGGGCACGGCATCGACGTCATCGCGAAGCTCTACGACGTGCATCGGTCCACGGCCGCGCGCTGGATGCACAAGGCCCGAGAAGCCCTCCAAGAGGGCGCGAGGACGCGGCTGCAGGCCGATCTGGGCATCAACACGGTCGACGCCCGCATGGTCGAAAAGCTCCTGCACACGCAGCTGAGCGTCAGCTTCAGCGGCCTGGCCACGTCCGAGCGCTGAAGTTTTTTCAGAAAAAAAACGCGGCGCGCTGCGACATCGTGCGGGGTCGGTGTCCTCGTCTCGACTCCACCGCAGCGGCGGGGGGTCGACGAGCCCCCCATGCCTCTCAAACCAATCGTGTGGACCGCGCTGGCGTGCCTCTTGGCTTCTTGTGAGGCCTCAGAGACCGACTCGCCGCCCGCCGGGGAATCGGACGCCGGCGTCACGGGTGACGACTCGCAGGGCAGCACCACGGGCCCCGCGGGGTCGACCACGGTCGGCAACGACTCGCTCACCGACACCGACGCCGTCGACGGTTCGAGCTCGGGCGAACCCGCCCCGACGTGTGCATTTCCCGGCATCGACGCGCTCCTCGCCTGCCCTGACGACGCCCCGGTGCTCGGCGGAGCCGAACTGCACGCCGTGGACGCCTTCACGTTCGCGTGGAGCGAATACGACGAGGCCTGTGACTCCACGGTGCCCGCACCCCAGGTCTTCCGCCTGCCGGACGACATCCTCTCGCTGTCGCTCGTCGCAACCGCGGACTTCGAGGTCATCGCCTTTGCAGGCGTCGCGAACGGCGGGGAGATGCTGATCGATGCCCGATTCCCTGGTGAGGGGGGACTGGGCGAGCAGCCGCTCAAGCACTTCCCTGGCGTGACCGCGAACCTCACGCTGCCGATGAGCCCGGACACCCTGCCGGTCGCGGGCTGTCTTGCCGTTTTGCCGGTCGTGCAAGGCGACGTGCGGGGCAGCGAAGGCGAGATCAGGATCGCGAGTCGGCGCGGCGATGCGCTGCTCGACCCCGCCGGACGACTCACCGTCAACGCGATCCGCGTCGGCAACGTCGGTGTGTCTCTCGAAGACATTGAGGCCGCGCTCGGCGTGGCGGATGCGCTCTACGTCGACAATGGTGCCGGCACGTTGGCCGACATCGAGTTCTTCGACGTCACGACGGACGCGGGCGCGTTCGTTCCGTCGAACGGTGCCGCGCTCAACGACCTGCGCAGTACGCCCATTGAGGGCTCGTCGCGCGCAATGAACATCTACTTCATCGAGGACTTCACGGACGCGCCCGGCGTGCTGGGCGTTGCGGCGGGGATCCCTGGTCCCAACGGCATTCCACAGACGCCGGGGTCCGGCGTCGTCGTGGCGCTTACGTCTCACCGCACCGTGGACGGCGTCGTCAACACCACGCTCATGGGCGAGACGATCGCCCACGAACTCGGCCATCAGCTCGGCTTGTTTCACACCAGCGAATCGGACGGCAGCGGGCACGACGTCGTCGATGACACTGCCGAATGCACGTTGGCCGACGACGCCAATGGTGACGGGCAGCTCGCGGCCGAAGAGTGCCCCGACGGTGCCAACGTCATGTTCTGGACGTCGGCGTCCTTCTCTCAATCCACGATGAGCGCGTCGCAAAGCGACGTCCTTTTCTTCAGCCCGGTCTCCGAGTGAGGGGCTTCGTCATGCCATCTGCATCGTCTTCTGCGTTTATTCTGTCTGTCTTGCTCTGCGTCGGCGCCTTCGCGTGCGACGGCGGATCCAACTCTTCTGCGGCCCGCGTGCCGCCCCGCTTCGCACCTGCGCCACTTCCCGAACCGGTCCCGGTGCCCGACGAGACGATCACCGCGTTGCGCTCTCTGTACTCGGCGCGGCATGTCGATGACCTCCCGTCGAGGGAGACCATCGAGGCTCATGTTGACGGACAACGCGGCGTCCACTGGCTTGCGATGAACGATCCGTCGGTGCTGGTTCGGTCGCGCGCGCTCGCCTCCTTGAAGATGTTCCCCTCGGCGGGCTCGGAGTTCATCCTGGGAAACGTCCTGGCCAACGACAACCCCGGGTGGGCCAAGGCGGCTGCGATCGATGGGCTGCAGGGCTGGGATCTGAGCGAGCGCGATGACCTGCGCACGCTGGTGGTCGATGCGCTCCACGACGACGACGCCCGCACGGCCGCGACGGCGGCCCGCGTCCTCGGTCCGGTGCCCGAGGCGCGCGACGAACTTCAGCGTCGGCTCGACGAGTCTGTGGACCCGATCGTTGCCGAAGAAATCCGCAACTGGCTCTAACCCCCCCAGACCCGACCGATGACCCACAACGTCTTCCTCCCCTCTCGTTCGTTTCGCGCCGCGGCTGCGCTCTGCACCGCGCTGCTCCTGACCAGCGCCTGTGCGTCCGGGCCCGAGCCCGTTCCCGAGTCCGAGGGCGCGTTCGAACTCAACCTCGATGCCCTCGGCAAGGCTGACGGCGCCGGCGTCCTGTCTCCCGAAGACGCGCAGCGAATCGCGGACGCGCTGCAGGACGTCATCGATGCTGGAGAGGCTGCGATCGAGAGCCTCGAGGCGGACATCTCCGAGGCCGAGGACCAGCATGCCGCGACGCTTTCGCAGATCGAGAGGCTGGTGCAGCAGATTCAGGACTGTCGCGAGGAACTCGAAGACCAGCTTCAGAGGAATCTGATCATCTGCGTGCTCACGTCGAACCCTTCCCTGTGTTCCATCGCTGTCCTGATGGACAATGACTCACGCATGCAGTCCTACAAGGCAGACCTTGCGGCGGCCGAAGAGCGTCTTTTGTCGGCTCAGGAGAGCATGTCGGAGTACGAGGAGGACCGTGACACGTTGCGCTCCGAGATCGACGGAGTTCGCGCGAACCGAGACGCATTGCTAGCGGCGGTGGCTGGGGTCGTCGCGGTGTCTCCGCTCCCAGAAGGCATCGTGCCCGGGAGTGACGCAGCGGTGGCGTTCATGCAGCTCGACATCCTCGAGGACCTTTCGAGGCTTACCGAGGAGGAGGTCGAGCTGCTCCGGGAGCTGCGGAACTCGGCGCTGTTGCTGCAGGCCGAACTCGATGATGCGCTCGTCGTGATCGAGCAGCTCGCGATCAGCATCGAGGGCAACATCGATGGCGCACGCGATCGATTCTTCGGTGCTCTCGACGCCCTCGTTACAGGGACCTCTGAACGCCTCGCGACGGAGTATCTCGAGCGGCAGGTTGCCGAGAGAACGCGCTCGATCCTGGAAAACGCCGGATGGCCGGCAGGGCCCTTCATTGACTTCATCGTCGATGGCCGCGCAGACGAAGAGGAGCTTCGTGAGGCGCTTCTTCAGCAAATCGTCACGCCAGCGTCGGCGCATGCCGCGACCGTTCGCTTCAGTTTCGAGGACGCATGCGACGATGGAGAGTCGACCCGGCTGCGCATTCATGGAGTCGACAGCGATCGCGCGTGGCCCTCGGAGGACTTGTGGCGGTTGATCGAAGACGAAGGCCCCGATGCCGTCGTCGAGGTGACGTGCGCTGCGGGCGAAAAGGTCTGCTACGGAGCGTCCACGGCCGGTGGCAAGGACTGGGGCGTCGGCGTGGACTACACGTTCGGCTGCGAGGCGTGCTGCTGGACGTGTACCGACATGGAGATTTCGCGTCGCCTGGTCTGCGATTGAGTCCGTGACCCGCGTGGTACCGTCGATCCCGATGGATCGACGGTGGACGCGGATGGTCCTCGGTTTGGTCGCCGTATCCGGGGGCGGCTCCGAAGAGAGCCCTGCGTCCGATGATTCGGCCACGACCAGCGCGGCCGCGGTGACGTCGACCGGTGCCGGTGCGGCGGACGCATCCATCGGATCGGGCGCGGCCGAGCCGGGCAGCGCCTCGTCGGAGGCGTCCACCCGCTCGGGCTCGACCGACGAGACCGGAGCGTCCGATGACGGCGAGCAGACCTCGGGCGACGCGAGCACGGGGTCTGCGGAGCCCGCCTGCGTGCCGCCACCCGGCGCAACGACGGCGACGGTTGGCCGGACTCGCGATTGCCCACCACGACGAGCGCATGACGCCCTGCGGAAACCAGACGGTCGGCTCGAGCTGGCTGTCGCTCTGGCACGGCAGCGATGGCTCCCTCGCGGGCGAGACCAGCCCCGAGCTCGACATCTGCTGGGTCTTTCCCCCACGTATCCCACGGTGCAGTGGGTTCGGGGGGCGATCGCGTTTGGCGAGGGGCCGGCGCTGTTCGTCTCGCCGACCTATGCGTCCACGTCGACGTTCCTGAACTGGGACGGCGCCGTGTTCTCCAGGCACGAGGCGGCTCGAGCATCGAAGGCGATGACGCCGGCTGCGGAGGTCGCATGACGAAGGTACACGTCACAATCCTTGCAGAGGATGATGACCGAGATGGCGCAATGGACCCTCCTACAATGCCAGCAACTTTGAAGGAGTGAGCACCTGTGAAGCGTTTTACACTCTTTATACTTGTGTCCACCGTGGCATGTACGCCGGCAGTTGTCGACGAAAAGCCATCGTCAGAAGGCACGTCCGAGGCAGTAACGGAGGCCGCCGGGTCACCTTCTGAAGCTTCGTCGGACGCTACATCATCCGACGCCACCTCATCCGACGCTTCGACATCGGACGCTACCTCATCCAGCGCTTCGACATCGGACGCTACATCATCCGACGCTTCGACCTCCATCCTCATCACATGTGAGCCGAACTCGTATTCGACGTGCACGCTACCATCGACCTGCGGCGACCTCCCTCCAAACCCTGACGCTTGTGGACCGAACGCAAGATACGATGAGTTCGGCTGCCCCCGGCCGCGATGCGAAGGCGAGAACGACTGCCCCGACGGAGAACAGTGCGTAGACCTGTCAGCCTGTCTCCCCAAGGAGTGCGTGCGCGACATTGATGTGTGCGAAGACTTCTTTGACAGCTGCAGCTGCACATCGACTGCAGCCTGTGCGCCCGATGCCAAGTTCTGCTTTGCCCCGGAAGAGCATTCGTGCGCACCTGTATAGCCTAACCTGGAGTGCTGACAGCTCTTCGGTCGGGCAGGATGGACGACGAGAATGACTACTTTCCAAACCAGAAAGCGCGCATGCGGATCGAAATCCACTGGGGACAGCCTTGGGGCGAGGCTTGGGCTCCTTGCTGTTCTTGTAGGTTTCGGAGCTTGTGAGTCAAAAAATGGCGATTTCGAGACATCTTCACAGTTCGATGATGACGTCACGGAAATGACCGCACCTGAGGCCAGCGTGCCATCACCGGAAGCATGCAGTACGGCGCTCACGGAAGAGGAATGCATGGAAATCAATATCCCCGGGGAGAGCCTTGATGAGTTCTGCACCTGGGCTCAGATGGCATCCGCAGACTCCGGGGAAGACCTATGCAGTGGAGAGGGGACGGGGCGTCAGGGAGGGTGCATCTTTACAGCCTACATAGAGCAGCATATTGCCTGGGTAGGTAGCTGTGTTGAAGGATCTTATTCTTATGACGTCATGCCGGATGGCACAGGAACGATTTCTCTGTTTTACCGAGAGACCGAACGCGGAGTTGAACTTCTCGAGGGTTACCCCGAGCTTCTGAACACATTTCCGGAGGATGGCAATGGAGACTGGGAGCCTTGCGAGGAGGGAATCCCGGCCTGCTCTGCGTGGTGCTGCCTCAATCCCTGACCAGCCCCGTAACCTGCCGTCTCCCAAAGAAAGGTGGTGCCAGGCGAATCCAGCTGCGAGGGACCAAGCTGCTCCCTCTTGTCCACGGAGGACGAGAGGCAAGTACACGCTCTCCCATGAACTAGGGCACGCCTTCGTGGTGGAAGGAAACGAAACGTCGAACCTAAACACGCTGCTCGGCTGCAGCTATGGCTCCGGCGGACCGACATCACACACAATTCTCTCCCCCGAGTGGCAGTCTTGCGCACAGTACGAAGGCCTTTCAACGTGAACGGCTTCATCGTCGCCTTCGGCAACGTGACCAACCTCAGTACCTACGGTGTGATCAACATTGAAAACGGATCAAAAGAGATCGAGAACCAACTCAACTGCAGCGGCAGCGCATGCAGCGGCCTCGGAGTCGAGCTCGACTGGGGCCGGACGTTCTGGGACTTTCGCACCGATAGCAGCGGGGCAAAGCCGCACACGATGGACTCATTCCAAGCACTAATTGACGTATGCCCATACGCGTATGCGGGGAGCGACAATTGCTCACCGGGGCACTATGACGATCTTGCGCTTCAATACCTTCTGACCTTCGGTCTTACGCTCGCGCAACGCTTCTGGGACGAGGCATCCTTCAATGGAACGGACTACTAGCGCCATCACACTACGAGCGTGGGCGTCGGCGCTCGCTGTTTTCGCCTGCAGCGCATGCATGAGCCGTATCCCCTCAGACGGTGAGTCCGAAGCATCAACAACCCAGGCGGCACTGCCGCAGAGTGACACTTCCGACGACGGAATAACGACATCGGATCCGTCAACTGCAGACACATCGGCGGCAACGCAGGCGTCTTCGCCGACAATTACGTCAACATCCGCAGCGTCGTCATCGAGTGGCGGGGGGGATCACGACACAGGTCCGTCGTCGACGTCCGAGACGAGCGACACTTGGCAGGAGCCGACTGGAAAGGAGTTCTACGAATGCTTCTACCTGAAACCAATGGATTGTGGGGAGAACCGAGCTTGCGTCCCGTACGACCCGCAGATGCACGGGGAGTTTTCTGGGTTGAGGTGTGTGGACTCATCGGCGCCACTCACCCCGGGAACACCGTGTTTTCTCGATGGAACGCCTGAGAACGGACAGGATGGCGCTTGTGGTTCCGGATTGATCTGCGCCGTCGACCCGGAGCAACCGCTGGCCGAGGGTGTTTGCGTGCGAGTTGAGGCTGACTTGAATGAACCAGGATGTAACTTTCGTTGCGATTCTTTATTTCTTCCTATTTGTTTGGGAGAAGTTGGCTGTAACTCGACAGAAGGCTTCTGCGGCGTTGCAGGCTGTGGCACCATAACGATTTTCTGAGATAGGCTCCCCTGGAAGGGGGACGAGAAGCCTGTCTTGCCCCGTCCGAAGATCGCGATCAGCAACGGGCGGACTAGGCCTCCAGTGTCGAGCCCACGACTCGTTCACGCTCATGACCTCGACCTCGCAGCGGTCGAGGTCGAGGACGGCCTTGAGGTTGCCGACCATCGAAGTCGCGTTCGCGAAGCCTCAAGGACTACAAGCACGCGCTCGTCCGACGCCTGGGCGGTCGCCGGCAACAGCACGTCGCTGTGCTGGTCCGCCAGCGCCTGATCGACGTAGGTCCCGGGCTCCAGCTTCAGCGTCGACCAGCCGATCGCCGCGACGCGCTCGAGTGGCAGCACGTGCCGGAGGAAACGTGCCTCGCCAAGACATAACGCGAGGCTAGGGAAGGGGTTACCCCTCGAAGATCTGGTCCGCCGACGCAACAGCAACTGCGCGCGTTAACCAGTGCTGCAGGACACCCAGATCCTCGCACTCCTCGACCCGCGCACGAACCTCTGCGGGCACGCTCAGCCCCCGCGCCTCAAGCACCGTCAGGATAGAGGCGCCAGCCCGGCGAAGCTCCCCCTCGACAACCCCCTGGGCCTTTCCCTGGGCGACGCCTTTGGCCAGGCCCTCGGCAAGAATCTGTTCAGCGATGGTCATCGTGATCGACTCTGCGGCGGGTGCTCGCTCCTTCAGAATGGCACGAAACTGCGCTAGCTCCAGCTCCTCAAGCGCGCCGAGCCAGTTCATGAGCCGCTGGAGGAGCTGGGCTCCATCCCGAGCGTCCCGCGTGGCTTCCAGGCTCAAGCTTCAGCGTCGACCAGTCGATCGCCGCTACATGCTCGGCCGCCCGCGCCGGTCGTGACCGATGAGATGTGTTCGGCTGCACTCGCGCTGCGTGATCCCTCAGGCGTGACCACGCTGGTGGCGGTGCCCTGACCCGCCTCAGTCGGTGTAGCTGCAGATCACCGACAGCGGCGCGGTCTGGATTGTGTACGTGGTCGTGCA